>JAURCL010000069.1 GCA_030828465.1 Acidimicrobiales bacterium | reverse complement strand
ACCGGGACGGTGCAGTTGCCGTCGGGTACGGAGATGGTGATGCCTGGTGACAACGTGACGATGACGGTTGAGTTGGGTAAGCCGATCGCGATGGATGAGGGGTTGCGGTTCGCTATTCGTGAGGGTGGTCGCACGGTTGGTGCGGGTCGCGTCACGAAGATCATCAAGTGACCCTCCCCATCTGACGTCGATACAACACATACGACGCTGACAGTGCCCGGGCCGGCTGATCGCCGACCCGGGCATCGTCACGAACGAGAAACGGACAAACGGCCATGGCCAAGAGCGACAAGCGGGTGAAGATCACCCTTGAGTGCACCGAGTGCAAGCGACGCAACTACATCACGATGAAGTCGAAGATCAATGATCGCGAGCGACTCGAGATGAACAAGTACTGCAGTCACGACCGCAGGCACACCCTCCACAAGGAGACCCGCTGACCCATTCCGTGCGCCTCGCCGACCGGTGAGGCAAACGGGAGGTGGCTGGTACGCTTGCCAGCCCCCGAGGGCAGTAGCTCAGTTGGTAGAGCATCGGTCTCCAAAACCGACGGTCGGGGGTTCGAGTCCCTCCTGCCCTGCTGTCCCGACGGGACGAGAACACACACAGACCCAAACGACATGTCACTCGACGATCTGAACCGCGAACAGAAGCGCCAACTGCGGCGCCAAGGCGCCCTCGATGAGAAGGGCGCCCCGACGCGCGCGCCCCGACCGGCGCAGCGCGACAAGGTCGGTCCCCGGCAGTATCTCCGCGAGGTCCGCGACGAGATGCGCAAGGTGGCCTGGCCCACCAAGCCCGAGGTCATCCGCTATTCGACGATCGTGACCGTGACCGTCGTCGTCTACACCGCGATCGTGGCTGGTCTCGACTTCGGCCTCCGCGAGATCATGGATTGGTTCTACACATGAGCACCGACGACACCATCGAGACCAGCGAGCCCGGTTCCGGCCTCCTTGACCCGGAGGTCCGCTTCACTGAGGACGCCAACGAGTCGATTCCGGCCGGGGACCTGCTGCCCTCGGGCGACGCCGATGGTTCATCCGACGCCGCCGATGCCGCGGCTGACGAGGCCAATTCCGACGACGCCACTGCCGACGATGACTCGACCGGAGCGGAGGCCGACTCGGGGGAGCAACCGACGGCCGATTCCGATGACGCACCGATTGAGGACGACCCGTGGACCCGCCCGGGCCAGTGGTACGTCGTGCACACGCAGTCCGGCTACGAGAAGAAGGCCACGGCCAACCTCCAAGCCCGCATCCAGTCGATGGATCTCGAGCACAAGATCTACGAGGTCGTCATCCCGACCGAGGAGGTCGTGGAGTTCAAGAACGGCAAGAAGCAGACGGTGACCCGCAAGGTGTTCCCCGGCTACCTGCTCGTGCGGTGCGAGATGGACGACGAATCCTGGTATTGCATCCGCAACACGCCGAACATCACCGGTTTCGTCGGCCAGAACGATCGCGGTCAGCGGCCATCTCCGCTCCGCCGTCGTGAGGTCCGCACCTTCCTCGCCCCGAAGACCCCGGCCGAGCAGGCCGCCGCGCGCCCCAAGCCGAAACTCGACTACGAGGTCGGCGAGGCCGTGCGCGTCAAGGAAGGCCCGTTCGCGGACTTCGCGGGAGAGATCGCCGAGATCAACGCCGATCACCTCAAGTTGAAGGTGCTCGTCAACATCTTCGGCCGCGAAACACTCGTCGAGATGGATTTCAGCCAGGTCGCCAAGCTCTGAGCGGCCCGAGAAACGAACAGCAAGAGAGACACCAATGGCCAAGAAGAAAGTCGCAGCGATCGTCAAGATCCAGATCGAGGCGGGCAAGGCGACCCCCGCGCCGCCCGTCGGTACAGCACTCGGACCGCACGGCATCGCGATCATGGACTTCGTCAAGGCGTACAACGCCGCGACCGAGTCGCAGGCCGGCACGGTGGTGCCGACCGAGATCACCATCTACGAGGACCGCACCTTCAACTTCATCCTGAAGACTCCGCCCACACCGGTGCTGATCCGGCAGAAGGCCGGAATCGAGAAGGCGTCCCAGCGTCCCGGCACCGAGACGGCCGCAACGATCACCGAGGCCGACGTCGAGGAGATCGCCAAAATCAAGATGCCCGACCTCAATGCCAACGACATGGAGGCGGCCAAGCAGCAGGTGCGCGGCACCGCGAGATCGATGGGTGTGGCGATCGCCTGATCGCCGCCTCACGAACACCGATCCGGCCCGGGACGACCTCGCCCGGGGGATCACCCGACGAACAGAGGGAGACTCACATGTCAGGGAAGAAATACAAGGACGCGGCCGCCAAGTTCGACCGCGAGACGTTCTACGCGCCGACCGAGGCGCTCGGTCTCGTCAAGGACATGGCCTCAGCCAAGTTCGATGAGACCGTCGAAGTGGCCATCCGCCTCGGGGTCGACCCCCGCAAGGCTGACCAGATGGTTCGCGGCACCGTCGCCCTGCCCTCGGGTACTGGGCGCGACGTGCGGGTGGCCGTGTTCGCCACGGGCGCTGCCGCCGAGGAGGCTCGGGCCGCGGGCGCCGACATCGTCGGCGCCGACGATCTGGCCGCCGAGATCGAGGCCGGCAAGATGGATTTCGACCTCACGATCGCCACTCCCGACATGATGCCCCTCGTCGGCCGTCTCGGCCGCGCCCTCGGGCCCCGAGGGCTCATGCCGAACCCGAAGACCGGCACCGTCACCACCGACGTCGGCCGTGCGGTCGGTGAGTTCAAGGGCGGCAAAGTGGAGTACCGCACAGACCGGTACGGCAACGTCCACGTCCAACTTGGCAAGGTGAGCTTCGACGCCCCGGCGATCGAGGCGAACTTCCGCGCGGTGATCGACGAGATCCAGCGAGCCAAGCCAGCCAGCGCGAAGGGCCGCTACATCAAGAAGATCACCGTCTCGTCGACCATGGGCCCCGGGGTCCGCGTCGACACCGGCCGACTCCGTCCCGACCAGGACTGAGGCGGTGGGAGACGCGGCCGCTCGCCGGTAACGTCCCCCGCACAACAGAAGAACGCTCGCCGAAGACCGTCGGTCCCGAAAGGGGTAATGGAGGGGAAACCGTCCGCCGACCGAGGTGCTGCCTCCCCGAACGGTTCCTACCGCTCGGCGTGGTGTCGCCCTTGCGAGCCACCCGAGTATTCGAGAGGAGGTAACACATGACCGACACCGCAACCGCCGAAGTCCGAGCGCCGCGTCCCGAGAAGGTCGAGACGGTCGCCAAGATCGCCGAGCGCCTGCGAGGTAGCGACGCAGTCTTCGTGACCGAGTACCGCGGTCTCACCGTGACCCAGCTCGCGTCCCTCAGGAACTCGCTGCGTCCCGCCGGAGCCGAGTACGCCGTCTACAAGAACACGCTCGCACGCTTCGCCGTCCGTGAGGTGGGTCTCGAGGGTCTCGAAGAGATCCTCGTCGGACCGACCGCGCTGACGTTCGTCGCTGGCGACGTCGCCGCCGCCGCCAAGGCGCTCCGCGACGTCTCCAAGTCGAACCCGAATCTCGTCCTGAAGGGCGGGGCCCTCGGGGCGACGCTCCTCGGAGCAGGCGATGTCGCCGCGCTCGCGGATCTTCCCTCGCGGGAGGAGCTGCTCGCCCGGTTCGCCGGAGCGCTGCAGGCACCGCTCACCAAGACCGCTGGCCTTCTGCAGGCGCTGCCGCGGAACTTCGCCTACGGGCTCTCCGCGCTCATCGACAAGCAGGCGGCCTGATCAATCGGACCACCCGTGGAGCGTTCCTACGCCCCACACCAGAACAACCACTCACAACACACGAACGGGGCGATGCCCCGACAACACAAGGAGAAAAGAATGGCAACCAAGGATGAGGTTCTCGACGCCATCTCGAACATGACCGTCATCGAGCTCAAGGAGCTCCTCGATGCCTTCGAGGAGCGCTTCGAGGTGACCGCCGCCGCGCCGGTGGCCGTCGCCGCA
>JAURCL010000068.1 GCA_030828465.1 Acidimicrobiales bacterium | reverse complement strand
CGGACGGTCGAAGGGGACCTCGACCAACCGATCCCCGGCGAGGGCGCGCAGCCGAGCGAGGAGCGACTCCTCGATCATGTCGTGCACGACCACGATCTCGATATCGGGATAGGTGGAGCGGGCGACGATCGACGCGACGCAGTTCTCAACCAGGGTCATCGACTGTCCCCACACGCGGCCGCGCGCACCGTTCGTCGGGATGATCAGGGAGACTCGTGGTGTCGCATGCGGCGACCGCCGCACCCTGAGATATCGCTGGTCGGTCCGGCTCACCTCAGCCTCGACCCCCACGCGGTCCAGGTGTTCAGCGACTGCGCGGCGTCCCGCTTCGAGCGCATACGGCTTGGCGTCGGCGTCGGCCGCAGTCGAGCCAACCGACATCCTCCAGTGGTAGAGCACACGAGGGATGTGGGCGATGGCGCGTGCGTGCTCAGACACGCGGAGCACAAGGTCGTAGTCCTGGGCGCCGTCGAAACCGGATCGCAACCCGCCGAGGTCGTTCACCAACGAGCGCCTCATGACCGAGAGGTGGGAGCAGTAGTTCTGCGCGCGGAGACGCTCCGGTGACCACGCCGGCTTGGAGAACCGTTGCGACAGGTTGCCGTCGTCGTCGATTTTGTCCTCGTCGGAATAGACGAAGTCGATCTGCTCGTCGCGGCTGAGCACCTCATCGACAACGGTGAGCGCCTCGGCAGTCAGCAGGTCGTCGTGATCGAGAAAGGCAAGGAACTCACCGGAGGCCCTCGACAGCGCATCGTTGGTCGCGGCGACGATCCCTCCGTTCGTCTCCCGTCGAATCAGGGTCACCCGTTCGTCCGCTGAGAGTTCGTCGAGAAGGGCGCGAACCTGGGAGTCGGTGGAGGCGTCGTCACAGATCACCCATTCCCAGTCAGGGTGATCCTGGGAAAAGACCGAGTTTGCACACGACCGCAGACCCGAAACGGTCGGATCGTGGACCGGAGTGATGATGCTGAAGCGGGGCACGATCACCTCAGAGGTCATCGGAGGAGCGGCCGAGCAGGCGTCGGAGGGGACCGCTTGGCCGGACGAAGAACCGACCGATCCTCCACGTGGTTGACGACTGCATCTCCTCCACCTGCGAGCGGTAGAGGTCTCGCTCCTTCTTCAGGTGATCGTCATTGGCGACCCCGGACATCTCAAGACGGGCGAGGAACTCACGTTGACGGCCCTCGAGTTGGGCGCGGAGCCCGGCGAGGGACGCTTCGGCTCCGGCGAGTTCATCGCGGAGACGCCACACCTCGAGGCGCAACTCCTCCTGCGACATGGAGTCGGTGTCTCGAAGGACGTGCGACCGCTCGGCACGATTCCAGACTTGAGGTTCGACCGGTTCAATCATGAGAGACCCCCGCCGGGAGGCTAGCGAGGTCGGCGTCGCGCGACGCTCAGACCTCTTCGGGGAGCCGTTTGCCCATTCGGGCGAAAATCGTCCAGCCGAGTACGAGGCTGAGCGCGGTGCAGCCGATGAGCACGAGGATTTTGCCGATCCCCGGCAGGTGATTGTCGTAGAAGCAGTCGCGATAGGCCGACACAAAATGCACCATCGGATTGAGCCGGAGGAGCCACTGACCCCATTCGGGCACCCGGTCTTGCACGATCTCGGGGCCGTAGATGATGGGGGTCAGAAAGAACCAGACCTGCATCACGATCGACCAGAGATATCCGAGGTCCTTGAAATAGACCGACAGGGTGCTGAGTGCCAGCGCGAAACCCGAGGCGAAGATCGCCAGCAACACGGTGAGCCCGAGAGCCACTGGGATGTAGGGAAGCAGGGCGCTGCCGGCAAACAGCAGCACCACGATTAACAGCCCGAGCTCAATCAGGAACTGCACTACCGCGTGACCGACATTGGAGAACACGAGGACCTCGCGGGGAAATGACACTCGTCGCACCAGTCCGGCGTTCGACGACATCGCTCCCATGCCGAGGGTGTTCACCAACGAGAAGAAGTTCCACGGCAGCAGGCCGACAAGCATGTAGAAGGCGAAACCGGTCAGACCCGACGGATCGCCCTGAGGTGCCTTGGCGTTGAACAACACCCCGAAGACGAACCAATAAATGGCCACGTTCGCCAACGGGTTCAGCATCGACCAGGTCCACCCGAGGAAGGAGCGCCGATACTTCGTGCGCAGTTCGCGAAGCGTCAGGTTCCAGAGGAGCTCGCGCGAGGCGACGACGTCGGACACCACGCTCATGGAATCGGGAGCCTAACCAGCGCCGAGTCGGCGTCGGTGGTGGGGTCGGACCGCGCCGACCGGCCTACGCTTGGGCAACCGGCGGCCTGAGGGCCAGGTCCGGTGCCGAGGAAGAGACCCATGTCCGCACCCGCAGTCGCCGTCCACGATCTCTGGAAGAGCTTCCGGCTCTATCACGAGAGGAATCAGTTCCTGAAGGCCGCGATCCTTCGCGGGCGCCGTGCGCGCTTCGAGGAGTTCTGGGCGCTGAAGGACGTGTCGTTTGAGGTGCCGGTCGGGACGACCTTCGGTGTCATCGGGTCGAACGGCTCCGGAAAGTCGACCCTGCTTAAGTGCCTCGCGGGGATCCTTGTCCCCGAGCGTGGATCGGTCGAGATCTCCGGTCGCATCTCCGCCCTGCTGGAACTCGGCGCTGGCTTCCACCCGGAACTGTCCGGTCGCGAGAACGTCTTCCTGAACGGCGCGATCCTCGGACTCTCGAAGCGGGAGATCGCCGCTCGTTTCGACTCGATCGTCGACTTCGCCGGCCTTGAGGACTTCATCGACACGCCAGTGAAGAACTACTCCTCTGGCATGTTCGTCCGACTCGGCTTCGCCGTCGCTGCGCATGTCGAACCCGAGGTGCTCCTCGTCGACGAGGTCCTCAGCGTCGGCGACGAGGCCTTCCAGCGCAAGAGCGCCGAGAAGATCGAACAGTTCCGCCGTGAGGGCCGAACGATCGTGTTCGTCAGCCACGGCCTCGGGCAGGTCGAGCAACTCTGTGAGACGGTGGCTTGGATCGACCACGGCGATCTGAAAGCCGTCGGCCCCGCCGGCGACGTGATCTCCGCCTACCGGGGCGACAGCCATGAGGCGAAGAAGGCACCCGATGAACTTGGCTCCCGATGGGGGAGCGGCGAGATCCAGATCACCTCGGTGGATCTTCTCGACTCGGACGGCAACCGGGTCGACCACCCACGAACCCTCGAATCACTCACGATCAAGGTGCACTTGAACGCGCACGCGCCGATTCAGGACACCGTGCTGGTGGCCCGCATCGACGAGATGAACGGTCACACCGTGTGGTCGTCGTCGAGCCGTCGAAACGGCATTTCGATCGGCATGCTCGACGGTCCGGCCGAGGTAACCATCGAGATCCCGCATCTGCCCCTCCTCGAAGGCACCTTCGACCTGACCGTCGCCATCACCAACCAGACCGAGATTCAGCCGTATGACTGGTGGGACCGGCGGATCCGTTTCGACGTGCGTCAGTTCACCAGCCTCGACTCCGGGATCACGCATATCGCGAGCGAGTGGTCGGTCTCGGGCGCGAAGAACATCGTCCAACTCGGTTGAGGTGTCGTCGGTGAGTTCCGTCCAGTGTGTGACGGTCACGTACGGGGCGACGCCGACCCTCGCGCCGATGCTCGAGTCGCTGCATCGGACGACGAGCGGTGTCGGTCTGCCGGTCGAGATGACCTTGGTGATCCAACCCGACGCTGACGGGGTCACGGCGATCACTGACGTCGTGCACCTGACCTATTGGGTTGAGGCGATCGAACTGCAAGAGAACATCGGCTTCGGTCCTGCCAACAACCTCGGTGTTGAGCGGTCGAGTTCGCCCTATATCGCTCTACTGAATCCCGACCTTGAACTCGTCGAGGGATGGCTTGAGCCGCTCATCGGTGCGTTGGAGAGCGACGAGTCGATCGCGATCGCTGCTCCGCCGCTCCTCACCAGCAACGGTGATCTCGAGGAGGCGGGGGCGACGGTGGACGCTGACGGAGTGACCATCGGTGTCGGCGGCAATCGAAGCGAGGTCCCCTACGCCGATGCCATGCGCGAGCGGGATGTCACCTACGCCTCAGCCGCATGCTGGTTGGTTCGCCGATCGGCGTTCGAGACGATCGGTGGTTTCGACCCGCTGTTCGTGCCGGCCTACTACGAGGATGTCGACCTCGCGCTACGCCTGGCCGATGTTGGCAATCGGTGTCGTCTCGTCCCCCGTCGTCCCGTGGTGCATCACCACCGAGGACCCGATGCCGGACGCGCTGCCATCGCTGAGCGAT
>JAURCL010000067.1 GCA_030828465.1 Acidimicrobiales bacterium | reverse complement strand
CTGGTTGTACTTGTCGGCTGAGAGCACGGTGCCGTTCGGGCCGGCCAACTGGGCTCGGATCAGCAGCGCCTCGATGCCGCCGATGATGAAGAAGGCCATGGCGACGACGCCGTACATGATCCCGAGTTTCTTGTGGTCGATCGTGAACAGCCACGACTTCCACCCAGTGGTCTCGACCGGTCGGCGGAACACGCCGTAGGAGGTGGACGGGGTTGCGACCGCCGGCACCGACGGGGTGTCGAGGGCCGGCGCGCTCGGACGTTCGATGATGGCCATCAGATCCTCACTTCCGCTCGAGGAGGTACGCGATCAACTGGTCGATCTGGTCCTCTGAGAGGGCCAGGTAGGGCATGCCGCGGGTCTTGCCGTCGGTCTCGGTCAGCATCTCCGGGTCGGCGTACATCGGCTTCTTCGCCGGGGAGTTGCGGAGCCATTCGCGGAGCTCGATCTCGTTGAGGCAGTCCTCGGTGACCCCTTCGAGGTAGAGATCGCCGAACTCGGACGGGTCGGCCTCCCAGACGTCGGCTCGGCACTCGTCGGTGAGCAGGTCGTAGGTGGCACCGGCGAAGGTGTTGCGGCCCATGAGGTTGGTCAGGTTCGGAGCGGCACCGCTGTAGACGAACTGGTCGGGATACGACACGACGAGGCTGTCATCGGACGGATCGTCGGTGCCGCGGTCATCAACAAGACCATTCACTTGGTGGCACCGGGCGCATTGAGCGATGTAGGTCGCCTCACCCTCGGCTGCGAGGGAGCCGTCCACGGGCGCGGCGTAGGGCTCGAGTTCGTTGTCGAGCCAACGTTGGAAGTCAGCGGGCTCAAGGGCGATCGTCTCCATACGCATGTTGGCGTGCGAGAGTCCGCAGAACTCCGTGCACTGTCCGGCGTAGATACCCGGCGTCTCCGACTGGAGTCGGAGGTAGTGCACGCGACCCGGCACCATGTCGCGCTTGCCGTTGAGTCGAGGGATCCAGTAGCTGTGGATGACATCGCGGCTCGTGCCCCTGAGCAGCACCTTCGTGCCGGTCGGAATCACCACCTGACCGGACGTGATGATCGGAGATGCATCGGCGACGGAGGGAGTGAACCCACAGATCGTGCCGTCGGCCGAAACCGGGTAGTCGTATTCCCACCACCACTGCTGACCGGTCACGTTGATGATGCACTCGGTGTCGTCGGTGTCGGCGAGGGCCATGACCACCCCAACGGTGGGAATGGCGATCGTGGTGAGGATGACCGCGGGAATGGCGATGAAGAGATACTCCAGCCAGGCCTTGCCGTGTGACTGCTCGGGCATCGCTTGGCCGCGGTCGCGGAACTTCACGACGATCAGCGCGATGAACGCCAGGACTATGACACCGACAATGCCCGCCACCAAGAAGATCGGCCACTGCAGATCATGGATCATCTGGGCGTTCTCACCGGCCGGCTTCCACGTGTCCTGAGGGGCATCGGAGGCGCAGGACGACAGGAGGGCGGTTGCGGCGAACGCTGCGATCAGACGTCGGGAGGTGATCACAGAGCGCATCCTACGGTTGGTCCGGACAACGTGCCGAGTGAAGCGAGCATGACTCATGGCACGACCACTTCGAGTGAGGCGGACTCGACGCCGGGAACGGTGAAGCGGTAGCCACCCACCGCCTCCACCTCGGGAGCGAAGCTCGGGACGGCGAACTCCACGGTCAACAACTGAACGCCACCCTCCTCGATGATCTGAGTGCACATGCGCGGCGGCGAACCCTCATAGCCCTCGGCGAGATCGATCACGAACCGCCGTGGTTCGGACGACTCGTTCCGCATAAGCAGGTTGTTGGGGTTGGAGCGCGGGAGCTGCAGCGCGTCGCTCCGCCTCGAGGAATCCCCTGGCATCTGGAACTCGATGGTGCCCGACTCGGTGAGGAAGATCTCGGCGGCTGAGCTCGCCTTGCCGGCCACGGTCTGGCTGGCGTGCTCGTCGGCGGAGATCTCCTCGGCTCCGCACTGGTCCTTTGCCGCGTAGTAGGCCGTGGTGTTGTGCTCTTCGATCTCCCGCTCGCCGTTGAGCCCCGCGACGGCTCCACCGGAGACCAGGACGACAGCGGCGATGGCGAACCCGCCGGTCATCGCGGGTGCGGAGATCGTCCGCCTCGAGCCGATCAACGAGCCGATGGCTAGGACGATCATGGCCACCACCGAGAAGGCGACGATGGTCGACGTCTTGGAGGGGAGACCGAGCATGACCCGGCTGAACGCGTAGATGACGACGCCAAGACCGATCGCGGCTCCAGCGGGCATCTCGGCCGGGTGGAGCATGCGAGCGCGCACCTCCGAGTTGTGGCCGGTCTCGGCAGAGGCCCGCTCCGACCAGGCCTGCACCAGCCATTCGACGAGGCCGGCCATCAGCAGGATGAGGCCGAGGACGAAGATCGCGGTGTAGGTGACGAGGCCGAGGGTGATCGTCGTTGCGGCGAGACCGATAGTGAACGGCCACATGCTCGCCCCGGGGCGACCCGACGCGGCCGCCGCTCCACCGAAGGACTCGGTCTCGTCCGAGCCGACGTTCGCGTCGCGGGTAAAGACGTTGATCCCAGCAAGCACGGACAGCGCGACGGTCGCCGAGATCAGCGCGACCGAACCAAGCAGACCGCCGTCGAAGATCCCGAACAGCAGGGTCGCGAGGAGCGCGAGAACGCTCGAGCCGATGAGGAGTTTGGAGCCGGTGGTGAACATCAGTCGGTTGCTCTCACTTCGTGACGTAGACGACGAACCAGACGACCGCGTAGGCGGCCGCGATGAAGTACCAGAGGAGCGCGTGAGCGGAGACGATCTCGAAGTCTCGGTCGCGCCCGCCGAGCGACCGGAACGCCGCCACAACAGTCATGACGAGTCCGCCGACGACGATCGCGATCATGGTTCCGGTCAGGGCGTAGAACAGCGTCGCGTAGGACGTCTCCGCGAGTGGCATGCCCATCTGCGAGTAGACGAACGCCTGCGCGTTGATGAACGCGATGCCCATGATGAGCACCACGCCGAGGGCCAGACCGGTGTGAGCGCGATCACCTCGGCGCGCCGAGTACACAGCCCACTGGGCGAAGAGGCAGAGCGCGCCGACGGTCATCAACATGACGTTGGTGGCAACCTCGGGGATGATGTAGTCGACCGGGAAGCGCTCCCCCGACGACACGACAGCGTCGCGGACCCTGAGCCACAGCGTGCTCATTCCGCCGATCAGCATGACGATGCCGACTCCGGCGAGCGTGGTCCCAACGAAGATTTGGCGGCGCGGAGCAGGAGCCGGGCCGGCGGGCAGGGCGACGGTCACGAGGGGCTCCCTTCGGACATCGGAGTCTGATCGAGTTCCGGCTCCGCCGACGCCACGGTTGGCAGGGCAGCGAAGTTGTCGGCGGGTGCCGGCGACGGGAGCGTCCACTCGAGGGTGTGCGCGCACCAGTGATTGGTTTGCGATGCCTCAGCCCGCTCACCGGTGGCGATCGCCACGATCGAAGCGAGCACCGTGAGGGCCATCAAACCGTGGCCGGCGAGCACCGCGGTGTTCCAAATCCCTGCGCCATCCACCCCGCTGTAGACCCCGACGGCTGCGGGCTGACCGAGGAAGCCGGCGATGTAGTGGGGGAACGAGGCGAGGATCGTGGCGATCAGGCCGAGGCCGGCGAGCGGAAGGACTTTGCGCTCGGCGACGATGCGGCCGGAGAGCTTCGGTGACCAGTGGATCAACCCACCGATCCCGGCGAGGAGCGCGCCGTAGACGACATAGACGAGCGCTGCCTCCTCGAAGACCGTGCCCGACAACTCGAGGTCGGCGATGGAGTGCAGCAGCGTGCCAAGCATGCCGACGAGGATCATCAGCGTGCCAAGGGTCGAGAAGATGAGCGGCGAGGTGAGGCGCGGCTTGGCTCCCCGCGCGACGGCCCCCACCAGAAGCACCACGATGAGCGCACCGAGGAGGGGAAGTCCGAGAAAGAGCCCGAGGAGCACCAGGTCGGGCACGATGTCTTCGCTCGCGCCACCGAAGTCGACCGGGAACGTCGAGCGGAGCGCGACTGAGGCGAACGCGCCGACACCCACGAGAGCGAGACCGGCGAACACCACCGGCCGGAGCGGGTGGCGCCGCCCGAACGCGACGGGAGCTACTTCGGCGAGCACACCGATCGCCGTCAACGCGAAGACGAACGTGAGCGGCTGGGTGAGGAACACGCCGAGTTCGTCACCGATCGCGTCGGGGCCCGAGAACACGAGTGACGCGTTGCGAAGGTCGATGAAGAGGTAGACGACCATGCCGAACATCACCGGGAGCGAGATCAACATGCCGAGCGCCTGAACCAGCGCCGCCCACGACAGGAACGGGATGCGGCGCATTGTCATGCCCGGAGCGCGCGTGGTGAGCACGGATGTCGCTACGCAAACGGCCGCCGCGATCAGCCCGAGGAGCATGAGCCCGTGACCAGCGAGGAAGAGGTCGACCATCTGGGCGTTTCCACCGCCGATTCCTCCATTGCCGATGAGCGCCACACCGATCAGGACGATGCCGCCGATCCAGAGGTAGAAGGAGGTGAGGGCGAGACGTGCGAAGGCGATGGATCGGGCACCCAACTGCATCGGCACCACAGCGATGGCGAGCCCGAGCGTCAGCGGGAGGAGCCCGTCGAAGATCATCCCGATCCGGTGCGCCTGAAACAGCTGAAGGAGCGAATCCCCGGGAAGCACGGAG
>JAURCL010000066.1 GCA_030828465.1 Acidimicrobiales bacterium | reverse complement strand
CGTCGAGACGGTCGCGGCGACGGTGTGGGTGTGGGTTGCCTTCGGTGAGCAGCCGACCGCCACCACCGTGTTGGGCGGCGTGATCGTGATTTCCTCGGTGCTGCTCGCGACGGTCCGTCGCTGAGTCACCCGACCGGCGCGACCCGGTCGACGAACTCGACGACGGCCCGGTTGAAGGCGTCGTTCCGGTCGCCAGCGACCATGTGGCCGGCCCCGGCGACGTCCGCCACCTCGGCGTGCGGCACCAGTTCGAGGAGCTCGCGGACACTCTCATCGCTCACGATGTCGCTCATCCGACCCCGCACGAGAAGCGTCGGTACGGTGATGCGCCGGGCCGCTTCGCGCAGCCGATCGTGGGCAAAGGAGCCCGCCTGACCATCGACACCGCTGCGGTTGGTGATCCAGCGGGGATCCCAATGCCAATACCACCGACCATCGCCGCGTTCTCTCAGGTTCTTCCGCAGCCCGGACACGTCTCGGGGGCGGGGGCGATTGGGGTTGAAGGAGGCCACGGCGTCAGCGGCGTCGTCGAGGGTGTCGAATCCGCGCATGCCAGCGCGCATGAACTCCTGGATCTTGATACGTCCCTCGGTCTCGATGCGAGGGGCGACGTCGACGAGCACGATCGCTCGGGCGATGGGCTCGTGGCCGCCCGGCGTCTCGCCGACCGCGACGATCGACGCGAGACCGCCGAGGGAGGCACCGACCAGCACGGGGGTCTCGGGCAACGAGGCGACGATCGCTCGTACGTCGGCGGCGAAGTCGTCGAGCATGTAGGAGCCCGAAGGAGACCAGTCGCTGTCGCCGTGACCCCGGAGATCGAACGACATCGCGTGTCGACCCTCGGCGGCGAACACTCGACCTGCTCCACCCCAGGCGTACCGGGTCTGCCCCCCGCCATGGAGCAGCACGACCGGTGGGCCTCCCGGGTCGCCGTAGTGGTCGACAGCGAGCGAGAGCCCGTCGCCGCCCATGCGCGAGGTGGCCGTCGGGGAGGACTGAGCGGCTGGAGGGTTCGGGCTGTCGGGGGTATTTGCCACGACTTGATGGTGGCAGGTAGCGTCCGCGATCGTGCCATCGGCCGACAGCCTCCTCGGGTTCGCGGTCGCCTCGATTGTCTTGTTGATGATCCCGGGACCCGCAGTGGTGTTTGTGGTCAATCGCAGTGTCTCCGATGGGCGTTCGGTGGCCCTCGCCTCCGTGGCCGGACTCGAGCTCGGCAATCTCGTGCACGCTCTCGCCGCGACCGCGGGGCTGTCGGCGATCATCGCCACCTCGGCGACGGCGTTCAGCGTGGTGAAGTGGGCCGGTGCGCTCTACCTCATCGGCGTGGGGCTGGTCACCCTGCTCCGGCCACCGGATCGATTAGCGCTCGGTGACTCGCGGCTCAGCCACCGTCGGGCTTTCGGCCAGGGCGTGATCGTGAACGTGCTCAACCCGAAGGTGGCGCTGTTCTTCCTGTCGTATCTTCCCCAGTTCGTCGATCCCGCGCGGGGTGCGGCCTGGCGACAGGTGCTCGTGCTCGGCATCGTGTTCGTCGTCCTCGGTGTGCTGAGCGACTCGACCTGGGCGATCGCGACGTCGACGCTCAGAGATCTGCTGTTGCGCGGACGCGCGCTCGGCGTGGTCAGGCGCTGGGTGTCGGGGTCGGTGTTCGTGGCGCTCGGGGTGCTTGCCGCGAGGGCCCATCGCGCCGTGTGAGCAGCGAGAACCCAGCGATCACGACGAGAGCGCCGATCCATCCGAGCGTTGACGGCCGCTCGTCGAGGACGATCGCGGCGATCGCGGTCGCGGCCACGGGCTCGATGACCGTGATCGAGACGGCGGTGGCCGGGGCGAGGTGGCGCAGGCCGACGCCGTAGAGGAAGTAGGCGAGACCGACGGTGAGCACGCCGAGGTGGGTGATCATGAGGATCCCGTCGACGTCGCTCAGTCCGTCCGATGAGGCGATGAGCAGACCCGGCGACAAGATGACGGCGCCAAGGGTGAACTGCCAGGCGAGCGCACGGGTCGATCCGACCCCAGCGTCGATCGCGCGACGGGTCGCCACCGCGTAGAGGGCGTAGCCGGCGCCCGCGCCGAGGCCAGCGAGCGCACCCCAGCCGTCGAGCGTGACACCGGCGGAGTCATCCCCGGCACCGAGCAGCGCGACTCCAGCGATCATTGCGAAGGTGCCGAACCACCACCGTCGACCGGGGCGACTTCCCCGAGTGATCGCTTCGCCCGCCACCGTGAAGACGGGCCCACTGCCGAGCGCGATCAGCGTTCCGAGGGCGACGCCGCACCGGTCGGTGGCGATGAAGAATCCGGGCTGGTAGGCGGCGACACCGATCGAGCCGAGCAGGAGAACGCGCCTCGATGCAGGATTGACGCGACCGGGCTTCGGAGACGAACCGGCAACCGCCCAGAGGGCGAGCGCGCCGACGAGGATGCGCCAGGTCCCGACCGTCCAAGCATCGGCCCCGTCGGGTCCGAGCGAGCGGGCGGTGCCGGTGGTGGCAAAGAGCACCGCTGCGGCGGTGACGGCGGCGACGGATGTCGCGTGTCGGGGACCCGATGCCGGCATCCGCGCATCGTGGCACGCGGTGCCGGCGGGGGTGGTCGATGCGATGATGGGCGAATGGCGGACGCGCGTGACCACGACGGATCAGAGGCGGCGGTGCTGGCGGAGGTCATCCGATCCCGTCGAACTTCCATGGTGTGCGATCGCGAGCGGGACGTTCCCGCGGAGGTCATCGATCGCCTCTGCGAGCTGGCCACCTGGGCGCCCAACCACAAGCGAACCTGGCCGTGGCGGTTCGCGGCGTTCAGCGGTGATGGACGTCTCCGTCTCGGTGAGGCGTGCTGTCAGGATCTGATCGACTCGGGTTCGACCGATGAGGGGAAACTCGCCAAGGTCGCCACGAAGTACGCGCGCACCCCGTCGGTGTTGGTGGTGGGCTGCGCTGCCGATGACCACCCAACCTTTCATGACGAGAACCGCGACGCGGTCGCGGCCGGTATCCAGAACCTGCTGCTCGGCGCGACGGCCGAGGGGCTCGCCTCGTTCTGGTCGACGGCGCCGGTGCTAGACGGCCCCCACACCCTCGACTTGTGCGGCTTCGAACCCGGTGATCGGATCATCGGGATCATCTACCTCGGCTGGGCCGAGTCGGTTCCGGCCGGGGTCGAGCGACCGCCGGCCGTGGTGCGCCACGTCACTCGATGACGAGTCGCTCCTCGGAGATCTGCCCGTCGACGATGCGGTAGGAGCGCATCTCGGGGGCGTCGCGCTTCAACGAGACGATCACGTAGTGCCAGCCGGGGTCGGGGGCATCTCGCACATCGGTGGCGCTCGGGTACGGCTCAGTGTGGGTGTGGCTGTGCACCACGCCGATGATGTCGAGGTCGGCGTCATCGGCCGCGCGTTCGGCGCGCAGATGATCAGCCGGGTCGACGGTGTAGAGCTTGGCGGAGGCCGCGAGGTTGCGGCAGGCGTGGAAGGTGGGCGCGCTTGCCTCGCCGTCGATGTCGGTCCCTGCGAGCAGTCCGCAGGCTTCGAGGGGGTACTCGCGAACGGCGAGGTCGACGATCTCGTCGAAGGCCTGTCGACTCATGCGGAGCACGAGGGCACCATATCCAAAGGGGTCTCCGAGGCGTCGGTAGCCTGACACGACCATGTCCCCACCCGGAACGAATCTCATCGCGAGCAACCGGAGGGCCCGCCACGACTACTCGATCGTCGACACGATCGAGGCGGGTCTCCAACTGCTCGGCAGCGAGGTGAAGAGCCTGCGCGAGGCGCAGGTGCAACTCGCCGATGGTTACGCGCGCATCCGCGACGGTGAGATGTGGCTCGAGAGCGTGCACATCGCCCCCTATTCATTCGCGATCGGTTACGGCGCGCACGAGCCGGAGCGCTCCCGCAAGTTGTTGCTGCATCGGGCGGAGATCAAGCGGCTCGCCGACCGGATCGACCGCGAGCGCGTCTCGGTGGTGCCGTTGTCGATGTATTTCCGCGACGGTCGGGTGAAGGTTGAGCTCGGTATCGGCAAGGGCCGCACCAAGGGTGACAAGCGTCAGGCGATCGCGGCGCGCGATGCCGCTCGCGATGTCGAGCGCGAGATGGGTCGACGCAACAAGTACGGCTGAGTCAGCGCGGGCTGCGCCACATGCCCCACATGTGGGGGCCGCGCTCGTCAGGCCGCTCCCCCGCGACCGTGAGGTCCCATTCGGTGCGCACCTCGAAACCGTGGTGTCGGTAGTAGGCGACGTTGGCCTCGGTCTCGGTCTCGAGGTAGCAACCGAGCCCGGCTGCATCGGCCTCAGAGAAGACGACCTCCATGAGGGCGGCGCCGACGCCTCGACGTTGCCAGTCGGGATGGGTGGCGATCATGGCGAGATACCAGTGGGGTTCCGGTGGGGTGTTGGCGGTGAAGGCAGCGTCGATCGCGCCGTAGCGCTCGAGCCGCCAGAGCGGCACCTCCGGACTGTCGGAGTCGTCGATCTCGACGTTGGGGCGACCGGGTGCGACCCAGTTGGCGTAGCCGACACCGTCGGGCGTGCACCACAGGGTGCCACGGGCGAGGCCGCGCGCCAGGATCCACTCGAAGAGTTGGTGCCCGTTAGCGGTGAAGTCGTCGTCGTCGGGAAAGCACCAGCGGATGACCGGATCGTCGGCGAAGGCCCGATGGCCGGTGATGACCAGGGTGGCGAGGTCGGAGTGGGCCGCGGGCCGAACGTCGCGTGCCTGCGGGGCCATGGGCTGAACCTA
>JAURCL010000065.1 GCA_030828465.1 Acidimicrobiales bacterium | reverse complement strand
AGATGGCCGGGGCGACGGGAGACATCGTCGAGTGGCCGGAAGAGATCGGGGTCGACGCCGACGGGGACCAGTCGCATGCGGTCGAGTTCGACGCCCATGTCGGTGTGGATGTCCTGGATCGAGTTCTCACTGACCACCACGACTCTCGGCATACGCGAGGCCACCTTGCCCTGCATGCGAACGAAGGAGTACCAGCGACCGATCGACCACCGCCGGTAGGCGTTCGGCGCCGCGTCCATCTCGAGCATGCGGTCGCGGGTGATCGGATGGTGGAGGGTGACGACCGTCGGGATCTTGCGCTCGAGTCGCGCGATACCCCATCCGAGGCATTGGTTGTCGTGGACGAGGTCGAACTCGCCGAGGCGCTTGGACAGGTGATGGTTCGCGCGGGCGCTGAACGCGAGCGGCTCCGGGAAGACGCCGGTGGAGAACACTGCGGTCTCGAGGAAGTCGAAGCGCGACTTGAACTCCCAGAAGGCCGGGAAACGGCCGGGGTAGTGGTCGTTGAAGAGGTCGAGACTGCGCAGTTCGGTGAGCGGGACGCGGTCGTCGAGCACCGGATAGGGCTGGCCACCGAAGACCTCGACCGAGTGCCCAAGATCGCAGAGCGCCTTGGTGAGGTGACGGGTGTAGATGCCCTGTCCACCGACGTGGGGCTTGCCACGGTAGGTGAGGTAGGCGATGCGCAGGGGCGCGTCGGCGTCGAGCCCTGCGGACATCCGTCGGAGCCTACCGGTGGGTAACTGGGGGCTCCGGTGCCGGACCGCCCATCAGGAGGGATTCAGCGTCGGATCGGTGTCCAGCGGAGGTAGGTGGCAACACGCCAGAGCCACTCGGTCGGCCCCTGTGTGAAGTGGGTCAGCCACCACTGCGACCAGATGATCTGGAGCGCCCAGACGGCGAACGTGAACAGGAGGAGTTCGGCTCGGTCGAATTCGCCTCGGGTGAACACCTCTTGGAGGACGAACAGCGCGATGGCCGTCTGGGAGAGATAGTTGGTGAGGGCCATCCTGCCGACGGGGACCAGGCGGTCGAGCGACTTGGGTCGGCGATGGAGCAACAGCATCACCGTCGACACCAGGCCGATCACCATGGGCGCTGTCGCGAGTGTGGTCGGAGCGTTCGAGGCCAGGGCGTGACGCCAGGAGTGACCCGTGGCCCCGATCCACACGACTCCGGCGATCGTGAGAGGAATTCCGGTGCCGAGGCCGGCGATGGCGGCGCGTCGATACCACTCGTGTGAGCGGGAACCATCGAGCACCCCGGACCGGTACATCGCGATGCCGATGAGCATCATGCCGAGAGCGCGGAGGAAGCTGTCGGTGACGAAGAAGGTGACCACGACCGGTGCGGCGTCGAGGTCCTGGTCGAACCAGTACCAACCGAGCTGTCCGGCTCCTCCGGAGGAGTTGAGGATCATCTGCGCGAGGGGCCCCGATGCGGCGGTGAGGGTCATGCAGAACGCTCCGAGCGCCACCAGGGTGCGGCCCCGGAGTTTCCTCGCGAGGAGCAGGATGGGGGAGCACAACGCGTAGGTGATCAGTACGTCGCCCTCCCAGAAGGAGGCGTGGACCAGACCGATCACCAGCAGGAGCAGGTTCCTCCAACAACTGAGAACGATGGGATGACGCCGGCGAGCGCCGACACGATCGATGAAGAGCACGATGCTCGCGCCGAAGAGCGCCGAGAACAGACCCATCATCTTCTGGTCGATGAGGACCTCTCCGAGGAGGCCGACCGCGCGATCGAGCAGCCCATCGCCGCCGTCGTTGGTGATGTTGAAGTACGCCGGGTCGGGCAGACCGAAGCTCACGACGTTCATGAGGAGTATCCCGAGCACCGCGAGGCCGCGGAGGGCATCGATGGAGACGACGCGACCGTCGCCGTGAACGGAGTGTGAGGTGCTCATGAGATCGCTCAGGGGAGAGCGCTCACTTCGCGAGTTGCAGGATCGTTGTTGCGATGGCGAACCATGCGGTGCCGAGCGTGCCGAGGGCGAGGATCTGGCGGCGGAAGCCCCGCTCGATCGCTACCTCGAGTCGCGCTACCTGTCCGGCGATCTCGCTTTGGAGCTCAACGCGGAGTTCATTGAGCTCGCCTCGGAGCTCGGTCGACAGCGTGTGCATCTCGCTACGGAGTTGGGTGGACAGCACCTGCATCTCACCGCGCAGCGCCTTCGTGGTCTGGTCGCCGACCACTGAAACGTGGTCGATAGTCGCCACATTGGCCCAGGTGACAGGAGGCAGGTGGTCCATCAGAGTGCTCGCATCTTCGGGCCCGATGACGGTTTCGAGTGTGCGGAGAAGTTTGAGTCGCTGGCGATCCGTGATCGACACGGTCCCTCCTTGGTGTTGACGTGGAGGGGAGGTCGGTGAACGAACCCTAGTTCGCCGGTGTCACGGGCAGGTGACGGTGGTCGACAGCGTGGCGGTGTCGCGGGCGTCGTCGAGGGTCGCGCTCAGGGCCACGGTGCCGGTGTACGCCGTTCTCGTCGCGGTGAACATCAGGGTCCCGCTCCCGCCGTTGATCGTCTTCTCAAGAGCACCGCTGCTGTAGAGCGGACCGGCGAGGCTCGAGACACTCACTGTCACGTCGTCGCCGTCGCTGTCGGTGACCTTGACGACGGCTTCGATGACGCCTCCCTTGCTGGAGGCGGTGCACGTCGCGGTCAGCGTTCCAGCGGGCGCGATGTTGGGCAGCGTGGTCGTGGTGGTCGTGGTCGTCGGGGTAACCCCGCACGGGTCGGTGAGGAAGGTCATCCAGTCGTAGTCGGTGCCCTCGGAGTCGGTCGCGGTGGCGGCGACCTCGACGGTGTCGTCGTAGTTGTCGTTGCTCAACCGCAGAGTGAAGGTGGCGGTGCCGCTCCCGGCGATGAGGATCGAGTCGCCAGAGATCGTGCCTCCTGAGATCGGCACCAACGTTTCCGTCACGCGGCCGTCGAAATATGAGTAGGACCCACCGACGGTCACGGTGTCGCCGTCGCCCTCGGTGACGTCGATCGTCACGGTGACGTCGGTGAACGTCGATTCACCGGTGTCGATGCACGGGAGCTGACGGACGGTGAGCGTGGGTGCCGTTTTCACGACGGTTGTCGTTGTGGTCGTCGGCGCGACCGTGGTTGTGGTCGTAGTCGGTGGCGCGGTGGTGGTTGGTGCCGCAGTGGTCGCTGGCGCCGCGGTGGCCGGTGGGGCGGTCACCGGAACCGTCGTCGGTGGTGCCGTCGTAGTGCTCGTCGTCGACTCGATGACCAACGGCGCGGTCGTGGTGACCGACACCTGCTCGCTCGCCACCGCTTGAGGAGCCTCGGTGGTCGTCGTCGTGTCAGAGGTCAGCACGACACTTGGCATGGAGTTGTCGGGAGCCTCCGCTGCGATCAACGGCGGGAGCTCCGGCGGACCGTCATCGATGCCGATGACCGTCACACCGCCCACGACGATCAACGCCGACGCCGCGACCCCAGCAACGGTGGCGGTCCCGAGGCGCTGCACAACCGAGAGGCCCTTCGGGAAGCCAGCCGAGTCGAAGCGCGAGCGGGTGGAGCCTCCGCGCTGTGATGAGGCCAGGTGCGTCGGCTGGGCTGAGTCGAGCTGCGTCGACGTGTCGCCGGAGGTGGGCCCCGCGCCCGAGGCGCCGAGGGCGTCGAGCACGCGGTCGCGAAGTCCCGGAGGCGCCGCGAACGCGGGAGCGGCACCGATGAGCGCCAGCGGGGCGAAACGCCGACGGGTGCGCTCACACGTCGAGCACGCATCGACGTGGCGAGCGACTCGCTTGCGCACGAGCACCGAGAACTCGCCGTCCCAGTCGGACAGGATCGAGGCGAGCTCCTCGCACTCCTTCCGGCCGCGGCGCGCCACGCAGTAGGCGCCGAGACTGCGCTCGGTGCGTTCGCGCATGCGATGGACGAGGCCGTAACTCTGCTGGGGCGTCACGCCGAGGGCGTCCGCGAGGTCATTGCCGGACAGGTCCTGGCGCATGGTGAGCTCGAGCACGAGCTGGTCTCGCGAGTCGAGACCGCGCGCAGCACCGCGGAGCAGCTCGGCGAGGTCCTCGAACTCGGCGGCGTCCTCTACCGCGTCGGTCTCTGAGGGGGTCGGGGGGAGCATGACCTCACCACCCGCCTCGGAGAAGTCGGTCACGACCGACTTCGAGCGACGTCGCGAGCGTCGGTACACCTCGTTGCGAAGGATGGCGAAGAGCCACGGCTTGAGGCGCGTTGGATCGCGCAGCTGGCCGAGTTTCTCCGCCGCGAGGACGAACACGTCCTGGACCATGTCCGCGGCGTCCTCTCGGTTGCCGGTCATCGCAGCCGCTGTGTCGTAGAGCGTGTCGCCGTAGCGATCCCAGATGACGGCGAGCGCCGAGCGATCCCCGGCCAGATAGGCGGCGACCGTGGTCGCATCCGCCGCGCCGGCTGAGGCCGCTCGAGAGTCGTCGTTCGTCATCGTGGTGTCCATACATCGTCATCGGCCTCTGGTGCTAAGAGGTCGATGCGACCGATGTCTCGCAGTTTTGTCCGAACAAGTCGTCGGAGTCCGCGAATTCTAACGACCTTCAGGAAAGGGGCTCTTCGAACCGCTGGGAGACCTGCGAGGCTTCGATGATGCGAGCACTAGTGCAACGGGTCCGCGAGGCCCATGTCGACGTGATCGAGGGCGAGTCCCGAGAGCGCGTCGGGCAGATCGGCGCCGGGGTGTGCGTCCTCGTCGGCGTCACCCACGACGACACCGAGGCCGAGGCGGCGCGCCTCGCCGAGAAAATTGTCGACCTGCGCATCTTCCCCGACGCTGACGGGGCGATGAACCTCTCGCTGGCCGACGCTGGGGGCGCGGCGCTCGTTGTCTCGCAGTTCACCCTCTACGGCGACACGAGCCGAGGACGCCGTCCCGGATGGTCGGCGGCCGCGCGACCCGAGCACGCCGAGCCGCTCGTCGAGGCGGTGGTGGCTGGCCTGCGGGCTCGCGATGTCGAGGTCGCCACCGGGAGGTTCCGCACCGATATGGAGGTCTCCATCGTCAACGATGGTCCGTGCACCCTCATGCTCGAGGTCTGACGAGCTCCGCTCGACGACTCGTCATCACCGTCACCACCAACCCGATCATGAACAGCACCACCACTGGCCCGTCGCCGAGGCGCGAGTACCAGGTGAACCCATCCCGCTGACGGACCTCGGCCAC
>JAURCL010000064.1 GCA_030828465.1 Acidimicrobiales bacterium | reverse complement strand
AAGGTGTGCGTGGTGGCCGGTTTTCAGGGCGTGTCGACCGCCAAGGAGATCACCACCCTCGGCCGCGGTGGTTCCGACACCACCGCCGTCGCGCTCGCCGCCGCCCTCGGTGCCGATGCCTGCGAGATCTACACCGATGTCACCGGAGTGTTCTCGGCTGACCCGCGCATCGTTCCTCAGGCTCACAAACTGACCCGCATCAACTTCGACGAGATGCTCGAGATGGCTGGCGCCGGCTCCAAGGTGCTCGCTCTGCGGTCCGTCGAGTTCGCCCGTAACCACCACGTCCCACTCCACGTCCGGTCCTCGTTCACTTGGGAACCCGGCACGTGGGTCACCTCCGAGGAGCCGTCCATGGAAGATCCCATCATCTCCGGAGTCGTCACCGACGCCAGCGAGGCCAAAGTCACGGTGCTCGGTGTGCCCGACCGCCCCGGTGTGTCGGCGGCGCTCTTCGAGCCGTTGGCGGCCGCCAATGTCAACGTCGACATGATCGTGCAGAACACCTCGACGGCCGGCACGACCGATATCTCCTTCACCGTTCCACTGGCCGATATGGCTGTGGCGGAGGGCATCGTCGCCGATGTGGCTGACTCGATCGAGGCGGCCGGTGTCTCCCACGACAACGACATCGCGAAGGTGTCCCTTGTCGGCGCCGGCATGAAGACCTCGCCGGGGATTGCCGCGAAAATGTTCCGTGTGCTCGCCGACGAAGGGGTCAACATCCAGATGATCTCGACCTCGACGATCCGTATCTCGGTGGTCGTTGCCTCGCCCGACCTCGAACGAGCCGCCCGGGTACTGCACACCGCCTTCGGCCTCGACTCTGGTCAGGCCTACTCGGCACCGCTGCCTGAACGCCGCTGACAGACGCTCGGTCGCCCGAGGGTGATCTGGCAGAATCTTCCGATCATGCGCCGCCGTTCACAGCTCATACCGTGGAAGGTCGCGGGACGGGTCTCCGAGCGTCATCTCAGCGGAGATGACGTCGTGCGCGAGACCGGCTGGGTGTTCAACAACGAGATCGGCGACGATCTCACCCTCGCCGAGTTCGTCGCCACCGGAGACGATGAGGTTCCCGCCTACCTCGAGGCATTCGGTTTGCGCGGGGATGCGAATGCCCGGCAGACGATCGTCGAGATCGGCAGTGGAATCGGGCGGATGACCGTCGCCTTCACTCGAGAGTTCGGCTCGGTGATCGCCGCCGACCTCGACATCGGATTCCTCGAACGCTGTCGCGAGACGGTCGCCCGGTTCGGCCGGATCGAGCGCCTCCGAACGCTCGAGGTCGCCGACGGCAGCACCCTCGATCTCGCCGACAACTCCTGCGACCTCGCCTTTAGCTACATCACCCTCCATCACTGCGTGGAGCGAGACGCCATCAGCCTGGTGAACGAGGCGGTTCGTGTGACCTCCCCAGGAGGTCGGATCGCGCTCAACTTCCGCGGGCCCGGACAGGCCGACCCGGTGCTCCTTCCCCTTGGCATCGTGATGCGCACGCTCTTCCGCCTGCCTCGCATCGGGGAGTGGCTCTCCCAGCGTCGATCCATCGCGCGCCTCGCCTGGCAGGCCAACCGGCTGGCGCCGAGCGACGTGCTCGGCTTGCTTGAGCCGAGGATCACCTCGGTGGAGGTGTGGGTGAATCCGAAGGGCACGATCTCGGGCGGTTCGTCGGTGGTGCGCCATTTCGACGGCATCAACACCAATCACTGGTGGCTGATCGCCACGGTCGCCTGACCCCTCGCGCCGTTAGCCTTCGCGCCATGCGAATCGGAGTCGTCGGAGCCACCGGACAGGTCGGCGGAGTGATGCGCCGCCTGCTCGAGGAGCGGGCCTTCCCGGTCACCGAGATGCGATATTTCGCCTCAGCGCGCTCGGCTGGAACGACGTTGCCGTGGGCCGGCGCCGACATCACCGTCGAGGATGCCTCGACAGCTGATCCGAGCGGTCTCGATATCGCGCTCTTCTCCGCTGGCGCCACCTCCTCACGCGCGCTCGCGCCGAAATTCGCCGAGGCTGGCGTGACCGTCATCGACAACTCCTCGGCCTGGCGGATGGATCCAAAGGTTCCGCTCGTGGTGAGCGAGGTCAATCCGGAGGCCGTGCGTAACCCCTCGAAGGGCATCATCGCGAACCCGAACTGCACGACCATGGCGGCGATGCCGGTGCTCAAGCCTCTTCATGACGAGGCCGGACTCGTGCGACTGATCGCGAGCACCTACCAGGCGGTGTCGGGAGCCGGTCTCGCCGGTGTCGACGAGCTGAGCGCTCAGGTGCTCGCGGTCGCCGGCGGAGCCGCCGGTCTCACCTACGACGGCGCCGCGGTCGACTTCCCCGCGCCGGCGAAGTTCGCCTCGACCATCGCATTCAACGTGTTGGCGCACGCCGGATCATTCGTCGACGACGGCTCCGGGGAGACCGACGAGGAGCAGAAACTCCGCAACGAGAGCCGGAAGATCTTGGGCATCCCCGACCTTGCCGTGTCGGGCACCTGCGTGCGCGTGCCGGTGTTCACCGGCCACTCCCTCGCGATCAACGCCGAGTTCGAGCGCGCTATCTCGGTGGATCGGGCGATGGAGCTCCTCAGTTCAGCCCCCGGAGTGATCGTTGCCGACGTTCCCACGCCGCTCGCGGCGGCCGGAGTCGACCCGAGCATCGTCGGTCGCGTGCGTCGCGACCCCGGCGTCGATGGCGATCGTGGGCTCGCGCTGTTCGTCAGCAGCGACAACCTGCGCAAGGGCGCCGCGCTCAACGCGATCCAGATCGCCGAACTGCTGGTCTGAGTCGGACTCGTTCCCGCTCAGCACAAGCAGGGGATCGACTCGCACTTCGGACAGCCATCCCGGTAACGGTCGACGACCTCGGTGAGGTCGACGCCGACCTGATTGGCGAGGGTCGCCACCCAGGCGAGCACATCGCTGAACTCGTGGGCGATCTCGGCTGGTGTGCCTTTGCGGACCGCCTGCGCTAACTCCCCGAACTCCTCGGCGAGCCAGGCGACTGTCGGAGCGACTCCGCGTTCACGATCCCGTTCCCCATAGGTGCGATCAATCACGTCTTGGAGCTCGCGGAGATCCATGCCCCGACCGTACCGGTCGCGGTGTACGACGGATGGGTCCGGTGTCTCGCTGACAGGTCAAAAATCAGCGACATCGAGGAGGTCGCGACCCCTACGGTCGCCCGCCCATGGCTCGACTCTTTCCTCTTGCGATGCTGATGGTCTCCGGGTGTTCCGGCGGCGCGATCGCCTCGGTGTCACCGACCGCCGACCCTGATCCGGTCGATCAGGTTGCGATCGAATTGCCCGCACTCATGAGCCGCCGAATGCCGGTGGAACTGCCGGAGCGTGAGCGTTCGGAGCGCGACACAGTGTCGCCTCATGAGGTCGCCGCTGAGCCGATCGCGGACTCCGGCCCGGTCGTCGAGTTCGGGCTCCGCTGGGTGACCGCTCACGTCACCCCACACGGCTATCCGCCCATTGGCCGACCCGCCACGGAAGCGGAGCAACAAGATCTTCGCGTCCTCGCCGAGCACATCTGGTCGACACTGCTCGAGGCAGTCCGCGAACCCACCAACTCGTCGCGGTGGCCGGAGGCCTACGAGCACCGATCGGGGTTCGCGCTGCGAGTCGCGGAGAGTCGCGAGGAGTGGCTGGTCGGCTGGGGACTCTTCGCCGAGGCACATCCGCGAGTCGTCGCGAGGGTCGATCTGACCGGTCCGGCCGTGATCACCGATCGTGGCCGAGCAGTCGTCCCCTATTGCGAGGTGGACTCCGACACGCTGTACGAGCGCGGCGGAGCACCCGATGGCGGTGACTCGGTCCACGACAACCGGGTGCTCACCCATCACGGTGTGCTCGGCTTCGTTCGAGGCGACAGCGGCTGGCTCCTCGACGATGTCGCTACCGATCCGAGTCGAACCGGTGAACCGTGCTGATCGGGCCTCTGCTGATCGCGTTGGCCCTCCCCCTCTCGGTCGGCGGCGGAGAACATGACGGCCCCTCTGGCCCGGTCGTTGGGACCCACGCCGCCGGAGACGAGATCGGCGCCCGGATCGAGACCGGGTCGAGCGCGACAGCGAGTGGTGACGGAGAGGGGTCAACTGGCTCCGATGCTCCAACGTGCCGGTGGTCGACCGCGGTCATCCACGGACTTCCGGTGGTTGAGATCGAGCTTGCCGGCGACGGTGTCCTCCGTAGGAACCACCCGGTATTCGGACATCGGCAATACGGCATCCAAGAGATCTGCGACGGCGCGCCCCGCCGATTTGCCTGGGTGGACGAGCGCGCGCCAACCGCGGCGGAACTCACCGCAGGCTCCGTCGCCGAGGTGAGGCGTCGACTCCCGACACCGCTGCTCGTCACCTCACCCGAGTCGGCGATCGTCGTCAACCTTGACGCCTGGCTTGGCATCGACGACCTTGAACCGCTCAGCGCCGGCATCGCGGCCGACGGTCATCACGCGCGGGTCACCGCCACACCGATGACCGTGGACTACCTCTCGCCTAATGGGAGCACCCGTTGCATCCCCGGTCCGCCTCGAGCGTCCTGCACGATCACCATTGACCGGCGCGGTCAGACATTGCCGATCACCACTCGTGTCACCTGGGCGATCACCTACTCCTCCTCGGTCGGCGACGGCCGCCTCGCCCCGCTCGTCACGGAGAGCGTCACGGTGATGCCTGTTGAGGAGATTCAGACGATCAGCCGGTGACGGACGGTCGCGGTCCGATACCGGCGGCGGTGTAGATCGCGTCGATGATCTCCATGTTCTGGATGGAGTCGTCACCGGAGGTCACCGGGTGCACCCCGCTGGCGATCGCGTCGCGGAAGGCGACGAGCTGGTGCAGGTAGGTGGCCGATGAGTCGACCTCATGCACCTCTCGGCCGGCATCGGTCTCGAGGGTGATGGCCGCGCCGTTCTGCGGGGCGAGCGGGTTCATCGCGATCATCGTGCCGGTTGAGCCGTAGACCGATAGGCGCACATCGGTCCGGCCGTTCGGCTCGATCATCGATGACGACAGGGTCGCTGAACGCCCGTCGGCCCAGCGGAGTTCCGCCTGGATATGACCGTCGACCCGCTCAACCGGGCACACGGCGGTAGCCGACACCACCTCCGGAGTCGGGCCGAGCAACCAGCGCAGCCACTGCACCGGATAGCAGCCAAGGTCCATGAGTGAGCCGCCGCCGATCGCGAGGTCCCAGCGGATGTCACCCATCGCGATCTCGCCCTCGGGAAGATCGAAGGCCGCGTCGGCGCCCTCGACGGTGCCGATCGCTCCAGAGTCGAGGATCGCCTGCATCTGCGCGACCATCGGGTGATACCTCCAGTGGAACGCCTCCATCAGGATGAGTCCGGTCTCACGCCCGACCGCCACCATCTCGCGGGCCTCATCGGCGTTCGACGCGAACGGCTTCTCACACAGCACGTGCTTGCCGGCGCGGAGCGCCTCGAT
>JAURCL010000063.1 GCA_030828465.1 Acidimicrobiales bacterium | reverse complement strand
GCAAAGGTCGTGGCCGGCGCGGGGTCGGTGAGGTCGTCAGCGGGGACGTACACAGCCTGCACAGAGGTGATGGATCCCTTCTGCGTGGTGGTGATGCGCTCCTGCAGAGCACCCATGTCCGTGGCGAGAGTCGGCTGGTAGCCGACAGCGCTGGGGATACGGCCGAGAAGAGCCGAAATCTCGGAACCGGCCTGGGTGAAGCGGAAGATGTTGTCGACGAACAGGAGCACGTCCTGGTTCTGAACGTCGCGGAAGTACTCGGCCATGGTGAGAGCCGACAGGGCGACGCGCAGGCGCACGCCCGGCGGCTCGTCCATCTGGCCGAAGACCAGCGCGGCCTTCTCGAACACGCCCGACTCCATCATCTCGAGACGGAGGTCGGTGCCCTCACGGGTGCGCTCGCCGACACCAGCGAACACCGACACACCACCGTGCTGGGAGGCGACGCGGTTGATCATCTCGGTGATGAGCACGGTCTTGCCGACGCCGGCACCGCCGAACAGGCCGATCTTGCCGCCGGCCACATACGGGGTGAGCAGGTCGATGACCTTGATGCCGGTCTCGAACATTCGCGCCTGAGGCTCGAGGGAGTCGAAGGTGGGTGCCGGACGATGGATCTCCCAACGCTCCATGTCGTCAAAGCCGTCAGGGTTCTCGTCGAGGGCCTCACCCCAGACGTTCCAGACGTGACCGAGAACCTTGTCGCCGACCGGCACGGTGATACCGCGTCCGGTGTCATGCACCGGGGTGCCGCGAACGAGGCCGTCGGTCGGCTTCAGGCAAACGGCGCGGACTCGTCCGTCGCCGAGCTGCTGGGCGACCTCGGCGATGACCGGGATGGACTCACCGTCGACGTTGATGTCGAAGGTGATCGCGTTGTTGAGCTCGGGGAGGGCACCGCGGGGGAACTCGACGTCGATCACCGGTCCGGCGATGGCGACGACGCGGCCGGTGGCCAGTTCGGTCTGGGTGTTAGTCATGTCAGTTGTCTCCGTGCTGTGCTGGGGTCTGGCCTGCGGTGACGAGATCGCCGAGGTCGATGTAACGGGTGGAGGACGCCTTGGTGGATCCGAGCGCTTCGGCACCACCGACGATCTCCATGATCTCCGTGGTGATGGCGTCCTGACGGGCGCGGTTCATGATGATGCTGAGGTTGCGGATGAGTTCCTCGGCGTTGTCGGTCGCCGACTTCATGGCGCGTTGACGGAAGGCGTGCTCGGAGGCCGCAGCGTTGAGGAGGGCCGCGTAGATGCGGGCCTCCACATAGCGCGGCAGGAGCGTGTCGAGGATGGTCGAGGGGTCGGGCTCGAACTCGTAGTCACCGCCGGTGCCGTCGTCGGATCCGGCTTTGCCGTCGCCTCCGGCGACCGTGTCGCCCGAGAGCGGCACGAGTGGCCGCAGCACGACCTCTTGGCTGCCAGCGGTGATGAAGCGGGTGTACACCAGTTCGACCCGGTCGACCTCCCCCGAGGCGAACAGGCCAACGACGTAGCGCCCGATGGCTCGGGCGTTCTCGTAGGAGGGGTTGTCGCTGAAACCGGAGAATGAGTCACCGAGCTGGTAACCGCGGAACCGGAAGTAACCGTCGGCCTTCTTTCCCACGGGCACGACCCGATAGTCGCGACCGGCGATGACATCGGCCTTGACCTCGCCCTCGGCGGCGCGCTGGACACCGGTGTTGTAGCCACCGCAGAGACCGCGGTCGGCGGTGATGACGACGTAGCAGGTGGTTCGGACCTCATCGCGACCGGCGAGCAGGGGCGAATCGGAGGATCCACCGGCCGCCGCGAGGTCCTTGACGACCTCGGTGATCTGCTCCGAGTAGGGCACGGCTGCCTGGACCCGCTGTTGGGCCTTGACGATCCGCGATCCCGCGATGAGTTCCATGGCGCGCGTGATCTTCTTGGTCGCCTGCATCGACTTGATGCGGCTCCTGAGAATGCGCTCCTGTCCACCTGCCATGTCAGTCGTCCCGGGTCACTCGGTCGCCAGCGTCTTGGCGGATTCGGCCTCGCCGACCTCGTCGGCGTCGACCGAGGTCGGATCGACGCTGACACCGGAGGCGGCGGCAGTCTCGGCAGCGAACTGCTCCTTGAAGGACTGCACGGCGCCGGCGAGGGCGTCAGGAACACCTGAGGTGCGGACCTCGGTCAGGAGCGCGCCGTGGCGGCTACGGATGAACTCGAGCAGACCGGCCTCGAAGCGGCGCACGTCGGAGACAGCGATGTCATCGAGGTAACCCTTGGTGCCTGCGAAGATCGAGACGACCTGCTCCTCGACCGACATCGGCGAGTTGAGCGGCTGCTTCAACAGTTCGACCAGGCGGTAGCCGCGCTCGAGCTGGGCCTTGGAGACCGCGTCGAGCTCGGATCCGAATGTGGCGAACGCCTCGAGCTCGCGGAACTGCGCGAGGTCGAGCTTGAGCGTTCCGGCAACGGACTTCATCGACTTGATCTGGGCCGCACCACCGACGCGGGAGACCGAGATGCCGACGTCAACCGCCGGGCGGACACCCGACTTGAAGAGGCTGTCCTGGAGGTACACCTGACCGTCGGTGATCGAGATCACGTTCGTCGGGATGAAGGCCGACACGTCGCCGCCCTTCGTCTCGATGATCGGGAGGGCGGTGAGTGATCCGGCGCCGTTCTCGTCGGAGAGCTTCGCCGCGCGCTCAAGCAGCCGGCTGTGCAGGTAGAAGACGTCCCCGGGGAATGCCTCGCGGCCCGGGGGCCGGCGAAGCAGCAGCGCGAGCTGACGGTAGGCCTCCGCCTGCTTGGAGAGGTCGTCGTACACGACGAGGGCATGCTCGCCGTTCTCCATCCAGTGCTGACCCATCGCGCACCCGGCGTAGGGAGCCAGATACTTGAATGGGGCGGCGTCGGCCGCCGGAGCGGCGACGATCACCGTGTACTCGAGGGCGCCAGCCTGGCGGAGGGTTTCCACGGTCTGCGCGACGGTGGAGCCCTTCTGCCCGATCGCCACGTAGATGCACTTCACACCCTGCCCCTTCTGGTTCAGGATGGTGTCGATCGCAACCGTGGTCTTGCCGGTCTTGCGGTCACCGATGATGAGCTCGCGCTGACCGCGGCCGATCGGGGTCATTGCGTCGATCGCCTTGATGCCCGTCTGGAGCGGCTCGTGCACCGGCTTGCGGCCCATGATGCCGGGCGCCTGGATCTCCATGCGCCGGAGCTGAGTGCCGACCAGTTCGCCACGGCCGTCGACCGGCTCACCGAGGGCGTTGACGACGCGACCGAGAACACCGTCGCCGACGGGCATCGACAGGATCCGGCCGGTCGCCTTGACCGTCTGACCCTCCTCGATCTCGTCACTCTCACCGAGGACGACGGCTCCGATGGAGGACTCGTCGAGGTTGAGGGCGAGACCGACCGTGCCGTTCTCGAACTCGAGGAGCTCGTTCACGGCGGCGTCGGGAAGACCGGAGACGCGGGCGATGCCGTCGCCGACCTCGACCACGCGGCCGACGGTGCGGGCCTCGAGCGAGGGCTCGTAGCCCTCAAGGTTCTTCGAGATCGCCTGGGCGATATCGGATGCGGAGATCGTGAGTTCAGCCATGGGTTGCTCCTAGAGACGGCTCTTCAACTGGTCGACGCGGGTGCGGACGCTCCCGTCGATGACGGTGTCGCCGACGGTGGCCACGAGACCACCAACGACGGAGGGATCGATGACGACCTTGAGGTTCACCTCGTGGCCTGTCGCATTCGCGAGGGCGGCGCGGAGGCGGGCCTGCTGGTCGTCACTCAAGGCGACGGCGCTTCGAACCTCGGCGACCGCCAGGTCCTTCGACTGGGAGGCGCGGGCGACGAGGCGGTCGATGATCGCCGGGAGGTCGCGGCCGCGGCCCGAGCCGACCACCATCGAGACAAGCTGGACAGTGGTCGCGGTGGCCTGAGCGCCGAGCAGTGACTCGACAACACCCTGACGGCGCTCGACCGGCACCATCTCATCGGTGAGGGCGTTGCGGAGCGCGTCACTCGACTCGTAGGCGCGGGCGAAGCGGAAGAGCTCGTCCTCGACCTCGTCGAGGGTCCCTTCGGCGCGCGCGATCTCGAAGAGGGCCCGCGCGTAGCCCTCGATGCGTGCTTCGCTCATGACGACGACCCCACCTTCTGGATGAACGACTCGATGAGTGCCTGCTGGGCGGGATCGTCGAGGGTGTCGGCCAGGAGACGGTCGGACACCTCGGCGGCGAGACGGCTGATCTCGGTGCGGAGCTCGTCGCCAACGCGGCTCGCGGCGGCGGCCTGGTCGGCCTCGGCGCGGGCCTCGAGATCGGCGATCTCGGCGGTGAGGCGGGCGCGACCCTCGCTGAGGAGTGCCTCCGCCTGGGAGTCCGCCTCGGCGAGGAGACGCTGGCGCTCGGCGGCGATGTCGCCCGCGGCGCGACGGATATCAGCCGCCTCGGACTCCGCGGAGGAGCGGGCCTCGGCTGATGCGTCGAGCTCACCCTGGATCTTCGCCGTGCGATCGGCCATCGCCTTGCGGACGGCCGGGCCGGCGAACTTGTAGAGCAGGCCGAAAATAAGGATCGAGGCGAGGCTGCCGTAGATGAGCTCAGCGGCGGCCGGCCAGAGCCAATGGATGCTGCGTGCCGGGTCGATCTCACCGGCGGCGATCACTGCGAACAGGTTCATCGGGACACCCCCGCGCTCATCGAATCCTCGACCACCCGCGACACCGTCGCGGCGTCGGGGGCCTTGCCCGTGGCGAGTTCCACGGTCCGACTCGCCACCGAGGCGACGGCGGAGCCGATCTCGGCTCGGGCGGCCTCGTGGGCGGCGGCGGCTTCGGCAGCGGCCGCGTCTCGACGGGCCGAGATCCGCTCGTTGGCCTCGGCGAGTTGGGCGCCGCGCTCCTGCTCGAGCTGGGCGCGAGCCGCGTCGACTCGGGCTGCCGCTTCGGCCTTCACCTCGGCGAGCGCCGACTCGTAGGCGGCGACCTCACTACGCGCGGCCTGACGCATCGCGTCAGCCTCGGTGTGTCCAGCGCGGATCGCCTCGTAGCGGGCGTCCATGCTGCGACGCAGCCTCGGGTAGAGGAAGAAGCGCATGAGGAGGGCGAAGACGATGAACGTCCCCGATCCCCAGGCGAGCTCCTTGACCTCGGGCAGGATCGGGCTCGGCCCGGCCCCGCAGTCACCGAGGCCGGTGAACTCCTCTGGATTGTCTGGTGCGAACTCGCAGTCTGCGGGTGTGTACTCGCTCTCACCGGAACTCTCGTCCTCGGCGGCGAGGAACACCTCGAGACCGTTCGGTCCGTTGGTGACGACGGCTCTCAGCACGTCAACTCCTTGTGTGCGTTAGCTCGGACATGGGCGGTGGCCGGTGCGGGGCACCGTCCGTCGATCAGAGACCGATGAGAATGAAGACCACGAAGCCGATGAGGGCGAGCGCCTCGGTGAAGGCGATGCCGAGGAACATCGTGGTGCGCACCATGCC
>JAURCL010000062.1 GCA_030828465.1 Acidimicrobiales bacterium | reverse complement strand
AAATGGCATCTGGCGCCGATCGAACAGTGCTCGGCGGCCGGACCCTTCGACCAGTGGCCCCTCGGTCGCGGCTTCGACCGCTTCTACGGATTCCTCGACGGCGAGACCGACCAGTTCCACCCCGATCTCGTCGCCGACAACCACATGGTCGCTCCCCCATCGACACCCGAGGACGGCTACCACCTCTCGGAGGACCTCGTCGACCGAGCGCTCGCGATGTATTCCGACTCGGTCGGCATCCGCCCCGATCGACCGGTGTTCCTCTACCTGCCCTTCGGCGCGACCCACGCCCCACATCAGGCGCCACGGGAGTTCATGGAGAAGTACCGGGGGCGCTTCGACGACGGCTGGGACGCAACGCGCAATCGGTGGTTCGCCCGCCAGGTCGAGATGGGCATCGTGCCCTCGCACACGCGGCTCGCGCCCCGTAATCCGGGTGTCGGGGCCTGGGATGAGCTGCCCGAGGACCAACGCCGACTCGCGGCGCGGCTCCAGGAGGCCTTCGCCGCCTTCCTCGATCACACCGACACCCAGATCGGTCGGCTGGTGGAGGGCCTCCGGCGTCTCGGCCGCCTCGACAACACCATCCTCATGGTGCTCGCCGACAACGGCGCGTCACAGGAGGGCGGACCCTACGGCGTGATGCACGAGATGAAGTTCTTCAACGGCATCCTCGAAACGCCCGAGCAGGCCGTTGAGCGCATCGATGACATCGGTGGGCCGAACAGCCACACCAACTACCCGTGGGGGTGGGCCCAAGCGGGCAACACCCCGTTCCGTTGGTACAAGCAGAACACCCACGAGGGCGGTGTCCACGTTCCCCTCGTCGTCCACTGGCCCGCCGGCATCGACCTAGAGGAGCGCGGTGGCCTTCGCAGCCAGTTCGTCCATGTCTCCGACATCGCGCCGACGATCTACGACCTAATCGATGTCGAGGCTCCGGACGTCCACCACGGGGTCGAGCAACTCCCGGTGACCGGCCGCTCCTTCGCTGAGATCCTCGACGACCCATCGGCTCCGGCGGCCAACACGCTCCAGTACTTCGAGAACGGCGGGAGCCGGGCGTTGATCGCCGAAGGTTGGAAAGCAGTGTGCCGACACCTCCCGGGGGCTGACTTCGATACCGAGCCCTGGGAGCTCTACGACCTGACCGCCGATCCGTCCGAGTGCGACAACCTGGCTGACGCCCAACCCGAGCGACTCGAGCAGTTGACGGCGCTGTGGTGGAGCGAAGCGGAGCGTCACGGGGTGCTTCCACTCGACGACCGCACCTTCGAACTCTTCGGAGCGCGCTTTCGCGATCGCTCGCCTCATCCCGGTGATCGCCGCTACGTGTATCGGCCGCCGATGTCACCGATCCCGGCCCAGGCCGCCGCCCAGATCGGCGGGCGAAATTTCACGCTCACCGCGAGCCTCGAGCGGGATGCCGGCGACGACGGCGTGCTCTACGCGACCGGCACCGCCAACGCCGGTGTCTCGGTGTTCCTCCTCGACGGCCATCTCTATGTCGACTACAACGCCTTCTTCGACCACACGGTGGTGCGCTCCGATCGACCCGTCCCGGAGGGGTCGAGCGAGGTCGCGGTCACCTTCGACCGCGGTGAGGGCTCGACCGGCCGGATTGAGGTGAGCATCGACGGTGATGCGGCCGGGTCGGTGGAGATCCCGTTCATCATGCGGGTCATCTCCTCGGTCGGATCGAGCGTTGGACGCGACGCTGGGTCGACGGTGTCCACCCTCTACACCGGGCCGTTCCCCTTCACCGGTGAGATCTCCGAACTGGTGATCCAGTTGCGCTCGCGTCGCGATGCCTCGACCGCTGAGGCGGAGGCCCGAGCGGAAATGGGACGTCAGTAATGCGCGTCGTCACCCTCGGCACCGGCTCACCGCTCCCCGACCCGCACCGGGCCGGGCCGTCGACCTTGGTGACCCTCGGCAATCACCACCTGCTCGTCGACTGCGGGCGAGGGGTGCTCATGCGCCTCGCGGCCGCCGGCGTCGGCGCCGGCCAGTTGTCGGCTGTGTTGATCACCCATCTGCACAGCGACCACCTCACCGACCTGAACGACGTGATCACCACTCGCTGGATCTCGACCTTCGAACCAACACCGCTCGTCGTCGTCGGGCCACCGGGCACCCGTGCCGTCGTCGAGGCCATCGAGTCGATGCTCCGAGCCGACACCGCCTATCGCCTCGCCCACCACGACGACCTGACTGAGCCGCCGCTGACCGAGGTGATCGAGACGGTCGAGGGCCCGGTCAACCTGCCGATCGGGCCGAGCGTGACGGCCGCTCCGACCGATCACCGGCCGGTCGAGCCGAGCATCGGCTTCCGCATCGAGCACGACGGCCACGTCGTCGCGCTCGCCGGTGACACCGTGCCCTGCGCCGGACTCGATGCGCTGGCCACCGGCGCTGACGTGCTGGTGCACACCGCCATCCGCTCCGATGTCATCGCGAACATTCCCATCGCTCGACTCAACGACGTGACCGACTACCACTCATCGATCGAGCAGGCCGCGGGCACCGCGGCGCGCGCCGGCGTTCGCACGTTGGTGCTCACCCATCACGTCCCCGCTCATCCCCCCGGGCAGGGCGACGAGGTGGCGGCGATCGCGAGCCGGGTGTTCCCGGGTCGCGTCGTCGTCGCCGACGACCTCACGACCATCGACATCCCTGAGGAGGATTCATGAAGGTGCTGCGAACCCCCGATGACCGTTTCGTCGACCTGCCCGATTTCGACTTCGAGCCGAACTACCTCGAGATCGACTCCGGTGAGGGCGAGACGCTGCGCGTCCACTACCTCGATGAGGGCCCGACCGAGGCTCCGGCGGTGCTGTTGATGCACGGTGAGCCGTCGTGGTGTTTCCTGTATCGCCACATGATCCCAGTGCTCGTCGAGGCCGGCCACCGGGTGATCGCGCCCGACCTGATCGGTTTCGGTCGCAGCGACAAGCCGAGCGAGAAGAGCGACTACACCTACGCCCGCCATGTCGAGTGGATGCGACTCGCGCTCTTCGAGCGACTCGACCTGAATGGCATCACCCTGTTCGGTCAGGACTGGGGTGGCTTGATCGGCCTTCGGCTCGTGGCGGCCGCGCCGGAGCGCTTCGCGCGGGTCGTCATCGGCAACACCGGTCTCCCGACCGGTCACGGACCGGCCAGTGATGCCTTCCTCAAGTGGCAAGAGTTTTCGCGCACCTCCCCGCACTTCCCGATTGGCGCGATCATCAACGGCGGTTGCACCTCCGACCTCTCCGCCGAGGTCATCGCCGCCTACGACGCCCCCTTCCCCGACGACTCGTACACCGCTGGGGCAAGGATCTTCCCCTCGCTGGTCCCGACGTCACCCGACGACCCGGCGAGCGGTGACAACTCGGCCGCCTGGGAGGTGCTGTCGACCTTCGACCGACCGTTCCTGCTCGCGTTCAGCGACAGCGATCCGATCACCCGTGGGGGCGACGCGCCGTTCCTCGCCAAGGTGCCGGGAGCGGCCGGTCAGCCCCACACCACCATCGTTGGCGGCGGGCACTTCCTCCAGGAGGATCGCGGCCCCGAGTTGGCGGCCGTGATCAGCGACTTCATCGAGGCCACCCGCTGAGGCGGGCGGGAGATCACCAGAGGAGCGGAACATGATCCAAATCGAACGGTCGCGTGAGATCGATGCCACCCCCGATCGACTGTGGGAGGTGCTCGCCGACTTCGGAGCGCTCGCTTCTTGGGTGCCGATGATCCAGCACACCTGTCCGCTCTCAGAGCAAACCGAAGGGGTCGGCACGGTGCGTAGGGTCCAGGTGCAGCGCCAGACCCTCGTCGAGACGGTCACCATCTGGACGCCGCCCACCACGTTGGCCTACACGATCGAGGGGCTCCCACCGATCGCCGGTGTGCCAGTGACCACCTGGCGACTCACCCCACAGGGACCGTCCACGTCGGTCACCGTGTCGACCGAGCTCGACACTGGCCGCAACCCGGTGCGCGTCCTCGTTGGTCGCAAGGTGCTGGAACGTCTCGGACTCGCGGCGGAGTTCATGCTGGCCGGGCTTGCCGAGCGCGTGGGGTCGGCGCCGTGAGCGCTCAGCCCGACATCGTCATCTTGATGACGGACGAGGAGCGTGCCGCCCCGCCCTATGAGCCCGGGGAGTTGCGCGAGTGGCGACGCACGCTGAGCAGCGCTTCTTGGTTCGAGGACCATGGCGTCTCGTTCCACCGTCACTACACCGGTTCGCTCGCCTGCGTGCCGAGTCGGCCGACGCTGTTCACCGGCCAGTATCCGGATCTCCACGGGGTCACCCAGACCGACGGCCTCGGGAAGATGGCCGATGACTCGCGCATGCGGTGGCTTCGGCCGGGCGAGGTGCCGACTCTCGGCAACTGGTTCCGCGCCGCGGGTTACGACACTGTCTACGACGGCAAGTGGCACATCTCCCACGCCGACCTACATGACCCCTCCGGGGAGCCACTCGCGACGAACACCGCCGAGGGCGAGGTGCTCCACGACAACGTCGACCGCTATCTCGAGGCAGACCCACTCGAGCCGTTCGGATTCTCGGGGTGGGTCGGCCCGGAACCCCACGGCGGTCTCTTCGCCAACTCGGGTCTTGTGCGCGACCCGCTCATCGCCGACCGCGTCGTTGCATGGCTCGAGGATCGCTACGCCCGGCGAGCCGCCGGTGACGCCGAGGCGCTCCGCCCGTTCCTGTTGGTGGTGAGCTTCGTGAATCCGCACGACATCGTGCTGTTCCCGGTGTGGGTGAACCGCGGCATGCCCGAAGCACTCGACGGGATCACCGTGCCACCCGTGCCGATGGCCCCGTCGGCGTTCGAGGACCTGCGTCACAAGCCGGCTGCTCAGATCGCCTACCGCGAGGCCTATCTCAGTTGCTACGGGCCCGCGGGGATGGTTGCTTCGGTGTATTCGAGGAACCATCAGCTCTATCGCGACCTCTACCACCGGTTGCACGCTGCGGTCGACGGACCTCTCGACCGGGTGCGGCGAGCGGTCACCGAGGGGGCCGGTGGCACCGACACGGTGTTGGTGCGCACCTCCGATCACGGGGAACTGCTCGGCGCTCACGGTGGGCTCCACCAGAAGTGGTTCCAGCTCTACGACGAGGCGACGCGTGTCCCCTTCTCAATCGCCCGGGTCGGATCGACAGCGACCGAGGCCCGGAGCGTCGACTCCCCGACCTCCCACATCGATCTGGTGCCCACCCTGCTCGGTCTGGCAGGGGTAGATGTCGAGGCCACCGCGCATGACCTCCGCGACTCCTTCTCCGAGGTGCACCCGCTGCCCGGGACCGACCTGACCCCGGTCGTCGCCGGTGCCGAGGCCGACGCGCACCGAGTCGTCTACCTCATGACCCGCGACAACATGCCGGAAGGTGACACCGGGGCGAGTGGCGTGTCACGAGCCCACGGACGCATCGAGGACGCGCCTGGTCCACTGCGGATCAACGTGGCCGCCCATGTGGCCTCCAACTTCGAGGGGGTCGTCCACCGGTTTGCCGACCTCCCCGAGGCGGAGGAGCACCTCTGGAAACTGGTGCGCACCTTCGACGACCCGGCGACCTGGACCGAGCCCGGGGTGCGCCAGGTGGCGAGCGACGGCATCGGCGGCCCCACCTATCGCACCGGTGTGCTGCCCGACCAGTGGGAGCTCTACGACCTGACAGCCGATCCGGCCGAGATGACCAACCGTGCATCCGATCCATCCGTGTCG
>JAURCL010000061.1 GCA_030828465.1 Acidimicrobiales bacterium | reverse complement strand
GAGCTTGAGCGCCCCTGATCCACCCGGGAAGAGACTCGCGAACAGCTGGGTGAAGTTCGCGCTCACATCAGCGAAGGCTGCGGCAAACACGGTCTGGATCTCACCGTCGATTGCCGCGATCACGCGGTTCAGGTCGCGCCGCGTCGACCGCACATCCTCCAACTGCTCCTCTAAGAACTGGTGTCGCTGGTTGAGCTCGTTGAACTCCTCAAGGGCGAGCGGATTGATCGGCCCCAGAAGCCGGAGTTCCCGCTCGAGCTCCCGCACCCGACCGGCCGCGGTCGCCCCCTCAGGAAGCTCAGGAAGCGGTGCCGCCTCGGCGGCCTCGGGCTCGACATCGAGGTCGCGCCGAAGTGTCTCCACCGCGGTCTCGAGCCTCAACCGGGCCTCGGCCTCGTCGAGATCCGCCCGATGCGCCCGCTCCCGGGAGGCTTCGAGCGACTGTTCGGCCTCCACCCTGGCCCGACGCACCTCATCGAGCTTCGAGGTCATCTCGCGCACCTCATCGCTCTGGCGTCGGCGGCGCTCACTTAGCTCGGCATGGATTTCCTCGATCTCGGTGAGGCGGGATGAGACCCATTCCGAGAGACGCTCGACCGCCACGATCGATCGCTCCAGGTCGACACGACGCTGCTCGGCGTTGCTCCGAGCCTCGAGGTCGGCATCGAGGCGGGCCTCAGTCTCTGAGATTCTCCGGCGAAGGAACTCCTCGCGCTCGCGATAGCCGGCGGAGCGCACCTCAAGGTCACGCCGCCGAGAGGCCAGCACCGCAGCGCGCGCGTCGACCTCGGCCTGCTCCTCCCGACGACGGCGCTCAGCCTCGGCCTCGGCCTGCTCATCGGACTCGAGAGTCGGGAGCACCGACTCCATCTCGGACATCCGGGCGCGCTCCGACTCGAGGTGGATGACCAACCCCTCGAGGGACGTCGCGAGCGACTCGCTCTCACCAGCGAGTTCCCGCCGGCGCGACTGGGCGCTCTCGAGCGCCTCCGAGGCTGCGTGGAAACGACCGTCGTTCAGGTCGAGCCGGCGCCCCACCTCCACCTCGGCGGAGCGGGCGCGCTCGAGCTCGGCCACCGCTGCCGACAGGCCCTGCTCGGCCGCCTGGAGAGCGACTTCGGCCGACTCCGCCGCGGCAACCGCTTCCGCCAGCGCAGCCGCCGTCGCCCCACCCGATGAGGTGCCGATACGCCAACCGCTCGGAGCGAACCGGTCGCCCTCTCGGGTCACCACGGTCAGCGAGGGATCAGCGAGCGCGATGTCGACCGCCCGATCGACATCATCGGCCACCACCGCTCGGGCGAGTAGCGACGCCAGAAGCTCCGGCACCCCAGAGGAGGAGGAACTGACGCGACCGAGCAGCGGCACCGCGCCGTCGATTGCTCCGACCGGCTCTCGCGAGGTCCCCCCGGTCGCGATCACCGCTCCGGTGGTGCCGGCGCCGCGCAAGGTCGCGAGCGCCCTTCGCGCCGAACCGGGTCCGTCGACCACGACCGCCGCGAGCGCGTCCCCGAGTGCAGCCTCGACCGCGTCGGCCCAACCGTTTTCGATGGTGACCAGCTCGAGCAGGGTGCCGAGCACCCCCTCGACACCGACCAGGCGCTCCGCGCCGGCCCTCGCCCGCGCCGAGTCGAGCGCCATCTGGAGCGCCTCCGCCCGAGCCGACGTGCGAGAACGCGCCTCAGCGCACCGCTGCCGCTCAACCGTCGCCCGGTCCAGCTCGGCGGCCGCCGCCAGGCGCTCGGACTCGGCCGCGGTGAGTTCCTCCACCAACGGGCCCTCTCCCGACGCCGCCTCGGCCACCTCGGTCCGAAGCCGTTCGATCTCACCGTCGAGCTCGACGAGGCGGCGAGCGGCCTGCTCGACCCGATCAGCGACCCGACGACGCTCGTTCTCGGTTCGGTCGACCGAGGCGCGCACCGACCGAAGTTCGCCGCGCACCTCCGCCGCGGCGCTCGCCGCACGCGACCCGGAATCGACAGCGGTGCCGGCGCTGTCGCGCTCGGCGGTGAACGCCTGCTCGTCGGCGACGAGCTCGGCGAGTGCCGGTTCGTACCCGGCGAGGCCTTCGAGCACTTCGGCGAGCTCGGCTCGATAGCCGGCGACGTCCGCCTCGAGTGTCGCCACCAGACCAGCGTCCATAAGTTGGCCGCGGTCGCGCTCGAGTCCCCGACGACGCTCCGCGAGGATCCCGACCAGACCGCGCGCCCGCTCCCTCAGTTGCTCGGCGGCCACGAGTTGGTCACGGACGTCGTGCTCTCCGCGCGCGGTGAGGCGAGCCTCGATCGCGAGCGCCTCGGTGTCGAGGCGCGCGAGGTCGGACTTGGCGGTCTGCTCGGAGCGAGAGGCCTCTAAGCGAGTGGTCTCAATCGACTCGAGGCGAGCGCGCATGGCGGCGATCTCACGACCGGCGACATGGATGCGGAGGGTGTCGAGTTCGGACTGCAGATCGCCGTGACGCTGGGCGGCCTGCGCCTGTCGCTCGAGCGGTCGCAACTGACGACGTACCTCGCGCACCAGATCCTGCAGCCGGAGGAGGTTCGCCTCGGTCGCGTCGAGTCGGCGCTCGGCCTTCTCCTTCCGCTTCCGGAATTTCAAGACTCCGGCGGCTTCCTCGATGATCGCGCGGCGGTCCTCAGGGCGTGCGTTCAACACGGCGTCGATCTGCCCCTGGCTCACGATGACGTGCTGCTGGCGACCCACTCCCGCGTCTGAGAGCAGTTCCTGCACGTCGAGCAGTCGACAGGGGACGCCGTTGATCGCGTATTCGCTGTCTCCGGAGCGGAACAGGATTCGGGTCACCGTGACCTCGTTGAACTCGACCGGGAGCAGTCCGGCAGAGTTGTCGAGGGTCAGGCTCACCTCGGCCCGGCCGAGGGCCGGTCGCTTCGCCGTCCCGGCGAAGATGACATCGTCCATCTTCTGGGAGCGGACCGCTTTCGGGGCCTGCGCGCCCAGCACCCAGGCGATCGCGTCGACCACGTTCGACTTGCCCGACCCGTTCGGGCCGACGACGACGGTCACTCCCGGCTCGAGCGCCATCTCGGTCGCATCGGCGAATGACTTGAAGCCCTTGAGGGTGAGACTCTTCAGGAACACGGTGGAGCCGAATCTACTCCCCCACCCCCGAGCGGAACGGGTACGTCAGCGCTGGCAGACGGGACAGTGGTAGGTGCCGCGCTGGGCCAAGGTCGAACGGCGAATCCAACCGCGGCCGCAGGTCGGGCACCGCTCGCCGGACCGGGCATGCACGCGATGCTCGCTCTGGAACTCCCCTGGCCTGCCGTCAACACCCACATATTGGGCATCCGACAGGGTCGAACCCCCTGCCGCAACCGCCTCGCGAAGGACGTCGACGATCGCTGAAGCGAGCCGGCGCTCACCGGCCGATCCGAGGCCGTCGCTTCGTCGGGTCGGCCGAAGGCGGGCTCGGTGACAGATCTCGTCGGCGTAGATGTTGCCAATACCGGCGATGAACGACTGGTCGAGGAGCAGTGGTTTCAGCGCACGGCTCCGCTGTCGGAGTCCTCGTCGGAGATCACGTAGGTCGAGTCCGTCGCGCAGTGGGTCAGGTCCGAGCCGCGCGAGTTCGGGCACCTCATCGGCCACCCGTTCCGGGTCGAAGACGACGACCTCACCGAAGGTCCTCGGATCGACGAAGAGCATTCGGCGACCGTCGTCGAGACGCGCGTCGACATGCGTGTGGTCGGGGGCGACGGCTCCCCCGTCGACCAACAGAACCTGTCCGCTCATGCGGAGGTGGATCATCACCGACCGACCGGTGTCGAGCCCGACGATCAGGTATTTGCCGTGCCGGTCGAGACCATCCACTCGAGCCCCGGTCAGTCCCGCGATCAGCGCTGCGCGCGACGTTCGGCGCACCACGCGATCCCTGCCGACCGCGACCGCGGTGAATCGACGTCCGGTCAGCCCTTTCGCGAGACCGAGTCGAACGACCTCGACCTCGGGCGCCTCGGGCACGGAATCACCCGTCGAGTCCGTCGAGGGCGTCGAGGGCGGCGGACTGCTCGGCGTCCTTCTTCGACCGGCCCGAGCCCGAACCGAGAAGCGTCCCCTCGGAGAGGACGTGGGCGGTGAACAGCTTGTCGTGATCAGGTCCGGTCGCCGACGACCGGTACTCGGGTGGCTCGCGTCCATCAGCGGCCAGACGCTCCTGGAGCGCCGACTTGCGATCGAGGCGGTGGAGACCGTCGAGGGCACGTTCAAGGCGCGGCGCGACCCATGTGATGACGAGACCTCGGGCGGCCTCGACACCGCCGTCGAGATACACGGCACCGAGCACGGCTTCGAACGCGTCGGAGAGAATGGAATCCTTGTCGCCGCCTCCGGCCGCGCCCTCGCCACGACCGAGATAGATGTGGTCACCGAGTCCGATCGCCCGAGCCACCTCGGCGAGCGCCCGCTGGTTGACGACCGCCTTGCGCAGATCGGTGAGCGTTCCCTCGGCGCGATCGGCGTATCGGTGGTACGCGAGGTCGGCGATCACCCAACCGAGTACCGCGTCACCGAGGAACTCGAGGCGCTCGTTGCTCTCGGCCGCCTCATGCTCGGCCACCCACGAGCGGTGGCTCAGCGCACGGCGGAGGAGGCCGAGATCATCGAAGCGATGCCCCAAAGCCTCCTCGAGGGCGGACAGGTCGTCAGGCCCGGGGACCACCGTGGTCAGGAGGTTGCGCGGTCGTGCACGTAGTCGACCGCGTCGCGGACGGTCTTGAGATCCTCGAGGTCCTCGTCGTCGATTCGGAAGTCAGCGATCCGGTTCGAGAGCGCCTCCTCGAGGGCTTCGACGAGCTCGATCAGGGCGAGCGAGTCGGCTTCGAGGTCGTCGACGAAGGATTGGCCCTCACCGATGGCGGAGGGATCGATCTCGAGGATGTCGGCGAGGCGGTCGCGAACGATCTCGAGGATCTCGTCGCGGGTGATCGTGGCGCTGCTGTCGTCGGACACGCCTTGATCATAGGTCGCGGGGACCCTGCGTTTCAGATCTCGGGGCGCACGGCGCGGCCGATCTCGCCGACCACATCGGCCTCAACCATCTCCCTCGCGACCGACACCGCGTTCGTGATCGCGCGCGCGCTCGACGAACCATGGGAGATGATGCAGACACCGTCGGTGCCGAGCAGCATGGCGCCGCCGTAGGTCTCCGGGTCGAGGCTCGCGTAGAGCGGGAGCAGCGACGGCATGAGCGCTTCGGCGTGCGGGGCGTTGGCCGGATCCGCTCCGAACGCCCCGAGGAGCGCCCCCACCACCGTCTTCATCCCGCCTTCGAGGGTCTTGAGCACCACGTTGCCCGTGAACCCGTCGGTCACGACGACATCGCAGGTGTCGGCCATCACGTCGCGCCCTTCCACATTGCCGATGAAGTTGAGGGAGCCATCGTCGACCGCCGCGAGAAGAGCAAAGGCCTCCTTACGGAGCGAATCTCCCTTACCCGGCTCCTCACCGATCGAGAGGAGGCCGACACTCGGATTCGGGAGGTTGAATCGATGGCGGGCGAACACGGATCCCATGAGTGCGAACTGAACGAGCCAATCGGCTTGCACCTCGGAGTTCGCACCTGCGTCGAGCAGCACCGTCGGACGACCCCCGGGGACCGGGATGATGGTCGCGATCGCCGGTCGACCGACTCCCTTGATGCGGCCCATCCGGAGCAGGGCGGAGGCCATGGTGGCGCCGGTGTTCCCAGCCGAGACCATCGCCGAGGCTGCGCCGTCTCGAACCGCCTCGGCAGCGCGTACGAGCGTGGAGTCCTTCTTGCGTCGAACCCCCGCCGCCGGGTCGTCGTCCATATCGATGACCTCGGACGCCTCGATGATCGGCAGGCCTCCGGTGTCGACGCGATCCGGGAGGTCAGCGGGGCCGACCAGCACGACCGGCGTGCCGCCCTCGGCGGCGATCCTCGCTCCCTCGACGATCGCGCCGGGGGCGTTGTCTC
>JAURCL010000060.1 GCA_030828465.1 Acidimicrobiales bacterium | reverse complement strand
GAGTTGCTCGCCGCTGGGGTCGTCGTAGTCGATCGGAGCGGCGACCATCGCCGTCTCAACCTGAAAATCCCAGGCCTCCCAGTCGATGCTGCCGCCCCTCGGGAGCCCATAGCCGTCGGGTCCACACGGTCCGTCCGCCGGCTCGATCGTGCTGGTTGGAGCCGGCTCGACCACGCCCGATTCGCTGGATGCTCCATCGGTGACACCGTCGGTCATATCCGGAGCGTTCTCGGGCTCCGCGACGACCTCGGTGCTCTCCGTCGGGGCGATCGTCTCGCTGGTCACCACTCGTGCCTCGGGGTCCGACGAGCAGGCGACGGCGGCCACGAGCACACCCGCGAGTGCGAATGCCCGACGAGTCATGGTGGCTGAGGGTACGGCTCGTCATCGGCAACGAGGCGGGTTCTGCTCACCACCCTCCCGACTGATCACCAACGATGCCCGCTCGTGTCGGCCCGGTCACGTCGACCCTCCGTAGCCTGACGGGATGCGCATGGGCCCCCACCACATGATGCCGAGGGACACCGACGCCGTTCGCGACGTGACCCTGGCTGAGGGAACCTCGCGACGGGTCTGGGCGTTCGCCCGCCCCTACCAAACGACGATCGCCGTCTTCCTCGCCGCCATCCTCGTGGCCGCCCTGCTCGCGCTGGTCCCACCGCTCGTGGTTCGGGCCATCCTCGACGACGCGATCCCCGACGGCGACCGTGGTCTCATCCTGTGGCTCGCCGGTCTCGCGGTGCTGTCAGCCCTCGCCGACGCCGGCCTGCAGATCCTGCAGCGGTGGTGCTCGGCGAGCATCGGCGAAGGCCTCATCGCCGACCTTCGGATCGCGCTCTACGCGAAGGTTCAACGTCTCCCGATCGCCTTCTTCACCCGCACCCCGACCGGCGCGATCACCAGCCGCCTCACCAACGACGTCGTCGGCGCGCAGAGCGCCCTCACCAGCACCCTCGGCAGCGTCGTCTCGAACGTGATCGTGCTCATCACGACGTTGGTGACGATGCTCGCCCTTGAGTGGCGCCTCACCGTGCTCTCCCTCGTGGTGCTGCCGCTCTTCATCGTCCCGGCCAAGCGGGTCGGCCGCCGGCTGCAGTCGATCTCCCGTCAGCAAATGACGCACAACGCGACCATGAACACGCAGATGACCGAGCGTTTCAACGTGTCGGGTGCCCTGCTGGTGAAGCTCTTCGGTGACGAGCGTCGCGAGCTCGACACCTTCTCCACCCAGGCCGACGCGGTGCGCTCAGCAGGTGTCCGCGCCGCGATGCTCGGGCGAGTCTTCTTCGTGGCGCTCGGTCTCGTCGCCGCGGTCGGCACGGCGGCGATCTACGGCCTCGGTGCCCTGCTCGTGGTGGATGGCGATATCACCTCGGGCACCCTCGTCGCCCTCGCCGCGCTCGTCACCCGCGTTTACCAACCGCTCACCGGCCTGACGAACGCCCGGGTCGACCTGATGACGTCGATGGTCTCCTTCGAGCGGGTCTTCGAGGTGCTCGACGCGCCCGAGCCGATCGTCGACCGCCCAGGCGCCGTCGATCTCGTCGCTTGCACCGGGCGCGTCACCCTCGACTCGGTTGTGTTCCGCTACCCAGCCGCCTCGGCGTCGGCGGTGGCGACCATGGAGCAGCAGGCGATCCCCGGCGCCGATCCCGACCGCGATGTGCTCACCGGCATGTCGCTCGACATCGCCCCGGGCGAGACCGTGGCGATCGTCGGCGCGTCCGGAGCTGGCAAGTCGACCATGGTGTCGCTCATCCCTCGGCTCTACGACGTCACGTCTGGATCGGTCAAGGTCGACGGCGCCGATGTGCGCGACCTGACCCTCACGTCGCTGCGCGCCGCGATCGGGGTGGTCGCCCAGGACCCGCACCTCTTCCACACCTCGATCGCCGACAACCTCCGCTTCGCGCGACCGTCAGCAACTGAGTCCGAGCTGGTCGAGGCCTGTCGCGCCGCCCGCATCCACGACACCATCGCCGCCCTGCCCGACGGCTACGACACCGTTGTCGGTGAGCGCGGCTATCGGTTGAGCGGCGGCGAGAAGCAGCGTCTAGCGATCGCCCGCCTGCTGCTGAAGGATCCGGCGATCATGATCCTCGACGAGGCGACGAGCCATCTCGACAACGACAACGAAGCCCACGTGCAAGCCGCACTCGACGCTGCCCTACACGGCCGCACTGCCATTGTGATCGCGCACCGTCTCACCACGGTTCGTTCAGCGGATCGCATCGCGGTGCTCGACGGCGGCCGGATCGCCGAGATCGGCACCCACGAGGAACTCGCTGCGGCCAACGGCGTCTACGCCGCCCAGCTGCGTGCCGGCGAGTTGCTCAGCCAGCCGAGCTGACGGCGTAGCCGACCTGGCAGAACCCGTGGTTGCAGTAACCGCGGGGGTTCTTGTGCAGGTAGCCCTGGTGGTAATCCTCGGCGTAGTAGAAGACGCCGTCACCGGCCTCGGGGCCCGCGCAGATCTGCGTGGTGACCGCGCCGAAGCCGGCCGCCTCGAGGGCCCGCTCGTACCGCTCGGCTGAGGCGAGCGCCGCATCGAGTTGAGCCGGGGTGCTGGTGAAGATCGCCGACCGGTACTGGGTGCCGATGTCGTTGCCCTGCCGGTTGAGGGTGGTCGGGTCATGGTTCTCCCAGAACGCGCCGAGGAGCACCTCGAGGTCGACGGTGCTCGGGTCGTAGACGACCTGCACGGTCTCGGTGTGTCCGGTGAGCGCGGTGCACGTCTCCTCGTAGGTGGGGTTGCGCGTCCAGCCACCCATGTAGCCCACCGCCGTGGAGTGCACACCGGGGATCTGCCAGTAGATGCGCTCGGCCCCCCAGAAGCACCCCATCGCCACATGGATCACCTCATGGCCCTCCGGCCAAGGACCGACCAGCGACGTGTCGAGCACGACGTGGGTCGGGTGGAAGGTGAGCGCCTCGTCGCGACCGGGCAGGGCGTCGGCTTCGGTCACCATCTCAGTTTTGCGTCGTGAGAACACGCCGTCACCCTAGGGCCGCCCGGGCGGGACGTCGATCCGGGCTCGAGTCGGTTGTCGCCCGGCCCGATGGCTGGCAGGGTTGCGACCCGTGACCGAGGCGCCCACCCCTCCTGATGCCCCCGACGGGGTGACGATCCGCCCGATGACATCAGCCGATCTCGGGTGGGCGCATGTGCTCAACGAGGCCAATGTTCCCGCGGTTGGCACCGAGACCACCGAGGAGTTCGCGCACCTGCTCGACGTCGCCTCGGTTGCGCTGGTCGCCGAGTGCGATGGTGCCCCCGCCGGCTTCTGCGTCGTGATGTCAGCGGGTGCCGACTACGACAGCGTGAACTACCTGTGGTTCTCCGCGCGCCACGACGAGTTCCTCTACCTCGACCGGGTGGCGATCGACGAGCGGCATCGCCGGCGCGGTATCGGTCGCGCCCTCTACGCAGAAGTGGAGGCCCGGGGGCTGATCGCGCGCCCCGCCGCCACGGTGTTCTGCCTCGAGGTCAACATCGAGCCGCGTAACGACGCCTCCCTCGACTTCCATCACTCCCTCGGATTCCACGAGGCCGGTCAGCAGTCGACGCCCTATGGCACCCGGGTCTCGTTGATGGCTCGTCCCCTCGCCTGAGCCGCGGTCTCAGCCGCATCCGTGTCGGGTCGATCGCGATCAGCGACGGTCGGGCAGGAAGCGATAGTGACCGCGGATCGAGTCGAGTCGCTCCCGCGACACCTCGCCCGTGATCGTCTCCTCACCGTCACCGGCGACGGCAAGGAGTTCACCGAAGGGGTCGATGAGCAGAGAGTCACCGCAGTGCTCGAGACCGGTGCCGTCAGCCCCCACGCGGTTGACACCGAGCACGTAGGCCTGGTTCTCGATGGCCCGCGCCCGCAGCAGGGTCATCCAGTGCTCGCGTCGCTTGGCCGGCCAGTTCGCGGGCACGAGGAACAGGTCGGTGTCGGTGGCAAGTTGCCAGAACTCGTCGGCGAAGCGAAGGTCGTAGCAGACGAACATCGACACCCTCAGCCCCTCAATGTCGACCGTCACGAGCTCGGTGCCAGCGCGCACATGGTGCTGCTCTCCCGAATGGGTGAACGGGTGAACCTTGCGGTAGCGGTGCATCGTGCCATCGGGTCCGGCGAGCACGAACGAGTTCGATGGCCGCCGGTCGTCGGCGTCGTTGTCGGCCCGCACCTCAGGGCAGGTGCCGCCCACCCAGATGCCGTGAGCGGCGGCCTGCTCGGCGAGGAACGCCGACGACGGCCCGCCCTCGGGTTCGGTCTCGAAACCGGGTACATGGAATCCGAAGCCGGTCGAGAAGGTCTCGGTGAGAAGCGCGAGGCGGGCACCGTTGGCGGCGGCCTCGGCGATACGCGGGCCGAGTCGCGCGAAGTTCGCCTCACGGTCTCCCCACACGATTCCGTGCTGGATGCCGGCGACAGTGAAGGCCGGGGTCGTATCGCTCATGCCATCACCTCCTTGAGTCGCCCGAGCCGCTCGACCGCCTCCTCGATGACCTCAGGGCGTTTGCAGCAGGCGAAGCGGACCAGGTTTCGTCCGCGCGCGGGGTCCACGTAGAACACCTCGTTGGGCACAGCGACCACACCGATCAGGTGCGGGAGTGCCTCACACAGCGCCATTCCGTCCCCGTCGGGACGCACCGGAGTGATGTCGACCGTGGTGAAGTAGGTGGCCTCGCTCGGGTACACGGTGAAGCCGGCGCGGTCGAGGCCGGTGGCGAGCGCGTCGCGGGCCGCCTGAAGCCGCCCGGCGAGACCGGTGAAATAGTCGTCGCCGAGTCGGAGCCCAGTGGCGATCGCCGGTTGGAACGGCGCGCCGTTCACATAGGTCAGGAACTGTTTGGCTCGCATCGCCGCTCGAACGAGCGGTTGCGGCCCACAGACCCAGCCGATCTTCCAGCCGGTGGTGCTGAAGGTCTTGCCGCCGCTCGAGATGGTGAGGGTGCGTTCCCACATCCCCGGCAGGTTCGCCATCGGGAGGTGCTCGCGACCGTCGAACACGAGATGCTCGTAGACCTCATCGGTGATCACCAGCAGGTCATGGTCGAGAGCGACGGCGGCGATGGTGAGCATCTCCTCGCGGGTGAATACCTTGCCGGTCGGGTTGTGCGGGGTGTTGAGCAGGATGAGCCGGGTGCGCGGGCTGACGGCGGCGCGCAGGGCGTCGGGATCGAAGGTGTAGCCCTCAACGCCGGGGATGAGGGTGACTGGCACGACGGTCGCCCCGGCCAGCGCGATACACGCCTGATACGAGTCGAACATCGGCTCGAACACGATGACCTCGTCGCCGGTCTCGAGGATGCCGAGGAGCGATCCGGCGAGGGCTTCGGTCGCGCCAGCGGTGATGAGCACTTCGGTGTCAGGGTCGACGCTCATCCCCCAGAACCGCTGTTGGTGCTCGGCGACGGCCTGGCGTAGGTCGGCGATGCCGAGCCCCGGCGGATACTGGTTCTGGCCGGAGCGGATCGCGTCGACGGCGGCGTCGAGCACCTCGGTCGGCCCGTCAGTGTCGGGGAAACCCTGGCCGAGGTTGATGGCTCCGGTCTCGGCGGCGAGGGCGGACATGCGCGCGAAGATCGTGGTGCCGAACGCCGCGAGGCGTGAGGTGGTCGGGTCGCGCACGTTCCGAGCGTAGATGGCACCAGCCAGGCTCGCCGGTGCGCGAAAACTGCGAGGGGTCACCGGCCCGTTTCTCAGGACCGCCATGACACAGCGACATGGGTCGCGGCGTGCTCCGCGACGACTTCCCCTCGCCCGACTCGTGTTCGGCGTCTCCCTGCTCCTCCCGCTACTTCCGGCCGCCATCACCTGGGCCGCCGAGGTGGAGGTGCCCCGAGCCTTCGACGCGATCGGGGTCGGTTCGTCGACCTCGTGCGCGATCGACACCGATGGCGATCTGCGCTGTTGGGGGGATGGCTCGATGGGTGCGCTCGGCTCCGGCTCGACGGCCACGATCGGTTCCGGGTCGGGCACGGCGATGGCCAATCTCGAACCGGTCTCGATCTCGGCGATGGATCCGTCGGCGCGGTTCGTGGCCGTCGATGGAGGGGTG
>JAURCL010000005.1 GCA_030828465.1 Acidimicrobiales bacterium | reverse complement strand
GAGCCGCCTACAACACGACCGTCGAGGACTCGGTCTACGTGGACCGGACCGCCCACGGCCGGGGGGTTGGCACGCTCCTGCTACAGCGCGTGTGCGAGATCGCCGAGGAGTCAGGGTTCCACAGCGTCGTGGCACGGATCGAAGCCTCGGGCACCGCCTCGCGCGCACTTCACGCGGCCTGCGGTTTCGAGTTCGTCGGCATCGAGCGTCAGGTGGGCCGCAAGTTCAATCGCTGGCTCGACGTCGCCGTCATGCAACTCGTGCTCTGAGCCGGAATCACGACGACCCGGTCGGAGATTCCGGCCGGGTCGTCATGGGGTTGGGCTGTTCCGGCGGAGCCGAAGCAGTCACATCTCGATTGTGTGGGCCGGGGAGGATTTGAACCTCCGAAGGCAATGCCGGCAGATTTACAGTCTGCTCCCTTTGGCCGCTCGGGCACCGACCCTGGTGTCGACTCGTCGAGTCGCCTCGCGATGGTACCGGCTGTCGGACCGATCCCACCCGGGTACCCTGCGGTGCATGCCGAGTTTCGACGTCGTCTCCGAGGTCGATGCGCAGGAGGTCCGCAACGCGGTCGATCAGGCCCAGCGCGAGGTGTCCACCCGCTTCGACTTCAAGAACACCAACTCGACCATCGAGCAGAACGACATGGTCATCACGCTTCAAACCGTCAGTGAGGACCGTCTCGCCGCGCTGAGGCTGGTACTCGAGGAGCGGCTCGTGAAGCGCGGGGTGTCACTGAAAGGTGTCGACTACGGCGATGTCGCCGAGGCCTCGCAGAACACGGTCCGTCAGGTGGTCACGATCAAGGTGGGCATCTCCTCGGAGAAGTCCAAGGAGATCAACAAGCTGATCAAGTCGGGAGGCCCGAAGGGTGTCTCCAGCCAGACCCAAGGTGAGTCGGTCCGGGTGACCGGAAAGAAGCGCGACGACCTCCAGGCCGTCATCGCGCTCCTGAAGGGGGCCGATCTCGGCATTCCCCTCCAGTTCCAGAACTTCCGCGACTGACGACTCCGGTCGTGACCGGCGACAGGCTCAGCTCTTCGACCCGGTTCAGTCTTCTGCTGGCGACTCGGACGCCCGGCGCTGCAACTCGCCGACCACGCTCGCGTCGGCCAACGTCGTCGTGTCGCCGAGGTTCCGGCCCTCGGCGACATCGCGAAGGAGTCGGCGCATGATCTTGCCCGACCGGGTCTTCGGGAGATCCGGGGTGACGAAGATCGCCTTCGGCTTCGCGATGGCGCCGATCTCGTTGGCGACATGGGCGCGGAGCTCATTCACATCGACCTCGGCCCCACCCCGGGCGATCACGTAGGCGAAGATCGCCTGACCGGTGGTCGCATCGTTCGCCCCGACCACGGCGGCCTCGGCGACCGACGGATGCGACACGAGAGCGGACTCAACCTCGGTGGTGGAGATCCGGTGGCCCGAAACGTTCATGACATCATCGACCCGGCCAAGGAACCAGACGTAGCCGTCGTCGTCGAGTCGGGCGCCGTCTCCGGCGAAGTAGCGCCCGGGGAACCGACTCCAGTACGTCTCGCGGAAGCGCTCCGGATCGCCCCAGATACCGCGGAGCATGCCGGGCCACGGCCGGGTGAGGGTGAGGTAGCCGCCGCCGCGCTCCACCCGGTTCGCCTCGTCGTCGACCACCTCCATGCCGATTCCGGGCAAGGGAAAGGTGGCCGATCCTGGCTTGGTGACCGTCGCCCCCGGGAGCGGGCTGATCATGATGCCGCCGGTCTCGGTCTGCCACCAGGTGTCGACGATCGGGCAACGCCCACCGCCGATGTGCTCGTGGTACCACATCCACGCCTCGGGGTTGATCGGCTCGCCCACCGTGCCGAGCAGCCGTAGCGACGACAGATCGTGTTTCGCCGGCTCGTCAGCCCCCCATTTCATGAAGGTCCTAATCGCGGTCGGGGCCGTGTAGAAGATCGTGACCCCGTATCGCTCGACGATGTCCCAGAACCGGTCGTTGCCGGGATGGTTCGGAACCCCCTCGTACATGACCTGCGTGCACCCGTTCGAGAGCGGCCCGTAGACGATGTAGGAGTGACCAGTGATCCAGCCGACGTCGGCGGTGCACCAGTAGACGTCGCTCTCTGGGCGCAGATCGAAGACGTACCGGTGGGTGTAGGTCGCATGGGTCAGGTATCCACCGGTGGTGTGCATGATCCCCTTCGGCTTGCCGGTGGTGCCGCTGGTGTAGAGGAGGAAGAGCAGATCCTCGGAACCCATCGCCTCGGGAGGGCAGTCGGCCGAGACGCCTTCCATGAGCTCGTGGTACCAGTGGTCGCGCCCCGCGACCATGTCGACCTCGTTGCCACCGCGCCGCACCACGACCACGTTCTCGATCGTCGGGGTGGAACCGAGCGCCTCATCCGCGGCGGGCTTCAACGGGAACACCTCGCCGCGTCGGTAACCGCCGTCGGCCGTGATGAGCATCTTCGCCTCGGCGTCGTTGATGCGATCGATGAGCGACTGGGAGGAGAACCCACCGAACACCACGCTGTGCACCGCGCCGATACGGGCGCACGCGAGCATCGCGACCGCCGCCTCGGGGATCATCGGCAGATAGATGTTGACCCGGTCCCCTCGTCCTACGCCGAGGGAGCGGAGCACATTCGAGAATCTCGACACCTCGTCGAGCAGTTCGGCGTAGGTGATCGCGCGGGTGTCTCCCGGCTCACCCTCCCAGTGGATCGCCACCCGGTCGCCGAGTCCCGCTCGAACATGCCGGTCGAGGCAGTTCTCGGCGACGTTTAGACGACCTCCATCGAACCATCGGGCATTCGGCAGATCCCAGGACAGCACCGACTCGAAGGGTTCCTGCCAGTCGATGAGTTCCCGCGCCTGACGAGCCCAGAAGGCCTCCTGGTCGGCATCGGCCTCCGCGGCGAGGCTTCCATCGCTGACCCGGGCGGCGGCGGCGAACACAGCGGGAGGAGGGAACGTGCGGTTCTCGTTCGAGAACGAGTCGATCGCGTCGTGGCCTGTCGTTTGCTCGGTCATGGTCGCCTCCTGTTGGTCGCCCCCGACAATAGAGCACGCTCCGAGGCGCCTCCCCGGCCGGTCAGGCGCGGCCGCGCCACTCGGCGACAAGGAACGCGCCGAGCCCGGTTGAGTCCCTGAGCGCCTCAGCCTCGGAGATCCGCGACCTCATCCTGAGCGCTGTCAGGTCGGGGACGGCCGCGTGTTCCTCCCAGTAACGACGGCCCTCGGCCACCAGTTCATCGATGCCATGGAGTTCAAGCCACTGGGCCTGCGTCCGGAGCGCATCAGGTTCGGGGAGTTGATCGAGCGGGACCTCGCAGGTGATGTCCTGAGCGCCGGGCTCGGCGAGATAGTGACGACCGCGCTCGTGGCCCACATAGGTGCGCAACCACTCCCGCCACGGTCTCGACGCGAGACCGGAGGTGGTCGGCGTGAAGTAGTCGATGGCGACCAGCACCCCATCAAGTCGAGCGACGGTCTCGGTGACGAGCGCCGTCGCTCGGTCGACGAGGGGTGCACGCGCGCCGAGCGCCGCGCCGTCCGGCAGGACGCTCGGCGCCGGGTCGAAGGCAGCGGAGAGCACCTCGTCACCATTCGCGTCGACATAGGCCTCCCTCCATGCGCCGTCGTGGACGGCGAGACGGAACGGAAGGTTGTCGAGCAACTCGTTCATGAGCACGACACCCTCGAGGCGGCCCTCCGGAAGCTCAGCGCGCGATCTAATGCCGTCCGGGTGCGAGGCCCGCTGACTCTCAGAGAGCTCAACGGCGACGTAGTCAAGGGCGTCGCGGCAGTCCGGCTCCGCCGCGAGCACCGTCCGCGCGAGCGTTCCCGGCCCCGCGCCTACCTCGTGCACGATGAACGAGTCCGGCCGACCGCGCTGGTGCCATGCAGCATCGAGGAACCGGGAGATCACCGACCCGAAGAGCGGTCCGACCTCCGGTGAGGTGAGGAAGTCACCCCGACGTCCGGCTCGACCACCCGAGGTGTAGAACCCGTCGCGCCCGTACAGGGCCTCGGCCATGAAGACCTCGAAGGGGACGGGCCCCGTCGTCATGGGCTCAGAGCCCGAGCGCGCCGGTGAGATCGGGGAGGTCGGCGAATCGGAGCACGAGGCCCGGCAGGATGCCGAGCACCACCGTGCCGCCCGCGGTGATCGCGAGCGCGAGACGAATGGGCGGCGGCACCACGATCGGGCTGGTATCGCCGTCGGGTGCTGGAGCCATCCAGATCTGGCGGAGAACCCGCATGTAGTAGGCGGCGGCGATCACCGTGTTGACCGCGGCGATCAGAGCGAGCGCGTAAGCCGCCGTTGAGCCGGCGTCGATCAGCGCGCGGAACGATTGGAGTTTCGCGATCCAGATACCGAGCGGCGGGATACCGGCGAGGGAGGCGAGGAAGATCGTCATGAGCACGCCGAGGCCCGGGGCGTACCCCATCAACCCACCGAAGGAGGAGATCTCGCCACTGCGCGTCTTACGCGCGACGGCCATGATCACGCAGAAGGCGCCGAGGTTCGAGAAGGCGTAGATCAGCAGATAGATCACCACGGCGCGCAGAGCCGACTCGGCAGCATCGGTCGCCATGACTGCGAGCGGCATCAAGATGAACCCGCCCTGGCTGACCGAGGAGTAGGCGAGCATCCGGACGATGTTGGTCTGCCGCAAGGCGACGACGTTGCCGATCGTCATGGTGAGCGCGGCAAGCACCCAGATGTAGGGCTCGTGCACCCCGGTTGCTCCGTGCAGCGCGAGGTAGAGCACGGTGAGCAGGGCGGTGAACCCGGCTGCCTTGGAGGCCACCGACAAGAACGCGGTCACCGGAGTCGGCGCACCCTGGTAGGTGTCGGGAGCCCAAGTGTGGAAAGGCACCGCGGAGATCTTGAAGGCGAAGCCGGTGATCACGAGCACCACCGCGAGCACCTGCATGACGCTCGGATCACCGATGGCGAGCGCCGCGCCGATCTCGGTCAACTTGGTGGTCCCAGTCGTGCCGTACAGCAGGCTCATCCCGTAGAGCAACACGCCGGAGGCGAACACTCCGAGGAGGTAGTACTTCACGCCCGCCTCGTTCGACTTCGGGTCGCGCTTTCGCCAGGCCGCCATCATGTAGGCGGGGATCGACAGCAACTCGAGGGCTACGAACACCGACAGCAGGTCGCGGCTGGAGGCCATCATGACCATGCCGAGGATGCTGACCAAGAGGAGCACGTAGAACTCGCCTTGGTAGTAACCCCCCTCCTCGAGTTCGGTCTGACTCATGAGCACGACGACGTAACCGACAAGTAGGAAGAGGCCCTTCATCACGAGCGCGTACTCGTCGATCATGTAGCGGCCATCGAAGATCGCGTCGCGCACGTCGCCGCCGACGACCGCGAGGGTGACCACCGGGACGAAGGCACCGAGGAGCACCATTCCTGACAGGGTGGCCATCGCCCACTTCTTCGACTCGTCGAGCCAAAGGTCGATGAAGAGCACGAGGTTGATGCCGACCACGAGCACGAGCTCGGGGGCGATCGCGTGCCAATCGATCGTCGGGGCCTGCCAGGCCTGGGCCAAGAGGGCGGTGATCACGGGATGCCGGCTCCGACCCGCTCAACGAGGGCGGTGACCGCCGGATCCATTACGTCGAACATGAGCTGCGGGTACACGCCGAACACGACGATCGCGATGAGGAACGGGGTCCACGCGATCCACTCGATCGGAGTCACGTCGTGGATGTCGGCGCCGTGGTGGTCGTCAGCGGCGGCCGCTCCCACCGAATGCGTGCCGGTGAACTCGGGATTCGGACGGCCGAACGCGGTGCGCTGGTACAGCCAGAGCAGGTAAGCGGCGGCGAGCACCGTTCCCAGCGCGGCGATCACCATCAGCGTGCGGTAGAGGGTGACATCGAGGCCGAAGTTCGGGTTGTAGGCAGCGAGGATCGCGGGGAACTCACCCCAGAACCCGGCGAGCCCGGGAAGGCCGAGCGACGCCATCGCTGCGAAACCGAGGATCCAGCCGAGACGCGGCATCTGGATCAGCATCCCGGACAGGCGGCCGATCTCGAGGGTGTGGTAGCGGTGCTTCACCGAACCAGCGAGGAAGAAGAGCATCCCAGTGATGAGACCGTGGGCGACCATTCCGAAGAGGGCGGCGTTGATGCCGAACTCGGTGAGCGTCGAGATGCCGAGCATGACGAATCCCATGTGCGCCACCGACGAGAAGGCGATGAGGCGCTTCATGTCGGTCTGCGCCAGACATCCGAGCGCGCCGTAGATGATGCCGATGACCGCGAGAATGCCGATGACGGGCGCCCAGGCCTTCGCTCCCTGCGGAAGCATGGGTATCGCGATGCGGACGAAACCGTAGGTGCCGAGTTTCAGCAGGATGGCCGCCAGGATCACCGAGCCCTGCGTCGGCGCCTGAGTGTGAGCGTCGGGCAGCCAGGTGTGGAACGGGAACATCGGCACTTTCACCGCGAAGCCGATGAACATGCCGGCGAAGATCCACACCTGTACATCGCGGTCGATCAACGCGCCGGCCTCGGCGAGGTGGTGGAAGGAGAACGACTCCGCCCCGGTCTGGAAGAACAGGGCGAGGAAGGCGACCAGCATGAGAGCCGATCCGAACATCGTGTAGAGGAAGAACTTGAGCGAGGCGTACTGGCGATCATCGCCACCCCACACGCCGATCATGAAGTACATCGGCAGCAGGACCACCTCGAAGAACACGAAGAAGAGGATGAGATCTTGAGCGATGAATGAGCCGGCCATACCGACCTGGAGAACGAGCATCAGCGAGATGAACGACTTCGGATTCCCGGCATCGGGCATGTTGTCCCAGGTGTAGATCATGACGAGCAGGGTCACGACCATCGACAAGACGTAGAGCGGCAGGCTGATGCCGTCGAGGCCGATCGTGTAGTTCGACCGGATGACGGTGATCCACTCGCTATCGGCGAAGAACTGCAGTTTCTCGCTCTGATCGAAGTCGAAACGGAGCAGAGTCCAGATGCCGATGGCGAGCGTCGCCGCCGAGGTGACGATGCCGATCTGCTTGTGGGCGCGCTCGTCCGACGCGGGGACGAACATCATCAACGCGACGCCGACGAGGGGCAGGAACGTTCCGACGGTCAGGAGCCAGTTGTCGTTGGTGAGTGTCTGCATATCGAAGACCCTTCGGTTGCCTTAGATGTTGAGGAGGATGAGGAGAATCGCGCCGACGGTCGCAGCTCCGAAGAGCAGCGCGCCGTATTGATTGACGCGACCGGACTGGATCGGTTGCAGGGCGTGTCCCGACTCGCTCGCGACCACGCCGGACGCCTTCACCGCGCCGTCGACCACCCGCTGATCGACGTTGCGGTAGACCCAGTCGCCCGCTGATCGGCCCGACTTGCCGACGCCGTTGACCACGCCATCGAGGATGTTCTGGTTCACCCAGTAGGCGGCTTTTGAGATGGGATGGGCGACCGAGCGGACGATGACCCGCTCGTAGAGGTCGTCAAGGAAGTACTTGCGAACGAGGAAGGTGTGGATCCACCGCGCGGGAGCGAACCGTCGGGTCAACCCGGCGAACGGGTTCCGACGCCCGCCGAACACCCCAAGGGATAGCCAGGCGCTGACCCCGATACCGAAGGCGACCAGGATGATCGAGGGGGCCGCCTTGCCCCAGGAGAACTCCGCGTGATTGAGTTTCGGCGCGTAGCAAACGGTGCCCGGAGCCGGGTCGGTGTAGCCGCATCCCTCCGAGTAGCCCTCCTCGGCTCGGGGCAGCGCCGCGAGACCGAGCGCCTCAGAGTGCCCGTCATCGGCGGCGTAGGCGTTGAGTTCCACCGCCGCTCCGCGCGGTTCCACCCAGTCGGTGAAGTAGTGGGTGCCGACCGCGGGCGCGTTCAGGTAGCCCGAGCCGATGGCGAGCGCCGCGAGGATGACGAGCGGAGCGGTGATTCGCCACGGTGACTCGTGGGGGCCCGCGTGCGCGCCGTGATGATCGTCATGGGCGTCGTGCCCATGGTCGTCGGCATGGGCATCGTGGTCATCGGCGTGCGCGTCGCCGTGCTCGTCGTGGTGCTCCCCAGCCGCCGCCCCCCGTGGCTGGCCGAAGAAGGTCAGGTAGGTGGCGCGGGTCATGTAGGCGGCCGTCATCGCAGCGCCGACCAGTCCGACGTAATAGAAGAACGTGTACCCGTTGTTGTGGGCGTTATCGATGATCTCATCCTTCGAGAAGAACCCCGAGAAGAACGGGACACCGCAGAGCGCCGCCGTTGAGATCATCCACGACCCGGCGGTGATCGGCATCTTCCTCCAGAGCCCGCCCATGTCCTTCTTCATGTCGAAGGAGTGATGGGAGCCCGAGTGGCTGATCGAGCCAGCCGCGAGGAACAAGCAGCACTTGAAGAACGCGTGGGTGAAGATGTGGAACACGGCCGGCAACCAGGCGCCGACCCCGAGGCCGAGCATCATGTATCCCAGCTGGGACACCGTCGAGTAGGCCAGCACCTTCTTGATGTCGTTCTGCACGAAGGCCAACGCCGCAGCGATCACGATCGTGATCGCTCCGATCACCGCGATCAGGTTGACGTTCGTGCCACCGATGTCGAAGCCGGTGTAGAAGACCGGATACAGCCGGGCAACGAGGAAGACGCCCGCGACCACCATCGTCGACGAGTGGAGCAGCGATGAGACCGGGGTCGGGCCGGCCATCGCGTCGGGTAGCCAGGTGTGCAGCGGGAATTGTCCCGACTTGCCGATGCAGGCGATGAACAGCGCGACCGCGCCCCAGAAGAGAACACTGCTGGATGCCTCACCCGACATGGCCCAGCCGGAGATGGCCTGGATCGAGAAGCCGTTCGAGCCGTTCTCTACCGCCCACTGGTTCGCCCCAAAGAAGATGATGGCGGTGCCAACGAGCAGACCCATGTCACCCACCCGGACGGTGAAGAAGGCCTTCAGCGCAGCGCGCGAGTTCGCCTCCTCCTCCCACCAGTGGCCGATGAGCATGAACGAGCAGAGACCCATGATCTCCCAGCCGAGGATGAGCTGAATCATGTTCTCGGCGAGGACCATCACGAGCATGCCGGCGGAGAACAGCGTCAGCGCTGCGAAGAAGTGCGTGTACCGACGATCACCGGCGACGTACTCCGTCGAGAAGACCTGCACCAGCAGAGAGATGAACGCGACGAGCAGCAAGAGCATCACGGCGAGGCCATCGATGTGCTGACCGAGACCAAACTCGAGGCCGCCGGACTGCCACCAGGTCCATGACCGGATCACGGGCTCCACGTAGGCCTCGCCTTTTCCGCCCTCGCTCGCCGCGGGGAACACACTGCGGGCGAAGCCGAACACCCCACCGAGCGCGTGCTCACCGGACCCCTCGTCGACCGAACCGACCCGCTGGATCCACTGCACCGTGGCGCCGATCGCGATCGCGAGGGAGAGGGCCATCGAGGCGATGCCCACCTCGCTACCGCCCTTGGGTAGGCGCCGACCGAAGCCGATGATGATCGCGAAGCCGATCGCGGGGATCAGCGGGATGAGGAAGGCGTTCTCGAGGAACCAGCCTGTGGAGGCCGAGGCGGCGAGCATCATCCGCGCATCTCCGAGAGCTCGTCAAGGGCGATCGATCGGCGGTTTCGGTAGATCATCAGCACCATCGCCAGACCGACGCCGACCTCGGCGGCCGCGACCGCGATCACGTAGAGGGCGAACACGTGCCCCTCGGCGGAATCGTTCATCAACGCGAAGGCGATCAAGTTGATGTTGACCGCGTTGAGGATCAACTCGATCGACATCAACACCATCACGGCGTTCCGACGCGCGATCACGCCGAAGACGCCGATCGAAAAGAGGACGGCTCCGAGCAGCAGGAAATTGGCCGCGTACACCGGGATCAGTCCTTCCGCGCCAGCACGATGGCGCCGATGGCGGCGGCGAGCAGGACGAACGAGAGGGCGAGGAACGGCACGAGGCCCTCGCGGAGGAACACATCGCTCAGAGCCGTCGTCGGCATCGGCTGGGCCGGCTCATCGATGATCGAGGAGCCGAACTCGTCGATGATCGCCCACACCATCACGGCGAGCAGAAGCGCCGCCACCGGGATGCCGATGCCCCATCCACGGTTGTTCAGGTCGGACTCGGCGCCGATAGTGGCGCGGGTGAGCATGATGCCGAAGAGGAAGAGGACCATGACGGCCCCGATGTAGACCATCACCTGCGAGACGGCGACGAACTCAGCGGCCGCGAGGATGTACTGGGCGGCCACACCGCCGAGCACAACGACGAGCCACAGCGCGGCGTGAACGACGTTGCGAGTCGACACCACCCGAAGGGCCCCATAAACCATCAACGCGGCGATGATGTAAAAGCCGACGTTCTGGGCGACGTTCACCTCGGTGGCGAGGAAAGCGCTCACTTCTTCTTCTCCGCTCCGGCCTCGAGCTCCGGCGCCTCAGGAACGGTCTCCATCCACTCGCCGAGCTTCGTCTTGTCGTGGAGCAGATCGGCGATACGGGGCTCGGAGTACTCGTACTCGGGGCTCCAGAAGAGCGCATCGAAGGGACACACCTCAACGCAGATCCCGCAGTACATGCACAGCGCGTAGTCGATGTCGAAGCGGTCGAGGTGATTGACCTGACGTGGCTTGCCACCAGCGCGCCGCGGCGGGGCGAGTTGCTTGTGGGCCTCGATGTAGATGCACCAATCCGGGCAGGACCGGGCGCAGAGCATGCAGGCGGTGCAGTTGTCCTCGCGGAGGGCGATGACACCCCGGGCCCGAACAGGAGGGCTTTCCTTGGCGTGGGGGTACTGCACGGTGTTGGCGCCGTCCTTGACGGTGCGCACGAGCGTGCCCATGGTGACTCCGAGACCCTTGACGAGACCGGGGAGCTTCGGCATCAGACGACCACCTTCACGATCGCGGTCACCGCGATGTTGGCGAGGGACAGGGGGATCAGCACCTTCCACGCGAACCGCTGGAGCTGGTCCTCTCGGAAACGCGGGTAGGAGAATCGGACCCACATGATGATGCCGGTCAGCACCATCATCTTGGTGAACATGATCAGCGGGCCCACGATGTTCATCCAGTTATCGACCTGATCGATGGTCTCCCAGCCGAACCACGAGAAGGGGATGCCCCACCCACCGAGGAACAACACCGATGCGATGAGCGCGAACACGCCCGCCGTCGCGAACTCGCCGATGAAGAACATGAGGAACCGGAATCCGGAGTACTCGGTCATGTACCCCGACACGAGCTCGGACTCGGCGATCGGCATATCGAACGGCGCCTGGGTGAGCTCGGCCTGGACGGCGATCATGAAGATGAGGAACCCGACAAACTGGGTGAGCACGAACGGGAACCCGATGCCGGACCATCCAAAGATCTCACCGGTGTTCTGAGCCATCACGATGTCCTGCAGGTTCATCGAACCGGCTTGGATCACCACGCCGACAACCGCGAGCACCATCGGCAACTCGTAGGCGATCAGCTGACCCGCGGCGCGGAGCCCGCCGAGGAGCGAGTACTTGTTCGCGCTCGACCAGCCGGCGACAAGGATGCCGATGACCGACACCGAGCCGATCGCGAGGGCGTAGAACACACCGGCCGAGAAATTCGTGAACCAGGCATCGGGCCCGAACGGGATCACGACCACCAGCAGGAACGTCGAGACGAGGACGATGATCGGGGCGATCTTGTAGATGCGCGCGTCGGCGTTCTCCGGGACGATGTCCTCCTTCTGCAGCCACTTGCCGACCTCGGCGAAGAGCTGCATCGAGCCGAACGGACCGGCCTCCATTGGTCCCAGGCGGCTCTGCATGAACGACATCATCTTGAAGAGGAAGAGGTAGACGATCGTGCCCGCTGGCAACAGCACGGCCACCAGCCCGCCAAGGACGCGCAGGAGCGACTGTCCCCAGTAGGGGACCTCGACGGCGAGTTGGACGATCAACGGTCGATGTCTCCGAGAATGAAGTAGAGGCTCGCGAGGATCGTGATGATGTCGGGCACATACACGCCCTTGAGCAGCCACGGGGTGATCGAGATGTTGTTGAACGATGCCGACCGGATCTTCACGCGGAACGGCCCGAGGTCACCCTTGGAGACGACGTAGTAGCCCATCTCACCCAGCGGGTTCTCCGTCGAGACCCATGCCTCGCCCTCAGGCACCTTGATGATGCGAGGCACCTTGGCCATGACCGGGCCGGCCGGCATGGTGTCGAGGAGTTGATCGACGATCTTCGTCGACTCGCGAACCTCCTGGAGGCGCACCCAGCAGCGCGCCCACGAGTCGCCGTCGGGATGCGTCCAGACCTTGAAGTCGACCTTGTCCCAGGCCATCGGCAACGACTGGTCGCGACGGAGATCCCAGTCGACGCCCGAGGCGCGGAGGTTGGCTCCCGAGAGTCCGTACTGGCGGGCGACATCGGCGGGGATCACCCCGATGCCACGGGTGCGGCTCTGGAAGATCTCGTTGCCGAAGAGCAGATCCTCGATTTCGTCGCAGAAGCCGCGCAGCTTCTTCATCACCTGTCGGGTCTCGTCGATCCAGCCCTGCGGGAGGTCGTCCTTCAGTCCGCCGATCCGGTCGAAGTTGGGGTGGAACCGCCCGCCGGTCGCCCCCTCGATCAGGTTGAGCACATATTCGCGATCACGGAAGGCGAGGAAGACCGGCGTGATCGCGCCCATCTGCACACCGAGATCGCCGAGGAAAAGGCCGACGTTCGCGATTCGCGAGAGTTCGAAGAGGATGGTGCGGATGTGCTGGGCCCGCGGCGGGGCCTCGATCTCCATCAACTTCTCAGCCGCGAGGATGAACGGCACCTCGTTGGCGAAGCTCCCCAGCCAATCGATGCGGTTGATGAGGGTGGTCACCTGCGGGAAGGTGCGCACCTCGGTCAACTTCTCGTAGCCACGGTGCATGTAGCCCGCCGACGGCTCCGCCCACACGACCTGCTCGCCGTCGAGTCGGGCGATGATGCGCAGGGTGCCGTGGGTCGCCGGATGCTGCGGACCGATGTTGAGGGTCATGCCCTCGGTCTCAAGCTCGACGTTGAGTCGGGCATCGGCTGCCTGGGAGGCGATGTAGGAGAGCTGCTGGCGCTCGGAGAGCATCGTCATGATGATTCGGCCTCCTCATCGCCGTCTTCGGTCGGCATCGGTTCGACGTCGACGATTCCCGGCCACGGCTTGACCATCCGGGCGAGCAGCGGGAAGTCCTTGCGCATCGGGTAGCCCTCGAAGTCGCCGGGCAGATACATGTTGCGGAGATCGGGGTGTCCGGCGAAGCCGATACCGAACATCTCGTGGGTCTCCCGCTCGTGCCAGTTGGCACCCGCGTACACCGGGATCCACGACTCGACCACCATCGACTCGTCGACATCGGCCTTCAAGGTCACGCCGACATGCCGACGAAGATCGGTCACCCGCGCGAGCATCTGGAAGCGGGTCGCTCCCCCGGTGTACCCCTGCGTCATCTCCTTCGACTCGGCCTCAGCCTCGTCGGGTTCGGCTGAGGGGTCATCCTCACCGCGGCCGAAGGGCGACGGCAGCCAGTCGATCGCCGACAGGAAGCAGAAATAGTCGAAACCCTGTTCGCGGAGCGCCTCACCGGATCGCCGCCAAGCGGACGCCGAGACTCGGATCCAGACGTCGTCGTTCGGGATGAGATACGACTCGAGGAGGTCATCGCCGATGGCCTCGCGCAGGGTGTCGACGATCGACTCCCGCAGGGTGTCGGAGGCGAGAGCGGTCGGCTCGGTGTCGGTGGACTCACTCAACGGGGCCACCCCCGACGACGATCGGCTCGGCGGCCAAGCGCTCGGCCTCGGTCCGCTGAAGGGAGGTGAACTCCTCACCTCTCCACTTCGCGGCCATGTCCTCGTTCTTGATGCGCTGCTGGAGGAGGACTACCCCTTCAAGTAGGGCCTCGGGCCGAGGAGGGCAGCCAGGTACGTAGACATCGACTGGAATGATCTGATCGACGCCCTTGGTGACCGAGTAGGAGTCCCAGTAGGGGCCGCCGCAATTGGCGCAGGAGCCCATCGAGATCACGTACTTCGGCTCCGGCATCTGCTCGTAGAGCCGCTTGATCGCCGGCGCCATCTTGTCGGTCACCGTGCCGGAGATCACCACGAGATCGGCCTGACGAGGGCTGGCCGGGAGGGGAATCACGCCGAGGCGCATGACGTCGTATCGGGGGGAACCGAAGGCGGCGCCCATCTCGATCGCGCAGCAGGCGAGGCCCCACTGATACACCCACATCGAGTAGGAGCGACCGAGGTTGAGGAGTTTGGTGAGGGGGGAGGGCATGCGCCCGCGGTCGACTAGACCCATCGGAGCAACCCCCGCTTCCACGCGTAGACGAGACCATCCAGCAAGAGAATGATGAAGGCGAGCATGGTGATCAGGCCGAAGACGCCGTAGCGCTCGATCGAAGCGGCCCACGGGAAGATGAACACGGCCTCGACGTCGAAGATCACGAAGAGCAGGGCGAAGACGTAATAGCGCACCTGGCTCTGCGACCAGCCCATCCCGACCGGATCGACACCCGACTCATAGGCCATGAGTTTCTCTCGGGTGGGCCTGGACGGGCGCACGGCAGCAGCCAGACCGAGGAGAAGACCGGCCACGAGGACTGCCGCCAAGCCGAACCAGACGACGTTGAGGTAATCGCGCAGGAACAGCGACATCGTCCGCCGAGGCTACCAGCCGCCTCCGAGCCTGTCCCAAACCCTCGGAGGGGTCTCAGACCGCGAATCCGCCGAGTTTCGTCTCGAGATACTCGGCGATTCCGTCGTGGCTGCCCTCGCGGCCGATGCCCGAGTCCTTCATGCCCCCGAAGGGCGCCGAGGCGGCCGTCGGATTCACGTCGTTCACACCGATGATCCCGAATCGGAGACCCTCGAAAGCACGGATTGCCGTCGAGAGATCCCGGGTGTAGACGTAGGCCGCGAGCCCATACTCGGTGTCATTCGCCAGCTCGAGCACCTGGTCGACATCGCCGTAGGTGATGACCGGCGCGACGGGGCCGAAGGTCTCCTCCCGGTAGATCGCCATCGAGTCGTCGACTCCGGTGAGCAGGGTGGGCGCGAAGAAGTGACCGGCGGAGAACTCGCCGTCGGAGAGCCGATGGCCGCCGACCACCGCGTCGGCGCCCTTGGCGACGGCGTCGTCCACCTGCGCCTCGACCTTGGCGACCGCGGCCTCGTTCACGAGGGGGCCGACACCGACTCCGTCGGCGAACCCGTTGCCGGCGCGGACGGCCCCGACGCGCTCGGTCATTGTCGAGATGAACGCGTCGGCCTGTGATTCGGCCACGTAGAGGCGGTTCGGGCTGATACACGCTTGACCGGCGTTCAAGAACTTGAGGGCGGCGGCGCCCTTGGCGGCTCGCACCGGGTCGGCGTCCGGGAACACGATGAATGGGGCGTGACCACCGAGCTCGACCGAGATCCGCTTGAGGTTGCCCGCCGCGACGCCAGCGAGCCGCCGACCGACCGCGGTCGATCCGGTGAAGGTGATCTTGCGAACGGCCGGATGGGTGGTGAGCACCTCGCCGATCGGCACCGGATCGAGAGCGGTGACGAGGTTGGCGACCCCGGCCGGGAGGCCGACTTCCTCGAAGATCTCGAAGACCGCCCGGGCGCACAGTGGGGTCGCCTCAGCGGGCTTCAGCACGAGGGTGCAGCCGGCAGCGAGAGCGGGACCCATCTTCCTCGTGAGCATTGAGATCGGGTAGTTCCACGGCGTCACCATGCCGACGACGCCGACCGGCTGACGGAGCACGAGGAATCGCTGGTCGGCCCGCGCCGATGGGAGCCACTCCCCCGTCACCCGGGTCGCCTCCTCGGCGTAGAAGCGGAGGAAGTCTCCCGCGTACGCCACCTCGTTACGACTGGCTCGGAGCGGCTTGCCCTGCTCGCGGGTCATCAGTTCGGCGAGCGACTCCGAGCGATCGTTCATCAACTGCCATGCGGCGTACAGCAGGTCGGCTCGCTCTTTCGCGGTGGTCGTCGACCAGGAGGCGAAGGCGCGATCGGCAGCCTCCACCGCCCGGACCGCGTCGTCCGCCGCGCCGTCGGGGGCGTCGCCGATCACCGCACCGGTCGCCGGATCGGTCACCTCGAAGCGCCGCCCGGAGGTCGCTTCGCACCATTCGCCGTCGATGAACATGGTGGCCAACCTAGTGGTCGACCCTCATACGCCCGCAGTGCGGCCGCCCGACGGCGGCACCGTCACGGCATCGCCACGACGAGCGAGGCGGTGATCACCGGCACAAGGAGCAACACGATGGCCTCCGCCGGTAGCGATGCCCCGACCACCACAGCACCACGGCGACCTTGGAGGTGATGCCTGAGACCGAGGAAGCCGGCCACGACCACCAACGAAATCTTCACGATCAGGGTCCTCCCCCATGCCGATTCCCCCAGAGCGAGCGACCACCCGTGGATCATGAGGACCATCGCCAGACCACTCAGAGCGATCGCGCCGACCGTGAGCGGCAGCAGCCGACCGAGCCGGGCGATGACGCGCCTGGTCACCTCCGGTTCCCGACGTCCGAGCAGGACGAGACCGACCACCGATCCCACCCATACCGAGGCGGTCACGACGTGGATCATCGAGAACGCGGCGTGGAGAGGACGCCACCCAAAGGTGAGCGCATGGCCGTCGAACGCGAAGGAGACCGCTCCGATCACCGCTCCCGCGATGGGCACGGCCGATGACGGCCGGGAGACGCGAGCCGCGAGCGCGGCGAGCACCAGAAGCACCGAGGCGAGCAGGCGGACCGCCGGACCGCGGGCGAGCGGATCCCCGATCGCGTCAGCCACGTCGAGTCCGAGGCGATCGGCAACGGCCACCAATTCGACAACCGCGGACGCACCGATGAGCGCCGAGGCCGACAGCACGAGGCGCGGAAATGGGCCGGGAACTCCGGAACGCAACACCGCCGAGGAGAAGAACAACAGGCCAAGCACCAGCACGACCGCGAGGAGCGAGACGGCGCGCGCCAGATGCTCGAGCCGATCCCCAACGGGCGGGGATGCGATGGTCAACGCCGCGATGGTCTCGGCCACCGTGGTGGTCGAGGGGATGGTTGTCGACACGACCGCGTCGGGCGGAGTGAGCTCGGCCGGAGGCAACGTTGTTGCCGCCGGCGCGGCGACCGCCGTGAAGCCGACGCTCCCCTCGATCAAATGGCCGTCATCGGCCGTCACGGCATAGGTCACCGTGATCGCTCCACCGGGTACCGCCTCCGAGAGCGATCCCGACCAGATGGTGCGTTCGACATCGAGCGCCGCCCACGAGCTCACGACCGCCACTCCATCGACGAGCATCTCAAAACCTGGTCGAGCCTCGACGGGCAGGGCGAAACGCATCTCCACCGAGGTGAGCGGCCCGTCGACAACCGCGCCATCCTCCGGCTGCGAGCCGGCGAAGTCGGAGTGCGCCGAGGCCGAGCCGCCGGCGACGGCGAACACCGAGAGGGCCCCGGCGAGCAGTGCGAGAACGCGTGCCCTCCTCACGCGACCACCGTAACGACCGCGTCGGAGCGGTCGGGGTCAGCGCGCATAGCTGCTGAGGGCGTCGGTCCAGCCGAGCAGGAGCTCGGGGTAGACACCGACGACGACGGTGACCACGGCCGCGAGCGCGATCGCCACGCCGGTCATCACCGGTACCGGTTCCGGCTCGACCTCCGAGGGGTCGGCGAGCCAGGCGCTCACCATGATCCGCAGATAAAGGAATGCTGCGATGACGGCCGAGACCATCGCGATGACCGCGATCGCGTAACTCCGCTCGGCAACGGCTGACTGGATGACACCCCACTTCGCCACGAACCCCGAGGTCAACGGAACACCAGCCTGGGCTAGGAGGAGAACCGTGAGCGCGAGGGCGAGCACCGGTCGACGGCGACCGAGTCCGGCAAACGCCGAGATGTCAGTGGAACCGCCCGCATGGCGGCAAACGACGGTGACGATCGCGAAGGTGCCGACGACGAGCACCGAGTAGAGCGACAGGTACACGAGGACGCTCTCGAGACCGTCACCGCTGAGCGGTTCACCGGCGCGGTGACCGGCTGCCTCAACTCCGACGAGCAGGAAGCCTGCATGGCTCACCGAGGAGAAGGCGAGCATCCGCTTCACATCGCTCTGAACGACAGCAAGCATCGAACCGACCACCAACGAGGCGATGGCGAGCACCCAGATCACCGGTCGCCAGTCGTCACGGTGGAACGGGAGCGCGATCACCAGTACGCGGAGCATGGCCGCGAAGGCGGCGACCTTTCCGACCGAGGCCATGAAGGCCGTGACATGGGTCGGGGCTCCCTGGTACACGTCGGGAGACCACACGTGGAAGGGAGCGGCCGCGACTTTGAAGCCGAGTCCGACGATCAAGAGGGCGAGGCCGGCGAGCACCAGCGAATCGTTTCGCTCGAGCGCGACCGTCGACTGGAACCGGGCCACGATCTCACCGAGGTTCGTCGACCGAGCACCTCCGTAGAGGAGCGCGATTCCGTAGAGGAGGACCGCCGAGGCGAGACCGCCGAGGATGAAGTACTTCATGCCCGCTTCCTGGCCGGCCGCGGTCCGCTCCGAGGCAGCGAGGACGTAGAGCGCCAGCGACAGAGTCTCGAGTCCGAGGAAGAGGACGATGAGATCGTTGCTCGCCCCCATCACCATTGCCCCGGTCGCCGCGGCGAGGAGCAGGGCGTGTATCTCGGGCCCTTCGAGCACCGTGCCCCGGACCTCGGCGTCGGTCACAAGGGCAACGAGCGCGGTCGACAAGCACACCGCGACGGTCACGAACTGCGCGAAGGCGTCGTGCGCGAGCGCCCCGCCGACCAGGGTGCCCGGACCCGACTCGGCCACGTCGTGCCAGATGAACACCGCGAGGACCCCGGCAGAGGTCGCCGTCAGTGCAGACACCAGCGAGTAGAGGCCGCGCGGCCAACGGGGAGTCAACGCGCCAACGACCAGCAGGCCGAGCGCGCCAGCGACCATCACCAGATACGGCGACAGGGCGAACCAGTCGACGGACGGAGCGATGAACTGTTCCGGCATCACTCCCCCTCCCCGTGACCGTCGTCGACCGAGACAGCGGTCGGCTGCGGTTCGACATAGCCGGTCCGCTCCGAGACGTGCTCGATCAGGTCGTGCACCGCCGGCTCGATCCGCTCAAGCATCGGCTTCGGATAGATGCCGGTGAACACGATGATGCCGATGAAGGGCAGAAGCACCATGCCCTCTCTCCAGCGGAGCTCGGGGAAGGAGCGGTTCTCCTCATCGGGCTCACCGTGGAAGACGCGCTGATAGGCCCACAGCAGATAGAGCGCGGCGAGGATGACCCCCGTCGCCGCGACGACCACCCACCAGCGAGCCGTGAGGAACGACCCGATGAGGATCAAGTACTCGCCAACGAACCCGTTCAGGCCGGGCACACCGATGGAGGAGAGCATCACCACGGTGAAGGCTGCGGCAAACACCGGAGCGACATGCTGCAGTCCGCGCAGGTCGGCGATCTGCCTGGTGTGTCGACGCTCGTAGATCATGCCGACCATCAGGAACAGCGCTCCGGTCGACACGCCGTGGTTCACCATCTGCATAACCGAGCCGGTGATCGCCTGCGAGGTGAAGGCGAACGTACCGAGCACGATGAATCCAAGGTGGGCAACCGAGGAGTAGGCCACCAACCGTTTGAGGTCGCCCTGCATCGTCGCCGCGATCGCCCCGTAGATGATGCCGATCACGGCGAGCGTCAGCCAGAGCGGACGGCTCCAGCGAGCAGCCTCGGGGAAGAGGTACAGGCCGAAGCGGAGGAATCCGTAGGTGCCGAGCTTCAACATGACGCCGGCGAGGACGACCGAACCGGCGGTCGGCGCCTGGGTATGAGCATCGGGCAACCAGGTGTGGAGCGGGAACACCGGGACCTTCACGGCGAAGGCGATCGCGAATCCGAAGAAGAGCCAGCGCCCCGTCGACGCGGCGAAGGAGGCGCCTTCAGCGAGTTCGATGAGGTCGAAGGTGATTCGTCCGAGGCCGTTCGCTGAGGCGATGAACACGGTCGCGAGGATCGAGACGAGCATGAAGGCGGACCCGAGCATCGTGTAGAGGAAGAACTTCGTCGCCGCGCCCACTCGGCCCTCGTAGCCCCAGCCGCCGATGAGGAAGTACATCGGTACGAGAACGATCTCGAAGAACACGAAGAACAGGAAGAGATCGAGGCTGACGAACGACCCCATCACCCCGGCCTCGAGAAGCAGCAGCCAGGCGAAGTACGGCTTGTCGCGCCGTGGATCGTCGTTGTGGGGGTCGATGCCGACGATGGCGAGCGGGAAGAGCACGCCCGTCAGCACCACGAGGAAGAGCGAGATCCCGTCCACTCCGAGATGCCAAGAGATTCCCCACGATTCGATCCATGGGTGCCGCGACACGAACTGGAAGTCGCCCGAGTGGCTGTCAAAGGCGCGCAACATCCAGACCGACATCGCGCCGACCCCAACCGAGGTGACCGTGGCGATGAGCTTGGCGTACTCGGGGCGTCGTCGAGGCGACAAGGCGACGAGCAGCGAGCCGATCGCCGGCACCATCACGAGCATCGAGAGCAGCGGGAAGTCGGCGGCTCCGTGCATCACAGCACCCCTCTGATGATCACGAACCAGATGAGGACGCCGAGCACCCCGGCGACCACCACGGCCGAGTAGTTGCGTACAAAGCCCGTCTGGCCGCGGCGGAGGCGCTCGGCCACCGAGCGAACACCGGTCGCCGTGCCGGTGACGGCCCCGTCGACTACCTGGGAGTCGAATCGCGCGACCGCGTCGAAGGCCCGACGTCCGGGACCTCCCATGAACGCGCTGATCGCCTCGTCGTAACGCCACCCCCGGGCGAGGAGCTCCGGTTCAAACGGCTTGGCGCGGCCCTTCGCGTAGACGGCGATCGCCGCGGCGATGCCGAGCGCTGCGCAGGCGATGGCAAGGAGGGCGAGCCATGACTTCGCGTCGTAGGCGCCGGTTCCCTTGATCACCGCCTCGCCCGGTTCGACCACCGGATGGAGCCAATCCTCGAGGCGATGTCGCCAGCCGTCGGGAATGATGCCGAACGACGGGAGCTGAATGACCCCACCGACCATGGAGAGGCCGGCGAGGACGACCAGCGGCACGAGCATGATCGGCGGCGACTCGTGCGGGCGGAACTCACCGTGCGCGCCGTGATCGTCGGCGTGCGACTCCCAGCGGGCCTCCCCGAAGAAGACCATCACGACCTGACGGGTCATGTAGAAGGCCGTGAGCACCGCCGTCACGAGCCCGATCACGTAGAGGACCGGGCTGGACGCGAGGGTGAACAGCAGGATCTCGTCCTTCGACCAGAAACCGGCGAACGGTGGAACACCGGCGATGGCCAGCCATCCGACGATGAACGTGCCGGCCGTGATCGGCATGACGGTTCGCAGCGCCCCCATTCGGCGCATGTCCTGCTCGTGATGCATCCCGTGGATGACCGACCCCGAGCCGAGGAACATCAGCGCCTTGAAGAAGGCGTGGGTGACCATGTGGAACACCGCCGCGACATAGGCACCGGTGCCGACCGCGAGGAACATGTATCCGAGTTGGGACACCGTCGAGTACGCGAGCACCTTCTTGATGTCGTGCTGGGCGACCGCGATGGTCGCGGCGAACAGCGCGGTCAACGCGCCGACCCACGCGATGATCTGCGGCGCGTAGTCGGCCGATGCCGCGATGACCGGGTTCATGCGGGTCATGAGGAACACACCAGCGGTGACCATCGTCGCCGCGTGGATGAGGGCCGAAACCGGCGTCGGGCCCTCCATGGCGTCAGGTAGCCAGAGGTAGAGCGGAAGTTGGGCCGACTTGCCCGCCGCGCCGACGAAGAGCAGTAGGGCGATCCCCGTCGCCGTCGACGAGGCGAGCGCTCCCGACTCCGCCGCGCCGTTCAGCGCCGAGTACGACACTGAGCCAACGGCCTGGAAGCCGAGGAACATCGCCAGCATGACACCCCAGTCACCGATCCGGTTGGTGACGAAAGCCTTCTTGCCTGCCGTCGCCGCCGATTCGCGGGTGTGCCAGAACGAGATCAGGAAGTAGGAGCAGGCACCGACACCCTCCCAGCCGAGGAAGGTGACCAGCAGGTTCTCCCCGAGCACGAGCATGAGCATCGAGAGCACGAAGAGGTTCAGGTAGAGGAAGAACTTGGGGAACTTCGGATCGCCGTGCATGTAGCCGATCGCGAAGAGGTGGATCAGGAAGCCGATTCCTGTGACGAAGAGCGCCATCGTGATCGAGAGCGGATCCGCAAGCAGAGCCATGTCGATCTGCAGCGACGAGACCGGCACCCAGGAGAACAGGACGCTCACGTGCTCGCGGTGGTGCTCGTCCATCGAGAGCAGGTCGAAGAATGCGCCAACGGTGACCAGGAACGAGCCGAGCACCGCAGCGGCCGCGATGTAGCCGGCACCGGGCTCTCCAAGGCGGCGACCGAGGAGCAGGATCGTCAGGAACCCGACCAGGGGCAGAGCTGGCACCAACCAGATGACGTCGAGCACGATCAGCCCCTCAGTTCCGCGAGATCGTCGACGGTCGCCCCGGGGCGGCGCCGCATGATCGAGATGATGATGCCAAGGCCGACAACGACCTCAGCCGCCGCGACCACCATCACGAAGAACACCGCGGTCTGACCGTCGATGTCGGAGAAGCGGGTGGCGAGCGCGACGAAGGTCAGGTTCACCGCGTTGAGCATCAACTCGATGCACATGAACATGACGAGTGGGTTCCGGCGGATCATCAGGCCGGTGGCGCCGATGCCGAAAAGCAGAGCGCCGAGCACGAGGAAGGAGGTGGTGGTCGGTTCCATCCTCAGCCCTCCGACTTCTTCAGTCGGCGAGTCAGCACCACCGTGCCGGCCACTGCGACGATGAGGAGCACCGAGGTCAGTTCGAAGGCGAGCACATGGTCGCTATACAAGCTGCGGGCTAGCGCGCGGATGTTCGAGTCACCGGGGGCCGCGGCGCTCGACTCGCTGCCGAGGGTGTCGGCCCCGCGCACGACCGCGCCCGCCACGAGCACTGTGACTCCGGCGCCGAGCACGATCGCCGCCGGGCGCTGCAACTTGAGCGGCTCGATCGACAGGTCCTCAGCCCGGTCGACACCGAGGAGCATGATCACGAAGAGGAAGAGCACCACGATCGCGCCGGCGTAGACGATCACCTGGACCGCGGCCAAGAAATGCGCCTCCATCGACACGAAGTGCACCGCCACGCCGAACAGCGTGAGCACGAGGCCGAGCGCCGCGTGAACCGGGTTCTTGAACAGCACGACGCCGATGGCACCCGAGAGCACCATCGCCGAGGCCAGGACGAAGACGATGAGCTCCATCACTCCCCGCTCGTCCCGTCACGGACGTCCTGAGTGGGTTCGGGCGCGCGGACGCCGTGACCGAGCTCACCGCTCCAGCCCTCCACACCCTCGAAGCTCGCGTCACCGGATGGCGACGTGGCTCGCATCCAGCCGGAGGTGAGCTCGTCCTCGCCATCACGCCAGTCCTCCCAGGGCATGTGCTGCGGGCGGCCGCTGTCGTCGACGAGGAGTTCGTCCTTGGTGTAGATCGCGTCGCGCCGGTTGGTGAAGGAGAACTCGAACAGCTTCGTCTCGGTGATCGCCTCGGTCGGGCAGGCCTCGACGCAGAGGTCGCAGTGGATGCAACGGAGGTAGTTGATCTCGTAGATGAAGCCGAATCGCTCACCCGGAGAAGTCGGGTTCTCCGGGTCGTTGTCCTGTCCGCGCACATAGATGCACTTGGCTGGGCAGACACCGGCGCAGAGCTCGCAGCCGATGCACTTCTCCATCCCGTCGGGATAGCGATTGAGCACATGCCGCCCGTGGAGACGCTCGGGTTTGTCGACCTTGATGTCGTCGTCGGCCGAGGGATCAGCGTCGCGACCGGCCCGTCGCGCCTCGCGTCCACCGGAGTAGGAGGTGGTCACCCGCTTGCCGCCGAACAGGCGGTGCTGACGGAGGGTGACCGCGAATCCGTCGAGGTATCCCATCAGTACGCCGCTCCTTCCCGATCACGGTTCCGCCGAGCGACCGAGATCGCCGCGGTGAAGAGCAGGTAGCCGAGTCCGAGCACGATCAGACAGAGGATCACGAGAGCCACGTAGCTCACCTGCGAGAGGTCGTTGTCGCGTCCAAGTTGGAGCGCGGCGAGCAGCAGGAACCATCCGAGAGCGACCGGAATGAGGACCTTCCAACCGAGGTCCATCAACTGGTCGTAGCGGAGTCGCGGCAGCGTCGCGCGGAACCACACATAGACGTACAGGAACAAGAACACCTTCAGCAGGAGCCAGGCGGTTCCGCCGAAGGGGCCGAGTACCGCGAAGAGATCAAAGGATCCGATCAAGAGGGGCTGGGGACCACCGAGGAACAGGGTGACCAACAGCGCGCTCATCGAGATCACGTTCATGAACTCAGCGAGGAAGAACAGGGCGAAACGGATCGAGGAGTACTCGGTGTGGAAGCCGCCGACGATCTCCTGCTCGGCCTCCACCAAGTCGAATGGTGGACGGTTCAACTCAGCGGTCATCGCGATGAGGAACACGACGAAGGGCACCACGCCGGTGGAGAGCAGATGCCAGTCGGTCAGGCGATCCTGAGCCACGACGATCCCGGAGGTGGAGAGCGTGCCAGCCGCCATCAACACCGTCGCGAGACTGAGCCCGAGCGCGGCCTCGTAGGAGATCATCTGAGCCGAGGCGCGCACCGAGCCGAGGAGCGGGTATTTCGAACCGCTCGACCAGCCGGCGAGCATCACGCCGTAGACAGCGATCGACGAGAGGGCGAGCACGAGGAGCACACCGACCGGGGGATCGGCCAACTGCACGCGAGTGATCTGACCGAACCACTCGACGGTTCCATCACGGCCATCGGAGAAGTCTCCACCGAGCGGGATCACCGACCAGATCAAGAAGGCGGGGACAAAGGCGAGGAACGGGGCGAGCTTGAACACGAACCGGTCGGAGCGCTCAGGGATCAAGTCCTCCTTGAAGAACAACTTGATTCCATCGGCGAGGGTCTGCAGCAGTCCGAACGGACCCGCCTTGTCGGGACCGATCCGGTTCTGCATACCCGCGACGATCTTGCGCTCGAACCAGACCATGAACATGGTGCCGACGAGCCCGATCACGAACACCACGAGGACCTTCAGGCCGACGATCGCGAGCGGTTCCCACCACCACGACTCGGTGTCGAGCACGGGATCGACGGCGGGGATCGGAAGCATCGCGGTCATGAGAGCCGCTCGATCCTGACATCGGTGACCGAAGCATCGACATCGACCACGTCGCGAACGTCGCCCTCGGATCGCTCACCCGCCGGCTGGTTGAACGGCGCCCAGACCGTGCCGCGGTTGACTCGATCATCGACGCACACCGGGAGCACGACCGAGCCGCGGGAGCCGATCACCTTCACGTCATCGCCCGAGGAGACTCCGATGCGCTCGAGATCGGAGGGGTGCACCGACAAGCCGCGCCCACCGGGGAGCGAGGCGAGTGAGGGCGAGGCGGCCGTCGAGACCGCGGCGTCATAGAGCCGCCGGGAGAGCACCAGTCGGAAGTCGTAGTTGGTTCCGACTACCGACTCGAAGGTCGGCGCCGTGGCGCCGAAGGGCCGTGTCCATCGACCGTCGTCCGACAACTCGATCATCGAGGTGAGGTCGCCGAGGTCCGAGACCTCGAGTTCGACGTCGAGTCGATCAGCCAGATCGAGCGCGATCATCCAATCAGGTCTCGCGGTCCCGTGCACGGTTACCTTCTGAGCGACCGGGGTGACCCGTCCCTCGAGGTTCGTCGTCGTTCCCGACTTCTCCCCCATGACCGCGACCGGGAGGACAATGTCGGCCTGCTCGCTCGAGGCGGAGAGATGCCCATCGAGTGACACGATGCGACCCACCCGGGCCAGCGCCGTCCGTGCGAGCCTGGAGTCGGGGAAGTCCGCGAGCGGATCGGATCCGAGGAGGACGAGGAGGTCGATACGACCATCAGCGGCATCGCGGAGGATCTGCGCGGCCCCGGCCGATCCGCTGAGCCCGGCGGCGAGGGCGCCAGCGGTGTTACCACGGCGCATCACCGACAGCACACGGGCGTCGGGAGCTGCGCTCAGCACGGCGGCGACGCGCTCAGACAGTGCCGCGGCGCTCTCGGCGAGGTTGGCCCGTCCGGCCACGACGACCACCGGCCCCGAGGCGAGTTGGGCGGCGACCGCCTCCTCAGCAAGCGCCTCGGCGACCGTCTGCGCTCCGACACCCGGGAGGTGGCGGATGCTTCGCCACGCGTGACGGGTGAGACCCGAGCCGGTCTGGGTGAACTCGATGATCTTCGCCCCTGAACGGAGCACCGCATCACGCAGGCGCAGGTGAAGGACGGGCAGCTCCTCCTTCAGATCCGGAGCGAGAAGCACGATCGTCGAGGCCGCGGCCGCCTCGGCGATCGTGGCCCGTGGCAGATCAAGCAGATCGAGACCGACGCCATCACCGAGGCGCGCGTCGCGGCGCTCGACCCCGAGGGCGTCGGCGAGCATCGACCAGGCGAGCGCGTCCTCGTTCGTGCCGCGGGCTCCACCGAGGATCGCGATCGACTCAGGACCACCGTCGGCGAGCGCGGAGCGCACGAGTTGCGCGGTCAGGGAGAGCGCCGACGACCAGTCCGTGGTCGCCAGTCCCTCGGCCGTGCGGATGAGCGGATCGGCGAGTCGCCGGTCGGAGTGCACCGACTCGAAGTTGAAGCGACCGCGATCGCAGAGCCACCCCCAGTTGACCGCGTCGTCGTCGACGCCCTGGAAGCGCAGGATCCGGTCGCGGCTTGAGTGCACCGAGATCCGGCATCCGACCGAGCACGACGTGCAGGTGCTGTCGACCTGCTCGAGGTCCCAGGGGCGCGCCTTGAAGCGGTAGGGCTTGGCGGTCAGGGCACCCACCGGGCAGATCTGCACCGTGTTACCTGAGAAGTACGAGGAGAACGGCTCATCGGGGAAGGTGTTGACCTGGGTGGCGTTGCCGCGATCGACGAAGTGGATCAGCGCATCGCCAGCCACCTCATCGGCGAACCGGGTGCACCGGTCGCAGAGAATGCAGCGCTCGCGATCGAGGAAGACGAGATCGCTGATGGGGATCGGCTTCTCGTAGTGGCGCTTCTCCTCGACGTACCGGCTCTCACCCGGACCGTGGCTGAACGCCTGATCCTGAAGGGGGCACTCACCGCCCTTGTCGCAAACCGGGCAATCGAGAGGATGGTTGGCGAGCAGCAGCTCGAGGATCCCCTCCTGAGCGCGCTTGCTGGTCTCGGACTCGGTGTCGACGACCATCCCCTCGGTGACGGTGACCATGCACGAGGGCTGGAGCATCGGGCCGCGACCGGTGTCGATCTCGACGAGGCACTGCCGGCACATACCGACCGAAGACATGCGCGGGTGGTAGCAGAAGCGAGGGATGTAGTCGCCGGCGCGCTCAGCTGCCGCGATCACCAGGTCACCGCGACGGGCGGTCACGCTTCGACCGTTGATCGTGATGGCGACCGCGTCAGGATCGGGCTCGACGATCGCTTCCTCCGGCTCGGCGCCGGTCTCCTCGGTGGTGCTCACTGTCCACCCCCTGCGGCGACGACCGGTATGCGCGTGCGCGCGCGCGACGGAGCGACGCGCGATTCGAACTCGGATCGGAAGAGCGTTAGCGCTGAGTGGACCGGCACATAGGCCGACGGTCCGACGAAGCAGATCGTCGTCATCTTGTAGGGGAACGGCGTGGCGTCGAGACCGAGCGCCTCACTCGAGGCGTGGGGCATGTCACCCGGACAGATCGACTGGCCGACCTCGAGAAGGAGGTCGAGGTCGTCGGTGGTTCCCTCGCCCGCGACGACCCGCTCGAGGACTCGCATCAACCAGGTGCCACCCTCGCGACAGGGAACGCACTTCCCACACGACTCGTGCGCGTAGAAGCGGGTGAGCGTGAGCGCCGCGGCAGGGATATCCGTCGTCGAGTCCATCACCATGATCGCGCCCGACCCGAGCATCGAACCGGCAGCGCCCACCTGGCGCCCCTCGAAGGGGAGATCGAGTTGGTCGGGCAGGAACCACGGGGCGGAGCCGCCGCCCGGCACAAAAGCCTTCAGGTCGTTGCCATCTCTGATGCCACCGCAGAACTCCTCGCCGTAGAGGAGGTCTCGGAAGGTGGTGGTGCCGTTGACGATCTCGTAGACGCCGGGGCGACGAACGTGGCCCGAGACCGCGACCATTCGCGTACCCGGGGAGGTCTCGGTGCCGATCGCGGTGTAGGCCTCCGCGCCGTTAGCGGCGATGAACGGCAGATTGGAGAGGGTCTCGACATTGTTGACGATCGTCGGCTTGCCGTAGAGCCCGATGGCCGCGGGGAAAAACGGCGGCTTGAGGCGTGGCATGCCGCGGTTGCCCTCGAGTGACTCGATGAGGGCGGTCTCCTCGCCGACGACGTAGGCGCCCGCACCCCAATGCAGGACGATGTCGACACCGAATCCCGAGCCAAGGATGTCGCGGCCGATGTATCCGGCGGCGTACGCCTCGTTGAGCGCGGAGGCGACGCGCTCCTGGGCGAGGGCCATCTCCCCACGGATGTAGAGGAAGCATCGCGAGAGGCCGGCCGCGTAGCAGGCGATGAGGCAGCCCTCGATCAACTGGTGCGGGTCGCGCTCCATGAGCAGGCGGTCCTTGTAGGTGCCTGGCTCGGACTCGTCACCGTTCACGACGAGATAGCGCGGGAAGACTCCTTCAGGGGTGAGACCCCACTTGACGCCGGCGGGGAAACCAGCACCGCCGCGGCCGAGGAGCGTGGAGCCGCGTACCTGATCGTGCACCTCGCTCGGCGACTTGGAGAGCGCGGCGCGCAGCCCCTCGTACCCTCCGGTCGCCAGATAGCGCTCGAGGGTGTGGGAATCCTCGTGGCCGAACCGGGAGGTGACGATCCTCGGCCGGTCACCGGCAACGAAACCGGGTGCCCAGGGATAGGTCTCGGCGGTCATCGCGCCCCCTCAACGCTCACCGGCACCCAACTCGGAGGCGAGGTGTCCTCGTCGGGATCGACAGCACCGACGGCGCGATCGGCCGGGATGTGCTGCCGGACGGTCGCCAAGGTGCCGTGCGGCGGGATCTCATCGGCGAGCGAACCTGCTCGGAGTTCGCTGATCAGCTCACGCACCCCGTCGGGGGTGACGCGGAAGCGATAGCGGTAGTTGACCTGCAGACATGGCGCCTCGGTGCAGGCCGCCTGACACTCCGCCCGATGCAAGGTGATGAGCCCGTCGGGGGTCGTGCCGCCGGCGCGGACGCCGAGTTCCTCCTCGGCGGCGTGGAGCAGATCGCCCGCTCCCATCAACGCGCACGACATCGTGCCGCAGATATTGAGGAGGTAGCGCCCGATCGGCTCGAAGTGGAACATCTCGTAGAAGGTGCCGGTGCCGCGCACCTCGGCCGGCGTTACGCCGACGAGTTCGGCGATCTCGCGCATGGCCTCCTCGGAGATCCAGCCCTCCTGCTCCTGAGCTAGGTGGAGGAGCGGGATCAGCGCCGACTTCGGCCGCGGGTAACGGCCGATGATCTCGCGGGCGAGGGAGAGGTTTTCCGCGTTGAAACGACTCATCGGTCGACCTCCCCGAGCACAGGATCGACGCTGGAGATCACCGCGACGGCGTCAGCCACGAGACCGCCTCGCATCATGTGCGGCAGGCACTGGATGTTCACGAAAGAGGGCGCGCGCATGTGCATTCGATACGGCGTGGGTGAGCCGTCGCTCGCGATGTAACAGCCGATCTCACCTCGCGGGCTCTCGATACCCACGTACACCTCGCCCTCGGGGACTCTGAAGCCCTCCGTGAAGATCTTGAAGTGGTGGATGAGGGCCTCCATCGACTCGTCGATGCGAGCCCGCGGAGGAGGCGTGACCTTCTTGTCCTGAATGCGGTAGTCACCCGAGGGCATACGGTCGAGGATCTGGCGAACGATGCGCATGGATTCGCGGATCTCGTTGAGTCGGATCGCGTAGCGGTCGAAGGCGTCGCCGTAGGTGCCGACGACCACGTCGAAGTCGACCTCGTCGTAGCGCAGATAGGGCATATCGCGTCGCAGGTCCCATTCGACGCCGGTGGAGCGCAGAATCGGACCGGTCGCGCCGAGCGCTAGCGCCTCGGTCGGCGTGATAACCCCGACACCCTGGAGTCGTTCACGCCAGATGGGCTGACCCGTCATCAAGATGTCGTACTCCTCGAGGCGCGCGGGAAGCATGTCGAGGAGGCGGAGGACATCGTCGCGCCATCCCGCCGGAAGATCAGCAGCAAGTCCACCGGGTCGGATGAAGTTGTGGTTCATGCGGAGGCCGGTGACCTTCTGGAAGAACCGAAGCACCTCCTCGCGCTCGCGCCAGCCGTAGATCATCATCGAGACGGCACCGAGGTCCATGCCGTTGGTCGCCATGAAGAGAAGGTGCGAACTCATCCGGTTGAGTTCCGAGAGGAGCATCCGCATCCAGACAGCCCGCTCGGGGATGTCGCCGTCGATACCGAGGAGCTTCTCGGTGGCGAGCGAGAAGACGAGTTCGTTGTTGAGCGGACTGAGGTAGTCCATCCGCGTCACGTTGGTGCCGCCCTGCATGAAGGTCAGTTGCTCGGCGGTCTTCTCCATACCGGTGTGCAGATACCCGATGATCGGCTTGCACCGGAGAACGGTCTCACCCTGGAGTTCGAGCATGAGTCGGAGCACTCCGTGGGTCGACGGGTGCTGGGGGCCCATGTTGATGACCATCGTCTGGTCGTCCTCGGGATCCTCGGGGAGGTCGCCGAGCGCGGCGGCTTCCGCCTCGCTCATGCGGAGCACGGAGCCGACCTCGCGGAAGAGCTCGCGAGCGCTCAGCTCGGACCGGGGACGCATCTCCTGCGCGCCCTCGTTGGCGATCATGGTCACGACGGCGCTCCCTTGAACTGAACGGGGATCGAGCCGGTCTCGTAGTCCTTGCGCAGCGGATGCCCGATCCAGTCCTCGGGCATCAGGATGCGCGACGGGTCGGGATGGTCGCTGAACGCGATCCCGAACATGTCGAACACCTCGCGCTCCATCGCCTCGGTGCCCGGATGAAGATCGAAGAGGCTCGGCACGACCGGCTCGGACTCGGGAACCTGGACTCGGACGCGCATCCGACGCCGCGCCGAGATGTCGAGCAGATTGACGACGACCTCGAACCGCTCAGCGTCGATGGCTTCGGGGAGGTCGCGGTCCATAAATCTCGAGTAGTCGACGGCGGTGAGATCGACGCACATCGCGAAGCCCTCATCGGTGAGCAGACGCAGCACCTCGAGGTAGCGATCCCGCGCGACGAACAGCACCTGCTGCCCGCGCGATTCCACGAGCGGGCACCCGTGGAGGACGGCGTCCTCGTCCACGGGCATTTCGGTGCCGTCGGTCGTCACGTCAGAACTCACGTCAGCTGCTACCGAGGAGTACGGGAACGGAGGTTGCGGGGATCTCCTGGACGTGGACATCGGCCCCGGCGCCGGTCACCTCGCGTCGACGCATGATCTCGCCGCTCTCGATGAGCCCGTGGAGGGTCTCGATCGCGTGGATCAGCGTCTCGGGGGTGGGCGGGCATCCGGGGGCGTACACGTCCACCGGCACGATCTGATCGACCCCCTGCACGATGGCGTAGTTGTTGAACATGCCTCCGCTCGAGGCACACACACCCATAGAGATGACCCACTTCGGTTCCATCATCTGGTCGTATACCTGACGGAGCACCGGCGCCATCTTCTGGCTCACCCGGCCCGCGACGATCATGATGTCGGCCTGACGCGGGGAGGCGCGGAACACCTCCATGCCGAAACGGGAGATGTCGTAGTGCGCCGCGCCGGTCGCCATCATCTCGATCGCGCAGCAGGCCAGACCAAACGACGCTGGCCACGAGGAGCGGGAGCGCGCCCACTTCACCAGGTCCTCGATGCGGCCGGTGATCACGTTGTGCGACAGCCCACCGAGCCCATCGGAAAGGACGTCTCCCACCGCTCCCATGACGATCGGCCGACTAGGCGGCCGCCTCCGATCCATCATCGGACGGGGTGCGTCCCTCGAGGCCGACCCGACGGATCGTCGACGAGGAGTCGCGTCCCGCCGACACCATCGCGGCGTCGACCGTGAGGTCTCGGTAGCGCTGGAGAGGCCCCCAGTCGAGTCCTCCCCTCGCCACCTCGTAGACGAAGGTGAGGAAGAACACGAGCGAGAAGCCGAGGATCGCCCAGAAGCCGAAGGCGCCGAGGGCGCCGCGCTCCACCGCATAGGGGTAGAGGAAGATGATCTCGATGTCGAACATGATGAAGAGCATCGCGACGATGTAGAAGCTCACCGGGAAGCGCTCAGGCGGCTCGCGGCTCGGCACGATCCCACACTCGTATGGGGCCTCCTTGGCAACCGAGGGCCGGCGCGGCGCGAGCAGTCGGGATGCCACGAAACTCAACGCTCCGAAGAGCGTCGCCAGGATGAGCAGTACGACAATGGGGAGGTACTGGGACATCGTCGAGGTCACGCCGACGTGGCGATCGCCTTCCGTTCCAGATTCTCGGCCACGAACCGATCCCGTCGATGGAGCATCCAGCAGAGCGCGAGGAACACGATCGTCGAACCGATGGTGATGAGCGCCGCGGGCTCGCGGCGAGATCCGAGGTCGCGGATCATGTAGACGTACTGACGCTCACGACTCGTATCGATCTCGGGTGCTGTCGGAGCGCGGCCGGGCTCGTCTCTGAGCGGTATGTAAGGCGCCACTTCGACCACCGTGTAGTACGGCCGGTGGAAGAAAGCGATCTGATCCAGCGCGTCGAGTCCGAGGATCTTCGGATAGGCCTCGCCACCGATCTCATAGACGTGGGTGACATCGAACTCACCCGGCGCGAAGGCCCCCTCTTCCTCGAGGAAGACGGTCGCCGACGACTCCGCCTGACCAAAGGCCGGGTCGGTATCGGCCACGACGGTCCAGCCCTCTTCGACGAACTGGTCGACGATGCCGTCAGCCAGAACGTCGAGCGGCGCGTCCGCGGAGACGGCGAGCCGTTGCTCGAAAACACCTGCCTGAAAGAGTCCATCGGGATCTTGGATGACGGTGCGTCCGGGCACCTGCTGCCAAGAGGGATCCTCCCCCTTCAGCCCGATGCCGTAGATCCACCAGATGGCCCCCATGAGCGCCATCCACCCGGCGAGCCCGGTGAGCGCGACGAGGAAGCCGAGTCGGGCGCCGAGGTTGGTGCCGAGGATGAGATACACCGAGCCCATGAAGGCGACGAGGCCGAGGACGACGGTGAGGAGACCGCGCAGTTCCGGTTCCCAGTTGACCGCGAGCAGTATTGAGAGCATCACAGACCCCGCACGTATTCGACGACGGCGGTGAGTTGCTCGTCGGTGAGCATGGCTCCGAAACCGGGCATCCGGCCGCTCCCTTGGCCCTGCACGCCGTACTTGGCGCCGTAGACCGAGCCGTTCCTGATGAAGTCGATCATGTCGTCCTCATTCGGGAAGACCGTGTTCGCCTTGCCGCCGGTGAGGTTCCACCCGAAACCGCCCTGACCGGTCACTCCCGGATCGCCCCAGCTCCAACCGGGCGTGTGGCACCGAGCGCAGCTGTATGCGCCGCTACCGAGGTCAAGGTTGAAGAGCGCCTCGCCGTATGAGGTGTAGGTGCCATCGGCGACGAGTTGGCGGGCACGGGTCTCAATGTCGTCCTGCATATCGGACGGCAGGTGTCCCGACGGGCAACTCCGCGCGTCATCCTCACCGACACCGCAGTCTTCCCGCTCGACCTGGATCGACCAGAGGTACGTGATGAGGGTGTCGATCTGCTGATCGTTCATCGGACCGCCACCCTCGAGACCCCAGGGGCTCATCGGCGAGAACGGGCGGCCGTAGACGAGGATGAAGCGGACCTCGTCCTCGTCGAATCGGTAGAAGATCGTGTCGAGTGCCGGAGCCTTCCAGTTGACGGCTTCGACCTCACCGGTCTTCGCGTCGGTGATGTTCCAGGCCGCTTCGCCACCGCCACCGGCGTACCCGCCGTGACAGCCGGCGCAGTTGAACCCGCCCTCGGCGGTCGGCGCGAACAGGCGACGACCCCACTCGGTGAAGATCTCCTCCTTGGCCTCGACTGCTCCGGCCTGACGCCCGGGCTCGAGCACCCAGTACACGGGGAGACCGATCACGACCACCACGAGGAGGAGCACCCCGAGCAACTGGACGCGCTCAAGTCGGCTTCCTTCCAGCGTCTCGTCGTCGTAGTACTCCTTGCGGTTCGGAGCGAGTTCGATCTCCGAGCCGAGTTCGGCCCTCGACTGGCGGATGTTGAGAACCGCGTAGACGATAAAGCCCGTCGAGATGACGAGCAGCAGGAGCCAGGCGATGTTGGTGGTGGTCAGGGCCAGCATCAGTGATCACTCGCTCCCACGCAATGCGGTCCCTCGGCCTCCTGACCGGTGGTGTTCACACCGATCGGGACACCCTGAACGATGGTGCCGGTGTCGACGAACACCTCACCCGACGCCGAGAACTCGAGGGGGAAGTGGTCGAGACCTCGAGGAGCGGGTCCGCCCTTCTTCTCGCCGACTCGGTTGTACATCGATCCATGACAGCCGCACTCGAACCACTGGCTGGAGGAGCACTCTGGAACGCGGCAGCCGAGGTGCGGGCACTTCTGGTACGACGCGATCAGGCCGCGCTGCAGCCCAGGCATGAGGGATTCCTTGTAGATCCCCTCGGCCTTCGGCACCACATCGACCGGGTATTCGGTGATCCACGCGCGGGCTTCGGGGGCGTAGAAGAACCCGCGACCCGACCGGATGCCGCTCACCACGTCGTCGTAGCGGCCGATCGACACCTTGCCACCGAATCCACCGGTCTTCGTCGGCCAGAGAAACGCGACGAACGAGGCCGCCGCGAAGGCACCGATACCGGCTGACATGAGGGAGATCGTCGCGCGGTTGAAGAACTGCCGACGGCTTACCCCAATGGCCTCCGGGTCGGCGGGCACGAACGGGACCGGAGCGCGATCCTCGGCGACCGCGACGGAGGTGCCAGCGCGAGCGGCGACTCCCTCGGCCTCAACCGAGGCAGCGGTCGGCCCGCTCTCGGCCGTCTGGCGAGCCTTGCGAGCGGCTCGGTCACGGGCGACGGTCTCGTCGCTCAGGGCTCCGGCGCCCCGCACATCGGAGCGACGCGCGAGCGAGGCGAAGGCCGCGCCGCCGAGGACGACGACGGCGACCACCGCGATGATGATGACTGAGGTTGCGCTCAATGTGGTTCCCTCCTCGACCTCAGAGCTCGAAGAACAGTCCGTCACGCCACGGCAGCGTGAAGTTGAATCCGGGGCCCCGGAAGAACGAGCCGATCATCACGAGCACCGCCCAGAACATGAGGTGCACGGTCATGAGCGAGGTCGCGAACTTGCGATCCTCAGGCTTGTTCGACGGGTTCTTGTCGATGTACGGGGCGAAGATCAACATGATGATGCCAACACCAGGAATGGTCACACCGGCGACCATCGGGTGGAACATCGTCAGCAACTCCTGCAGACCGAGGAAGTACCACGGGGCCTTCGAGGGGTTCGGCGTCTGGTTGTTGTTCGCCAACTGGAGCAGCGGCGCGTTCACCCAGATCGAGAAGAGGAACGTGAACACCAGGCAGGCGAGGGAAGCCACGAACTCTGCGGCGAGCAGGTGCGGCCAGGTGTGGACCTTGTCGACGGGCTGAGCCTTGACCTCTTGGATCGAACCCGACTTGACCACGGTGAGCAGGCGCTGAGTGTGACCTCCGGGACCCGCGCCGACCGGCACGCCGCCGCCGGCTGCAGGGGTGGCCACAGCTGCCGCGACCTTGTCGGCGACGGCGACGCCGCCCCCCGCGTCGTCATCGCCACCGGCCGCCTTCGTGCGGGCGGCCTTGGAGCGCTCGAGGAGGTGGGCGGGGATACGGGAGTCGGCCTCAGCCGCGGGGGCAGCCGTCTCACCCGCCGGTTCCGCTGAGGACTCGGCAGCCTTCTCTCGAGCCGCCTGGGCTCGCTTCAAGAGGTGTTCGGGGATCTCGGTCATTCGGTCAGCCTCCGATCACAGCGGTCCGCTGATGCCGCCGTCCTTGCGGACGCGCCAGAAGTGGATCGCCATGAAGATGACGATGATGAACGGGAAGAAGAGCACGTGGAGCACATACCAACGGAGCAGGGTCTCCGATCCGATCTCGGCTCCACCGAGCAGAACGAATCTGACCTCCTGGCCGAACACCGGGGTGTACCCCATCATGTTGGTGCCGACCGCGACCGCCCAGAGTGCCAGCTGGTCCCACGGCAGCAGGTAGCCGGTGAACGACAGCAGCAGGGTGAGCGTGAGCAGGATCACGCCGATCACCCAGTTGAACTCGCGAGGCGGTTTGTAGGCCCCGTGGTAGAAGACGCGCGACATGTGCAGGAAGACCGCGAGCACCATGAGGTGCGCACCCCATCGATGCATGTTTCTCACCAGCAGTCCGAAGGTGACCGAGGTCTGCAGGTTGGAGATGTCGTCCCACGCGGCGGTCGCCTCGGGCCGGTAGAAGAACATCAGGAAGATGCCCGTCACCGTGAGCAAGATGAAGAGGAAGAAGCTCAGCCCGCCGAGGCAGAGCGTGTAGCTCACCTTGACCGCATGACGCTTCACCTTCACTGGGTGCAGGTGGTAGAGAACCGAGTTCATAACCACGTAGCTGCGGTTCCTGGGGCTGTCGGTGTAGCCCTTGCGGAAGATGGAGCCCGGTCGGAAGATGCTCGCCCAAGCTTGGCTTCCCTGGACGGAGTCGACCGTCTGCTGGAATCGCTCCTTGGCGGTGGGGCGAGATGTCTCGTCGATGATCTTTGCCATGTCAGTTCTCGTTCCGGATGGTGTCAGAGTCGCATGCCGTAGGCATAGCCATGGTTGTTGGTTCGAGTATGCGAATCGCCCGCCGAGGTGGCGGGGCCCACCTTGCCGAGGATGATGACCCCGGTCGGGCAGCGGTCCACGCACAGGGCGCAACGGGTGCAGATGTCGTCGTCGATGATGAAGACCACGTTGTCGGAGGGGTCGTCACCGGGCCGCTCGGTTCCCTCGGACTCGACGATCGCCTCGGGCTGCACCATGTGGATGCACTTCCACGGGCAGATGTCGACGCAGCCCTCGCACATGATGCACTCGGTCTGATCGATATGGATGAACTGCTTCGGCTTGACCGCCCTGGTCAAGTAGTCGGCGTCCACCTCAACGAGCGTGTACTCGTCCGTGAACGGCATCATCGGGGGGTTGGCGTCGGTCTTCGCCATATCAGGCCTTCTTCACCAGTGGGCGTCCATACGTGCTGGTGTCAAGTTCGGTGCTGATGTCCTTGCCGCGCTTCTGCCAGTAGGACCACAGGAAGATCACGAGTCCGAAGTAATACGCGTGGATGACGACGACCACGATGTCGCGGATCGCCTCGTACTGCAGGGTGAACGGGAACCAGCCGTCGAGGGCCTGGGGCTTCAGGATTCCGCCCGGCCCGTAGATGATCTTGGTGCGGTCCCACCCGAGGTCCTTGTCGGCGTGGTCGATCCACTGATGCGGGACGATCCCGAAAGCGAGGAACATCACGCCGAACACGTACGTGGAGCCGAGCATCGCCTCACCCCACGACATCGGCGTGCCGAGCGGCCGGCGCTTGCCATAGGGGATGACCGCGAAGGCGAGGAGATTCGAGGCGATGAACGAGACGAGGAAGGCGGTGTTCATCCCGGGCCACTCCAGGACGTTCCAGTTGAAGGCGAACATGACTCGTCGCGCTGCCTTTCGTTCTCTCGTGCTCGTGATCGATCGGGGGTGGGCTGCCGGCGAGCCGGGCCGTCCGCACTCCCGTCCAACTGTAGTCGGGGGACCACCCGTTAGAGCCATTCCGTCACCGCGTCGGCGGCGGTCGACTCAGCCCGGATGGACCAACGACCGGTGGTCGTCTCGGTCTTGCTGTCGATCTCTATGTCGGTGACCGAAACGCTCCTCGCGATCGGTCGACCAACAGTCTGCCAGCAGCCCCCCGACCCCATGCGGGGTTGTGCGCAAGTTCTCTCCGACGTTGTTCCGACAGCGGTCGATAATTCGGGATCGACGACTCCCATGGGTTTCGCCGGATCGCCGTCGCGCCGTCTATCGTGGAGGCGCGACAACGGTCCGATGAGCGAGTCGCAAGACGATCGAACCCGACACGGACGACACCCCTTCGAGAGGACCAGCGTGACCGAGATTCCCGAACACTTGCTGAAGCGAAGCCGAGACCGCCGCGCCGCGGCCGGCGGCAGTTCGGAGAGCCCTGGAACCGAGGTGGCCACCACGAAGGACACCGCCCCCGCCGCGGCTGCCTCAACGACGCCTGCCTCCACCGGCCCCGCGCCGAGAACGGCGGCGGCCGCACCGTCGGAGCCCCCGCCACCGAAGCCCGACTCTCCGGTCGTCGCTGCCTACCGCGCGCGACGCAAGGTGCCGTTCTGGGCGATGGCAGCGCTGGCGCTCCTTCCGATCTGGACATTCATGTACGTGCGCTCGGTGACCGCCCAGGCCGAGGAGGCCAGCGGTCCACTCGCCATGGGCGCCGAGATATACGCGAACTGTGCGGCCTGCCACGGCGGAGCCGGAGGAGGCGGCGTCGGCTACGCCTTCACCGAGGGCGAGGTGCTCCTCACCTTCCCGAACATCGAGGACCAGCTCCGATACGTGCTCTACGGCACGGGTGCATACAACGTCGCCGGCGTGGAGATCTACGGCAACCCGGATCGACCCGGCGGTCCGCATGTCACGGGGGCCCGCGGCGCGATGCCCGGCTTCGAAGGCGCGTTGACCGACTACGAGATCCTCTCGGTCGTGTGCCACGAGCGCTACACCCTCGGTGGAGCGGACTCCGGCTCAGAAGAGTGGGGCGACGAGTTCGAGCACTGGTGCTCGGAGAGCTCCGAGTACTTCCTTGAGCTCGAGGAGGGCGCTTCCCTCGCCACTCTTCACGAGATGCATGACGGCATCCTCGCCGTCGGCGACGGCCCGGCCTCCGGGTCGCCGGCCGGGGCCGACTGATCTCCGGGTGCCCCCGGGTGGCGACGGAATGCGTCCGCTCATCATCGGGGGCGGTCCCGCCGGGACAGCCGCGGCGATCACGCTCGCCGAACGGGGTGTCTCAGCGCGACTGATCGAGCGTCGTGTCCATCGCTCGAGCGAGAAGGCATGCGGAGGTCTCCTCACCCCGCGAGCTGCCCGGCTGCTCGTCTCCCTCGGCCTTGAGATCGAGTCGATCGGTCGACCGATCGACTCGATCGACCTTGTTGCCCGTGGACGCCGACAGCGTGTCGGCTGGCCGACGTCGACCGGTGTCGGAGCGGGAGTCGGCTCCACCTCCGGAATCGTCGTGTCCCGAACTCGGCTCGACTCGGCCCTGCTCGACCGAGCCGGCGAGCTCGGTGTGGAGGTCGAACTCGGCTGCGAAGCGCTCGAACCGATCGTTGACCGCGGCTTCGTGCGCGGGGTGCGGACCGCGAACGGCGACGTCGAGTCGACAGAGGCGGCCGACCTCCTGTTGGTGGCCGACGGCGCGAACAGCACCTTCGGACGGGCGCTCGGCACGACGAGACGCCAGGACTGGCCCTCGGTCTCAGCGCTCCGCGTGGTGCTGGAGAGCACCTCAGCCGATCGTCGCGGGATCGAGTTCCACCTCGACCTCGAACGCGGACCGGGCGACGGCCTGCCCGGCTTCGGATGGGTGTTCCCCGTTGACGACAACACCGTCAACGTCGGCGTGCAGGTCGCGTCGACGGCGCGCGACGCCACCGCGGTCAACCTCCATCTCCTTCTGGAGCGACTCCTCGAACGAATTGCCGGACCATGGGGGGTCAGCGAGGATCCCGCGGATGCTGTCGAGCGAGCGGAGGGCACCCGAACACCGGTCGGTGACTCCATCGTCCCGGTCGCCGGTCCCAACTTCCTCGTCGCTGGAGACGCCGCGGGTCATGCGAGTCCGCTCACCGGAGGGGGCATCGAGGCGGCGCTCAGGCTCGGCATCGAGGCCGGAGAGGTGCTGACGGCAGCGACGCGGACAGCACCCGACGCCCTGCAGGCCTTCGTGCCGCGGGTCCGCGCCATCCATGCCGATCACCACAAGGCGGCGCGCCAGATCGTTCGCCTGTCGGGGAGGCCACTCGGATCGCGACTCCTCGCCATGCTCGCCACCACCTCCTGGGGAGCACCGACGATGATGCGCTTCGCGCTCGCCGAGTTCCGCGCGACAGGTGGCGCCGCGGAGACGCTCCACTCGGTCGCGAAACTGCTCGGTCGCGTCGCCCCGGAGGCCTGAACCGTGACGTCAAGATGGAGACGTCAGGTCTGAGACGTCAGGCGGTCGGGCTGAGCGCCGACGCGAGCAGGGCCGCCGGCGCCTCCTCGAGCGCCGTGCGAGCCGGACCGGCGGGGAGTGCCGAGCAGGCGCGAACGGCCTCATTGACGAAGTCGCGCGCCCGCGAGATCGTCGACTCGATCCCGGGTCCGCTGCGAACGAGCTCGAGAGCCCGGTCCGCCACGGCCCCCTCCAATGGCCCGCCGAGCAGACCCTCGAGCTCAGCCGAGCCGTCCGCGAGCGCGTGGATTACCGGGAGGGTGTAGACGCCCACCTCCATGTCGTGACCGGCCCGCTTGCCGAGCCGCTCGTCAGTCGACGTGAGGTCGAGAAGGTCATCGACGATCTGGAAGACCATGCCGAAGGCGTTGCCGAAGTCCGTCAGCGCATCGATCGCCTCGTCGTCCAGTCCGGCGACGAGGCCTCCAACCCGAGCGGCGGTGCCGTACAGCGATGCGGTCTTGCCGTGGATGGAGGCGAGATAGCTCTCCTCCGATCGACCCACGTCATAGGTGTGACGGAGCTCCTCGATCTGTCCCTCGCAGAGCCAACCGATGGTCCGCGCGAGGAGGCCGGCGACCTCGGTGCCAAGACCCGCCGCGATCTCAGACGCGCGGGCCAGCAGGAAGTCCCCAGCGAGGATCGCCTGAAGATTCCCCCACCGCGCGTTGACCGTCTCGACTCCGCGTCGGGTCTCCGACTCGTCCATGACATCGTCGTGGTAGAGCGACCCAAGGTGGACGAGTTCGCATGACACCCCGCCGAGAACAACGTCATCGGTCACGGCTTGTCCGTCGACCGAACCGGCGACCACCGTCAGCACCGGCCGCAACCGCTTGCCACCCGCGACGATGAGATGCGATGCCAACTCCGTCAGATGAGCGTCGGTGGTGGTGACCGACGCCAACATCGCTCGCTCGATGCGGTCGCGTTGATCGCCGACATGCACAAGAAGCGGGGACAGCGAGGACACGCGCGCAGGCTATGTCGGCTCCGGCCGCGAGGCGCACCCGAGCGACCCCGTCACAGTCGTCGCCAAATTCGGCGTTCACCCTTGAGCACGGGGCCTCACCGAGAAGGGGTCACCGGTAGAGTGACCGGCACCAGCAGGCACACGACTTGAGAGGTGGCACATGTTCGAACGCTTCACCGACAGGGCTCGCCGCGTCGTGGTGCTCGCTCAAGAGGAGGCCCGCCTCCTCAATCACTCGTACATCGGCACCGAGCACATCCTGCTCGGCCTCATCCACGAGGGTGAGGGCGTCGCCGCGAAGGCCCTCGAGTCCCTCTCGATCTCCCTGGAGGCCGTCCGCTCCCAGGTGGAGGAGATCATCGGTCAGGGCGGGTCGTCGCCGTCAGGTCACATCCCCTTCACCCCCCGGGCGAAGAAGGTGCTCGAGCTCTCGCTCCGCGAGGCGCTGCAACTCGGACACAACTACATCGGCACCGAGCACATCCTCCTCGGCCTCATCCGCGAGGGAGAGGGCGTCGCCGCTCAGGTCCTCGTGAAACTCGGAGCCGATCTCAGCCGCGTCCGCCAGCAGGTCATCCAACTGCTGAGCGGCTACCAGGGCCCGGCCGGTTCGCAGCAGGGTCGGGGCGCCGAGCAGGGCCAGACCGCTGGTGTCGGCGGGTCGTCGAAGGGCGACGACGACAAGGGTTCCCAGGTGCTCGACCAGTTCGGCCGCAACCTCACGCAGATGGCGCGCGAGCACAAGCTCGACCCGATGATCGGCCGAGCGAACGAGCTCGAGCGAGTCATGCAGATCCTGTCGCGGCGCACGAAGAACAACCCGGTGCTCGTCGGTGAGCCCGGCGTCGGCAAGACCGCGATCGTCGAGGGTCTTGCCCAGCGAATCGTCGACGACGACGTCCCGGACACCCTTCGCGACAAGCAGCTCTACACCCTCGACCTCGGCGCTCTCGTCGCCGGTTCCCGCTACCGCGGCGACTTCGAGGAGCGGTTGAAGAAGGTGCTCAAGGAGATCAAGACCCGCGGCGACATCGTCCTATTCATCGACGAGATCCACACGCTCGTCGGCGCGGGAGCCGCCGAGGGCGCGATCGACGCTGCATCGATCCTGAAGCCGATGCTGGCCCGCGGAGAGCTGCAGACCATCGGCGCCACCACCCTCGACGAGTACCGCAAACACGTCGAGAAAGATGCGGCGCTTGAGCGGCGCTTCCAGCCCGTGAAGGTCGAGGAGCCGACCCTCGCCCACACCATCGAGATCCTCAAGGGCGTGCGCGACCAGTACGAGTCGCACCACCGGGTGACCATCACCGATCAGGCGCTCGTGGCCGCCGCCAACCTCGCCGACCGCTACATCTCCGATCGTCACCTGCCCGACAAGGCGATCGACCTCGTCGACGAAGCCGGCTCACGGCTCCGCATTAAGCGGATGCAAACCCCTCCCGATCTCCGCGAGCTCGAGCGCAAACTCGACGATGTGTTGCGCGCAAAGCGTCTCGCGGTCGAGGAGCAGCGCTTCGAGGACGCCGGTCGCCTCCGTGACGAGGAGAAGTCGATCCTCGAGGAGAAGGCCGCCAAGGAGGCCGAGGTGAAGGCGTCCGGTGTCGACCTCTTCGACGAGGTCGACGAGGAGGCGATCGCTGAGGTGCTCTCACTGTGGACCGGCATCCCGGTGTACAAGCTGACCGAGGAGGAGACGCAGAAGCTCCTTCGCATGGAGGAGGAACTCCACCGGCGCATCATCGGTCAGGAGAACGCCGTCGCCGCGGTCTCGCAGTCGATCCGACGCACACGGGCCGGACTGAAGGACCCGAAACGCCCGAGCGGCTCATTCATCTTCTTGGGACCCACCGGTGTCGGCAAGACCGAACTCGCCAAGACGCTGTCGGAGTTCCTCTTCGGAGATGACTCCGCGCTCATCACCCTCGACATGTCCGAATACATGGAGAAGCACACCGTCAGCCGTCTGGTCGGCTCACCTCCCGGATACGTCGGTTACGAGGAAGGCGGTCAGCTCACCGAGGCCGTTCGGCGCAAGCCGTTCTCCGTCGTGCTCTTCGACGAGATTGAGAAGGCTCACCCCGACGTCTTCAACACCCTGTTGCAGATCCTCGAGGAGGGCCGCCTGACCGACGCCCAGGGTCGTTCGGTCGACTTCCGCAACACCGTGCTGATCATGACGTCGAACCTCGGCACGCAGGACCTCCGCAAGGCCAACGTCGGCTTCACTACCGACGACTCCGCCATGTCCTACGAGCGCATGAAGGACAAGGTCATGGATGCGCTGAAGCAGCACTTCCGGCCCGAGTTCCTCAACCGCCTCGACGAGATCATCGTGTTCCACGAGCTCTCCAAGAGCGAGGTCGTCCAGATGGTCGACCTCATGCTCAAGCGGCTGACCGTTCAGCTGGAGTCTCAGGGTCTCGGGATCGAGCTGACCCAAGCGGCCAAGGAGTTGCTCGCTGACGTCGGCTACGACCCGCAGCTCGGTGCCCGTCCGCTCCGTCGGGCGATCCAGCGCCAGATCGAGGACGTGCTCTCCGAGAAGCTCCTCTACAAGGAGTTCGGTGCCGGTCAGATCATCGTGGTCGACGTTGAGGACGACCCCGATCGCGAGGGAAGCCGCCGGTTCTCATTTAGCTCCGTCGAGGGATTCGTCCCGCCGTCGGCGGTCGAACTCGCCGCGACCGCCTCGGGTGAGGGCGACAGCGACACTCCGCCGGTCGACTGATCCGCGTCGATCCCTCGGCCGAGTCGGTCGAGCCGGTCGATCAACACGAGCAGCAGGCCAACCGCGGCGGTCACGTGCAGCAGGGCGGCGAGCGCCCACCCTGTCACCACCCCTTGGGCTCGGTCGCGCCCCCACAACAACGCGAGTGGGACCGGCACCAGGGCGATACCGAGCAGGGCGCTGACCCCCCGAGAGACGCCCTGCCCGATCATCCAGGGTGGATCGGCGACGACGCCGAGAAGCGCAGCGGTTGCCCAGAGCCCACAGAGCGCGATGACGACCAGATGGATCACCACCCCCATCAAAGCGACCCGTCCCGAGCGCACCCTCGTCGCGAGGGTGACGGCCGCGAGCATCATCGTCCTCCTGACCGGACCAACCCCCGAGGCCCGCAGCAGATCACCGAAGACCCGATCAGCACCCCGACGATCGACAGGTGATCGGTCCTCCTCGAGCCCAGCGATGAGCGCGTCGTGCACCACGGCGGCCGGCAGATGCGCGCCGGTCGAACCGATCAGCCAGCCGAACACCGCGGGCACCGACGTCAGATCGGTCTCGAATCGAGCGTGATCGGCGGGGATCGAGAGCAAGCCGAGTTCCGGGTGCGTCACCGACACCGGCCGCTCGAGTCGGAACCGTTCATGGCTGCGTCCATCGCGGGCCACCGAGACGCGCTCAAGGAGGAGGCGTCCCTCGATGCGAACCGCCCGGTGACGTCGGTCCCGATGATTCGTGAAGTCGGGCATGCCCGGAGCATCGTCGATCCGGTGCCCACCGTGTCGCGGGATTACGGGCCATCATGGGCAGGTGCGTCGTCCGCTCCTCCTCCTCCTCGCCGTGGCAGCGGGCCTGCTCACCTCGTGCCGGCTCGACGTCGACGTCGCCGTCACCATGGACGCCGACGGGTCCGGGACGGTCAGGGTGCGAGCGGTAGCGGACGCCGATCTCGTCGCCGCGGAGCCCGGGGTCGTCGACGGCCTCGCGGTCGAGGACCTCATCGCGGCCGGATGGGTCGTGACCGGGCCCGAACCGACGGCCGAGGGCGGGGCTGTCGTCGTCCTCGACCATGACTATGACGACGCCTCAGGGCTCTCAGCGCTCCTCCGCTCCGTCGGCGCGCCTCTCCTCACCCCCGCGGTCACGCGGGAGTTGAACGAGGACTCAACCGAGGCGGTCAACGCGCTGACAGCGTCCCTCGGCCTCCCCGATGGCGCGTCCTCCTTCTCCGATGAGCGTCTCGTCGCAGCCCTCGGCGCACCGCCGTTCGATGATGTGCTCTCGGACGGGACGCCGCTCTCCGACCGACTCGGATTTACCGTCACCGTCCTCCTGCCCGGGGAGCTCACCGAGCACGACGGTCGAGAGAGCAGCACCGAATCGGGAGCGCGCAGCGTCTCGTGGGCCGCGCCACTCGACGGCACGACCCAGACGATCGCGATCGCCTCCTTCCAGAGCACCGCGACCGGGGGGTCGTGGGCGGAGCCCATCGCGACCGCCGCCCGGGTCGCCCTGGTCGTCTGGGTCACGGCCAGCATCGCCTTCATCGGCTGGGTCATCCTCGCCCGTCGTCGGCGCGAGGAGCGGCGGCGCGCCGCGGCCGCCGCCGGACGACGAGTACGATGACGACGTGAGTGCAGAGCCGGTGCCCACCGTCGCGGACTCAGGCGAGACCGATACGAACGGAGCTCTCGACCGACTGGCCAACGATCTCGAAGCCGTGTCCTCCGCGCTCACCCGACTCGAGTCCGGCACCTACTGGTCCGATGAGATCTCCGGTGAGCCGATCGACGATTCGGTGCTCGCCGCCGATCCGACGGCCCGGCGAAACCCGTGACAGCGGACTGGCCGGGATCCCTGGCCGCGGTGACTCGTCTCTGCCGCGACGAAGCCGCACGCGATCGGCGATGGGCGACCCTCCTCGGTGATGGCGCGCGCGAGGCCGGACCCGGCGAACGTCAGCAATTCCTCATCGCGGCGTCGCACCGGCACACGGCGCTCGCCGCCGATTGGGAAGCCCGACTCCCGGTCACCGATGACACGGCTCGAATGCTCGTCGACGATCCGCCCCAGCCGGTTGGCGATCTCATGTCCTACCGGGCAGCGATGGCCGCGCGCTCGGAGGAGTTGTCGCTCCGGCGCGGCGAGATCGATCCGCTCAGCGATCCGGCGACCGACGGGCTGATCGCTGAGGCGATCCACTTGCTGTCGAGTCTCATCGACGAGGCCGCCCGGGTCGGTGTCTGAGTCGACGCACCGCCGCCGCGTCGAGACGGCGCCCGGCGTCGAACTCGACGTCCTTGACTCGGGACCCGGGCCCGAACGGACCGTCGTCCTCCTGCACGGCTTCCCGGAGACCTCCCACTCTTGGCGCCATCAGATCGAGCCGCTCGTCGACGCGGGGCTCAGGGTCATCGTCCCCGATCAACGCGGCTATGGCGACTCGTCGCGACCAAACGACACCTCGCACTACCGGGCCGACCACCTCACCAGGGACATCGCGGCTCTCCTCGACGACGCCGAGGTGGAGAGCGCCATCATCGTCGGCCACGACTGGGGGTCGATCGTCGCTTGGCACATGGCCCAGCTGCATCCCGAGCGATGTGCCTCGGTGATCGCCGCGAGCGTTCCCTGGACCCCGTGGCCGATGGCTCCGACCGAACTCCTCCGAGCTGTCCACGGCGACGACTTCTTTTACATCCTCCACTTCCAGCAACCCCGCCTCGCCGAGGCCGAGATGCATCGAGACGTCCGCCGCTTCCTGCTGTCGATCATCTGGGCCGCGGCGGCCGAGAGCCACCCGACCCGTGACGGGTCCCCGCTGCCAGCATCGGGAACGACGGTCACCGAGGCCTTCGAGCACCAGTCCGGTGGCCGACGGACGTCACCGCCGCCGTGGCTGAGCGAAGCCGATCTTCAGGTCTACGTGTCGCAATTCGAGCGCAGTGGATTCAACGGACCCGTCGATTGGTATCGGAACTTCGACCCCAACCATGACCTCACCGCGCCACTCGGTGCATCGCCGATCACCATGCCCACGTTCTTCGTCGCCGGATCGCTCGATCCGGTGATCCACGGGCGAGACGACTACCTCGCGCGAATGGACTCCGATCTCGCCGACCACCGCGCCACCGTGCTCATCCCCGGCGCGGGTCACTGGGTCCAGCAGGAGGCACCCGGAGAGTTCAACCGAGCTCTCCTCGACTTCATCTCCCGATCGGTCTGACCGAACCCCGTCGGATCGGGTGCAGCTCAGCCCAACGCTCGAACGGGTTGGCGCGGTAGGCGAGTCGATCGACCACTGAGGGCAGGCTCGGCCGGGGCCGCGAGAGGGTGATCCACCGAAGCGCGCCCAGCACCGCGCCGATGGCGCTCCAACCCAGATAGGCCGGGGCGAAGAGCGGTCCGAGGATGCGGGCCTGCCAGACATGGGTCTCCTCATGCTCATCGACGAGGCGATGTCGGCTCTCCACCGAGACGTCTCCCGCCGACGAGATCACGTTGCCGACGGTCACCGCGTAGCCGCGCCTCGGCGTGAAGCCGCCTCGATACACATGCCGGTTCATTCGGCGACTGATCTCCGGCAGATACGGCGTTCGGAGAGCGCCATCCACGACATGCACACCGAGTGAGGCCGTCGTGGTCGCGAGCGCCCAGGTCGAGTCGAGCGCGAACGCGAGCGCACCGATCCGGTCTCGGCTGTAGGTGGCTCGAGCGCCGGAGATCACCCCGTTGACTCCACCCACCACCGCGGCCGGAACGCCGAGGCCGACGGACGACCAGCACAGGCCAGCGAGCACACCTCCAGCCGCGCCGAGCGCGGTCGCCTCGGCGAACCGGTGGGAGGGGCGAGTCACCGCTCGCGGAGTTTGGCCAGCAGTCGCAGGATCTCGAGATAGAGCCAGACGATGGTGACGAGCATGCCGAAGGCCGCGAACCACTCGAAGTGACGGGGCAGTCCCTCAGCGGTGCCCCGCTCGATGAAATCGAAGTCGAGGGCGAGGTTCATGGCGGCGAGACCCGCGACGAAGATGCTGAACCCGATGCCGAAGAGACTCGGGCTCGAGATGAACGACACGGAGCCGCCGAAGAGCGAGATCATCAGACTGATGCCGTAGAAGACCATCACACCGATGGTGGCCATGACGATCGTGCGACGGAAGCGGTCGGTGACCCTGATGGCTCCGGACCGGTACAGGCTGAGCATCACCGCGAAGACGGCGATGGTCACACCGGCGGCCTGGAGCACGATGCCGTCGTAGAACTCCTCGTAGACCCGCGAGATCGAACCGACCGCGAACCCTTGAGCGAGCGCGTAGACCGGCCCGACGATACGAGCCAGTTGCGGTCGGAAAGCGATGGCGAAGGCCGCCGCGATTCCGACGATCACGCCGAGGATCGCGAGGCCCGGCATCCCGTAGCTGATTGAGCCATCGGCGGCGACGGCCGGCGCGCCGGTGGCGAGCCAACCGACCGTGGCCGATGCGAGCAGGAGGGCGAGCAGCGTCGCCGTCGCCGAGATCGTTCCTCCGACGGTCATGACTTCCCCCGCCGAACGCCACGGCGTCGACGGCCCATCGGATACAGAACCCCGGTACTCGGTGCCCGGTTCCGGCGGTGCCCAGTTGTTGAAGACCTTCTCGTTCAGTACGGGGTTCGACATCGGATCCTCCTCCTCGGTGGGTCCGATCGGCGGGTCGACGACCCGACCGCTCGGTGGCCCCTGATGATAGATCGCGGATCGATCGCGCGCCTGTCGTCCGCACCGTCCGAGACCTGCGTCGACATCTCCGGAAGCGATGGATAACCCTCGAGCTCCCTTGAGGCTCAAGGCCGAATCGTCGGTAACGTGACGCCCGTCTCACGGGGAGTTCCATCCGCTAGCCAGACCTCGAAGAGGGAGTCAAAGTGGCCAAAGATCGCGTCGACCGAGATGATGAAGACCTTGTCCGGCTGTATCTGACCGACATCGGTCAGTACACCCTGCTCACCAAAGACGACGAGGTTCGTCTGGCCAAGGCGATCGAGGCGGGCAAGGAGGCGATCGAGGAGCTCGATGCCGGCGGCAAAGCCGTCACCGCCGCCCGCAAGCGAGAACTTCGTCGGATCGCGCGCAAGGGTGAGGAAGCCGAGCGGCAGTTCGTGCAATCCAACCTCCGACTGGTGGTGTCGATCGCCAAGAAGTACCAGGCGTCCGGCCTCCCCCTCCTCGACCTCATCCAAGAAGGCAACCTCGGCCTGATGCACGCGGTCGAGAAGTTCGACTGGCGTAAGGGCTTCAAGTTCTCCACCTACGCCACCTGGTGGATCCGACAGGCCATCACCCGCGGTATCGCGAACACCGGCCGCACCATCCGCCTGCCGGTCCACGCCGGCGACACCCTCGCCCGACTGCAGAAGGCGCGCTCGCGCCTCGAGCTCAAGTACGGCCGCCCGGCCACGCTCGCCGAGCTCGCCCTCGAGGTGGAGATGCCCGAGGACAAGGTGACCGAGGCCCTCCGCTTCGCCGCCGAGCCGCTCTCGCTCTCCGAGCCCCTCCGCGAAGACGGCGACGCCGAACTCGGCGACGTCGTCGAGGATCGCTCAGCCGAGTCTCCCTTCGAGGTGGCGGCCACCGCGCTGCTCCCTGAGGAGATCAGCCGTCTACTCGCTCCTCTCGACGAGCGCGAGCGCGAGATCCTGAAGCTGCGCTTCGGGCTCGACCGTGGCGAACCCCGCACCCTCGAGGAGGTCGGCGAGCACTTCAACCTGACGCGCGAGCGGATCCGCCAGATCGAGGCGCGCGCCATGTCGAAGTTGCGTCACCCCTCGAGCGACACGGGCGCCCGCGACCTCCTCGCCGTCTGACCCGCCATCACTCCGTCGTCAGGTCGACTCGACGAACTCGACGGTGTTGCCGTCGGGGTCGTTGACGAGAGAGATTCGAACCCCGGGCCGAATCTCCACCGGCTCGACCACCACTCTCGCGCCCGCCGATCGGCAGGCCTCGGCGATCTCATCGATGTTGGCGACGTGGATCGTGAAGTAGCGATAGCCGGAGGCGCCCGGGATACCGCCGCGCGGCGCCTTGGCCTCCGGATTCTCGTCGAAAGCGACGATCTTGATCAGTGAGTCGCCGCACCGCAGCCGGTACATGGTGCCGCCGGCGCCGACCGGCATCGGCATCGATCCCTCGTCAACGAGACCGAGGAGGTCCCGATAGAAGGCGAGCGCAGCTTCGGCGTCGCGAACGACGATGCCGAGATCGATGGCGCGTTGGCCGTGGCGGATGAGCGAGGGCGTGTCGGTCATGAAACGGACACTACGGCCGAGGCCGTGTGGCGGAGGTGGACGGGAATCGAACCCGCCGGACGGGGAACACCCGCCCCAACCGCTTTGAAGGCGGCGGCACCCACCAGGCGTGCGGACACCTCCACCCGGGAGCGTACCGATCGCAAGACCTAGCATCCCCCGCGTGGGTCGAAGCGAGGGTGAGGTCATCCTGGTCACCGACACCGTATGGGAGGCCCGTTCCGCGGAACTGACGACGATCAGCCCTGGCGCCGAGTTCATCGTGCTCAGGGAGTCACCCGTGAGCGATCCGGACATCGAACGGCTGACGATCGCTTTCTTCTCGGCTGACGCCTGGCCCGGACGAACGGCCGCCCTCATGGGACCCGTGGTCCGGGCCCCCCGACTCCACTGGCTCCACACCTTCTCCGCCGGGCTCGACGACCCGGTATTCGCGCGGCTCTCCGACCGCGGAGTGCGAGTAACGAACTCCCCGGGGGCTGCCGCGCCGGCGATCGCGCACTCGGTGATCCACCACCTGATCACCCTCATCCGACGACTCGACGAGATCGGACGCGACCAGCACCAGCGCCAGTGGTCCCACCGAGTCACCGATGACCCCGCCGATCTTCGCCTCGGGATCATCGGCCTTGGTTCGATCGGGTCGGAGATCGCTCGGCTGGCGATGGCGATCGGCATGGACGTCGTCGGTCTCCGTCGACACCCCACAGGATCCGAGCCGTGCCCCACCTGGGCCACCGACCGACTGAGTGAGCTCCTCACGCACTCCGACGCCCTCGTCATGTGCGCCCCGCTCACCGACGACACCCGCGAGATGCTCGGCGCCGACGAGTTCGCGGCGATGCCGACCGGGTCGTACTTCGTGAACGTGGGCCGGGGTGAGTGCGTCGACGAGAGCGCGCTGATCGACGCCCTCGACTCCGGACACCTCGCCGGAGCGGCCCTCGACGTGTTCGAGATCGAACCGCTCCCCGAGGAGTCCCCGCTGTGGGCGATGGAGCGGGTGATCATCACCCCGCACTCCTCGGGATCGACCCACCGCTCAGCCCGTCGGGCCGAGGACACATTCCTCGAACTGCTCGCGCAGACGGCTTCCGACACGGCGTCACGCTGAGGGGTCGCGCGCCCACACTCGAGTCCCGACCTCCCGACACCGACCTGGGAGGGACATGCTCACCGGACTCTGGACACCCAAAGGTGGGAGCGGCACCACCGTCACTGCCTGCGCGCTCGCGCGCCTGCACGACCCCGCCGTCATCGTCGACACCTCCGGCGATGTGCCCGCCGTCCTCGGTCTCGCCGAATCCGACGCGCCCGGGGTTCGCGACTGGCTCGTGAGCGACTCACCCAACTCGCGTCTCGACGATCTGGTGGAGGACATCGACGACCAACTCTCCATCATTCGCGCCGGCTCCTCCCCCGAGCCCGTCGAGGATCGATCCTGGGCCCGACTCGCCGACTGGGCCTCGACGCGCTCCGACGCGGTGATCGTCGACCTCGGAACGGGTCGGCCCGACGGGTGGCCGAAGGTCGCTACTCGGAACGTGATGGTGGTGAGACCGTGCTACCTCGCGCTCCGTCGCTCGGTGCGAGCTGGGGCGACCCCCGACGGGGTCATCGTGATCTCCGAACCGGGGCGCGCTCTGTCGGCTGACGACGTCGCCCGGTGTCTCGGAGCCCCAATCCTCGCCTCGCTCGCCATCGATCCAACCGTCGCGCGAGCGGTCGACGCAGGTTTGCTCCTCTCGCGGCTGCCGGCATCGCTCGGTGCGCTCGCCTCAGCGCTGCCAACATGAGTGCTTGGGAGGAGCAGGTGGCCGAGGTGGTCGCGGCTGCTACCCGGCTCACCGGCGAGCCGATCGACACCGTCTCGCAGATCGTCCGCAGCCGATTCGCTCTCGCTAACGACGAGCAACAGGACCGGCTCCGACAGAGCGCGCTCGCGCGGATGACCGGCCACGGTCTCATCGGAGAACTCCTCGCCGACCGCGACGTCGACGAGGTCCTCGTCCATCGAGGTGGGGAGGTGTGGACGGAGCGCGCTGGGCGGTTGGAGTATCGAGCGGAGATCTCAGCCGGGGAACTCGAAGTGGTCCTCGAACGGATGCTTGCCGGTAGCGGTCGCCGACTCGACCGCTCCCACCCCGTGGTCGACGCGCGGCTTCCCGACGGTTCGAGGCTCTGCGCCGTCCTCCCGCCCGTGGCCGTCGACGGAACCGCCGTGGCGGTGAGGGCACCCGCGCGACGCCGCTTGCGCCTCGACGACTTCGGCCCTCCTGAGGTCGTAGAGCAACTCGCCGCCGCCATCGAAGAGCGCAAGACGATCCTTGTTTCCGGCGGTGCCTCCTCTGGGAAGACGAGCCTCGTCGGCGCCCTCATCGACCGCGTGCCGAAGGAGCAGCGGGTGGTGATCATCGAGGACACGGCCGAACTCGACCCACAGCACCCACAATCGGTGCGCCTCGAGGCGCGGCCGCGAGCCGAGGGGATCGAGGCGGTCGACGCCGAGGATCTGGTTCGAGCCGCGCTGCGGCTCCGACCCGATCGGCTCGTCGTGGGCGAGATCCGGGGTGCTGAGGTGGTCGCGCTCATCCAAGCGGTCAATACCGGTCACGACGGGGCTCTCGCCACCTGCCACTCGAACAGCGCGACCGACGCGCTCGCCCGTCTTGAGAACCTGCTCGCTCGGTCCATGCCAGCGTGGTCGGCTGAGGCCGCCCGGGAGCACCTCCGAATGAGCGTCGACCTGCTCGTCCATCTTCGACGCCTGCCGACCGGGCAGCGCCTGGTCAGCGAGATCGTTGAGTTGACCCCCTCCGGGCCGAGCACCGCGTTCGAGGTGACCCGCGGGTGATGTGGCCGATCGCGCTCATCGCCGAACCCTCACTCATCGGCATCCTCATCGCCCGACTCGCCTTCGCCCCTCCCGCCTCCCGCCGAATCACCGAGGAGTCGGGAACCGTCGTTCCGCCATCAACCAGCGAGACGCCGGCGGGTATCGCCGACTACGCCGAGGATCTCGCTCGGTGCATCGCGACCGGCCTGAGCCCGATCGCGGCGCTGCGTTCCTCGCGACCGATCACCGGCTCGAACCGCCGCTCGGCGCTCAACGACTGGTGGGAGGGGATCGAACGCGGTCTCGCCACCGGTGGGACCCTCGACAATTCCATCCGAGTCACGCCGACGACTGGAGACCTCGACGTGATCACCGTGTCGCTGCTGTCCGCTCGGGGGGACACCGCCGCGCTCGTCGACGGATTGCGTCAGGCCGCAGCGGTGGTGCGGTCTCGGGAGGATGTGCGCCGCCGCCGCCGGTCATCAGCTGCCCAGGCGGTCCTCTCCGCGCGCGTCATGACCGTCCTCCCACCGGTGGTCCTCCTCGGTGCCCTCGCGTTGTCACCAGGGGTGCGCTCCGGCGTCACCGACCTCCCGATGATCATGGTGATCGCGCTCGGCGCAGCGCTCGATGTGATCGGCTGGCGTTGGATGCGATCGGTCGCCAGTCGGGGGTCGGGGCGCACCGGGGCCCGACGCGGTGTCGATCGGGAGGACGCCCTCGCCCTCCTTGTCGAGCTGTTGGCGATCGGTGTCCGATCGGGGTCAGCGGCCGTCGAGACGATCCGGCTGCTCGCTGCGGTGGGACCCCCGGTGCTCCGTGCGTCACTCAGCCGTGTGTGCGAGGCCGTCGACCGCGGCGAGCGACTCGACACCGCTCTCGCCGGACTCGGGACCGACCGACGCGCGCGACGCCTCGCCGCTCTCCTCGTCGACTGCTCTCGCGATGGCTCACCACTGGCGCCGGCCCTCGACCACCTCGCAGATGACCTCCGCTCAGAGGCGCGCCGGCTCCATCACACCGCGATCGGTGAACTCCCGGTGCGGCTCACCCCTCCCCTCGTGCTCTGCACCCTGCCCGCGGTCGTTCTCATCGCCATCGCCCCGGTCGCGGTCGCCGCCCTGCGAGCGGTCCGCGCCGACCTGTGAGGCCCCATCGCCCGATCGGGCCGAGACATCACGCCACGACGAGAGGGAGCCAAAGATGACACCACCACCGATGCGACAAGCGGCCGGTCGGCGACGCGACTCAACGACGACGGGATCCGAGTTGGGGCAGGCGACCACCGAGTACGCCCTCGTCATACTCGCCGCCGCCTTCGTCGGGTTGATGGTCGTTGGCTGGGCGACCACCGGCTCGGGGGCGGAAACCGTGTCGCGGCTCTTCGATCGGATCCTGCGAACAGTGCTCGAACAGGTGTGAGGTCCACGACGGCGTCAGACCGAGGCCAGGCGGCGGTCGAACTGGCCATGGTCCTCCCGCTCGTTGCGGTCGTCGTCGCGGCGGTCATCGACGTCGCGGCCCTCTCGGTCGCACGGGTCTCGCTCGAGCACACCGCTGGAGCCGCCGCTCGCTTGGCGGCCTCCACCGAACGTCCCGAGAGTGCGGTCTCCGAGCTCCTCGACCAGGCTGGCGCAGGTTCAGCCGATGACTTCTCCCACGAGATCTCCCGCGACGGGCTCCTCGTGACCGTCACGATCGAGCGGACCAGGCGATCCTCCTGGTCGCCTCTCTCCCTCCTCGGTCCCCGCAGGATCACCGCCGACGCGACCGCGGCGATCGAGCCCATCGGCCGTCCTTGACCGATGGCTACCCTCGGCCCAATGGACAGCGGTCTCAGCGCTGAGCGGATCGTGCACCTCGCACTTCCGGACGACTGGGAGCGAGCCGCCACCACCGGCTCATACCCCTGGAGCACTCGGGGGCTCACCTTCGCCGAGGTCGGGTTCGTCCACTGCGCGAGGATCGGGCAGATCGAGGGAGTGGCGCGCCGCTTCTACGACGATGTCCATGAGCTCGTGGTGCTCGACCTCGACCCGACGCGCCTTGGCGCCGACCTCGTGGACGAGCCAGCCGCCGAGGGTGGGGGCGAGTTGTTCCCCCACCTCTACGGGGAACTTCCCACCACCGCGGTCAGCGCCGTCCACCGCTGGAGGCGCGGACCCGACGGTTGGCACCTCGGGAGATAGCGCGACGAATCAGGGACCGGTAAAGACCGCGTCGACTCGAGCGTCCCTCGCCGCGTAGAACTCACGCTTGGGGTCGTAGTCGGCGGCCTCAGACTCCCAGCGGGCCAGTTCAGCCCGACCCACGACGAACCAATGCACCTCGTCCGGGCCATCGGCGAGTCGGAGGGTGCGCTGCCCCGTGTACATCTTGGCGAGCGGGGTCCACTGGGAGACGCCGGTCGCGCCGTGCACCTGAATGGCCTGGTCGATGATCGCGACGACGCGCTCGGGCACGAGGGCCTTGACGGCGCTCACCCAGACCCTCGCCTCCGCGTTGCCGAGTTCATCCATCGCCTTAGCCGCGGTGAGCACCATCCGGCGCATCGACTCGAGTTCGACACGGGCTCGGGCGATGGTCTCCACGTTGCCGCCGAGTTGGGCGATCGGCTTGCCGAACGCCTCCCGCGACAAACCGCGCTTCACCATCAACTCGAGCGCGCGCTCCCCGGCTCCGATCGACCTCATGCAGTGATGGATTCGGCCAGGTCCGAGTCGGAGCTGCGAGATCTCGAAGCCCCGACCCTCCCCGAGCAGCATGTTGGTGGCCGGCACCCGCACGTCCTCGAACCGGAGATGCATATGCCCGTGGGGGGCGTCGTCCTCCCCGAAGACGTGCATCGGCCCCATGACCCGCACCCCCGGCGTGTCCATCGGGACGAGGATCTGCGACTGGCGCCGGTGCGGTGGACCGTCGGGATCGGTCTGCACCATGACGATCAGGATCTTGCAGCGTGGGTCACCCGCCCCCGAGGTCCAGTACTTCTCTCCCGTGATCACCCACTCGTCACCGTCTTTGACGGCTCGGCAGGAGATGTTCTTCGCGTCCGAGGACGGGGTGTCGGGCTCGGTCATGGCGTACGCCGATCGGATCTCGCCGGCGAGGAGCGGCGCCAACCATCGCTCCTTCTGCTCGGCTGTTCCCACCCGTTCGAGCACCTCCATGTTGCCGGTGTCGGGAGCCGAGCAGTTGAGGCACTCGCTGGCGATCGGGTTCCGACCGAGCTCCATCGCGATGTACGCGTAGTCGAGGTTGCTCAGCCCCTCGCCGGTCTCGGCGTCGGGCAGGAAGAAGTTCCATAGCCCCGCCTGCTTGGCCCGTTCCTTGATGCCGTCGAGCAGTTCGAGCTGCCCCGGACCGTACGACCAGCGCTCATCGCGGTCGCTGCCGAGTCGGAAGAACTCCTCGGTCTTCGGCTCGATCTCGGTCTCGATGAACTCGAGGACTCGTTCGTAGAGCGGACGCGCGCCCTCCGACATCCGGAGGTCGAACATGCCGGGGGTGGTCTCCATGCCTGCCATATGACGACAGTACCGCCGGACTCGAAGCCGCGATCAGTCGGTGGAGAATCGAGGGGTCACTCGGCGCCTCGCGCGTCGGATTCGTCGTCTTCGTCGCCCTCCGGCCCGGGCCGGCCGTGCCGGCGTCGATCGGCGATTCGGAGCCGCCGCTCCTGCTCCGCCTCAACGGCCGCCTCTTCGGCGACGAGCCGCTCGAGGCTCGCGAACCGCGATGGATCGAGCGAGCCATCCTCGATCGCAACTCTCACGGCGCAACCGGGTTCGCGATCATGCTTGCAGTCGCGGAAGCGACAGTCGTCCATGAGCGAGAACACGTCGGAGAAGGCTCGTTCGATGCCCCGACCGGACAGCCAGAGACTCACCGCCCGGAAGCCCGGCGTATCGATCAGCCAGCCACCGCCCGGCACCGGAAGCAAGCGCGTCGCGACCGTGGTGTGACGCCCGCGTTGATCGCCGTCGCGCACCGCGGCGGTCGCCATCTCGTCGCGGCCGAGGAGCGAATTGACGATCGTCGACTTCCCAACCCCGGAGGCGCCGAGGAGGGCGAGGGTCGAGCCGTCGACGGCGCGGCGGCCGATCTCGTCGACCCCCTCTCCAGTCACCCCGCTGACGACCAGCACGGGCACACCGGGGGCCACGGCGGTCAGTTCGTCGACCACAGCGGACGGATCCTCGGCGACATCGACCTTTGTCAGCACCACAGCGGGTGTCGCTCCGGAATCGAAGGCCAACACGAGCTCACGCTCAAGGCGCCGCTGGTTGGGCGGCGCCGTGAGGGCGTGCACGAGGAAGACGACATCGATGTTCGCGGCGAGCACGTCGGGCACCGCCCGATCTCCCTCGTGGGAGGCGCGTCGAGTGAAGGCGGAGGTGCGGTCGAGGACATGCTCGATGCGCTCGCCCCCGTCATCCACCACCACCCAGTCACCGACGGCCACATCAGCTCCGATGTTGCGGACCCGAAGACCGTCGGTGTCGTCGTGGGTTCGCATCACGGTCGACCATCCGCGATCGATCCGCGCAACCCGGCCCGGTGTGCCGTGCGCCGACGGCGCTCCGAGCCGCTCCCAGCACTCGGCGAACCGATCGGTCCAGCCGAGGAGGCGGTCAGGGCTCACACCCGAACGGTACCGCTGCGAGTCACAGGGTCCCAGTGGCGAGTCGCCCTCGGACCTCGACCGCGCGTTCCCGGACGTCGTCGATATCCGACAGGCGATTGAGGTTCGCGTACACGCGGGCCAGTCGGTGGTTTCCGGCGAGCAGATCCCGGTGACGGTCGAGGAAGTCCCAGTAGAGGGTGGTGAAGGGGCAGGCGTCATCGCCGGTGCGGCGTCGACGGTCGAAAGCGCAGGATCCGCAGAAGTCGGTCATCTTCGACAGGTAGTTCCCTCCGGCGACGTAGGGCTTGGTGCTCATCGCCCCACCATCGGCGTACATGCCCATGCCGACGACATTCGGCACCATCACCCATTCGGCTCCATCGACGAAGGACTCCCACATCCAGTCGACTAGAGCGCGCGGCCGCACACCGGCGAGCGTCGCGAGATTCGCGATCACCATGAGTCGCGGGATGTGATGGGTCCACCCGTCCTCGGCCACCCAGCGAGCGACGTGGGATACGCAGTTCATGTTCGTCGCTGTTCCGAGGAGTGCCGGCGGTACCTCCATCGTGTTCCCGAAGTGGTTGGCGTCGATGTAGTCGGGATCGTTCGTCCAGTAGAGGCCGGCGATGTACTCGCGCCAGCCGATGATTTGCCGGATGATGCCCTCCACCGAGTTGAGTGGGATGCCGCCGTCGCGATTTGCCGCCAGCACCGCCTCCACCACCTCTCGCGGGTGGAGGAGACCGTTGTTGAGGTACGGGCTCAGCATCGAGTGGTTGAGATGCCGGTGATGGCTGACCACCGCGTCCTCATAGGGTCCGAAGCCCGGTAGGGCCTCGGTAACGAAGTGAGCGAGTCGCCGGAGCGCCCCCTCGCGGTCGGTGGCCCACAGCCCGTTCCACTTCCCACCGCTGAGGTTGAAGCCCGACAAGATCTCATCGACCTCGGCATCGATCGCATCGGGTTGATCGAGCGGCGCCTCAGGCCACTGTCCCCCGTCGGCGGGAGGTGGCAGTCGGTTCTCCTCGTCGAGGTTCCATCGACCTCCAACTGGCGACCCGTCCTCCTCGATCAGGATTCCCAGTCGCCGTCGTTGCCAGCGGTAGAAGTCCTCCATCAGCAGCGACCCGTCTCGTCGCCGGTGCTCCGCGGCCCACGCGCGGAACTCGTCGCGGTGGCAGAGAAATTGGTCGGAGGGGATCAGCCGGACGCCGAGCCGGTCGAGCAGGTCGGAGCCCGCCCGGTTGGCTGGCTCCATCGCGACGACGGCGCGCGGACCGTAGTCGGCGATGTGCGCATCGAGTCCCGCGCGCATCGAGTGGGCCACCCTCCAGTCGACGGTGAATCCGAGGTTGCGGAGACGCTCCGCGAACCGCCGCATCGAGGCGACATAGAAGTGGGCGCGCTGTCGACCCCAGCGTCTCGATGCCAGTTTCGACCTCGACACCACCATGAGCACGGTGGTCGCGGTCGGATCGCGATCCGCGAGGTGTGCGAGGCGTTCATCGAGTTGGTCGCCGAGAACCCAGACGGTGTCGGTCGCCACGTCTCGGACACTACGAGCGCCGGCATCATTGCTCCATCCGTGCCCCCGACCGGCGTGACCCCGTGTTGGTCTCGACCCGGCATCGGGGCACACTCACCGCTCCCATGGCCTCCACCGCATCCGGTCGCCCGCTCGTGATCGTCGAGTCACCAGCGAAGGCGAAGACGATCGCCCGCTTCCTGGGCGACGAGTTCGATGTGCGGGCCTCGGTCGGCCATGTCGCCGACCTCCCCTCCAAAGGTCTCGCGGTTGACGTCGACAACGGGTTCAAACCGACCTACGAGTTGACCGAGCGCGGCAAGCAGGTGATTCGCGATCTCCGCGCGGCGCTCAAGGACGCCAGCGAGCTCTATCTCGCGACCGATGAGGACCGCGAGGGCGAAGCCATCAGCTGGCATCTCCTCGAGTACCTGAAGCCGAAGGTGCCGGTGAAGCGAATGGTGTTCCACGAGATCACGCGCGCTGCGATCGATCACGCGGTTGAGAACCCTCGCGGCATTGATTACGGCCTCGTCGATGCGGCCGAGACCCGTCGCATCCTCGACCGGCTCTACGGCTACGAGGTCTCGCCGATCCTCTGGCGCAAGGTGAACCGAGGTCTATCCGCCGGGCGCGTTCAGAGCCCGACGATTCGACTCATCGTCGAGCGCGAGCGCGAGCGGATCGCCTTCGTCTCCGCCGGCTACTGGGATCTCGAGTTGCTCACCGCCACCGCCCCAGCCTTCACCGCCCGCCTTCTCGAGGTCGACGGCGTCCGGGTGGCGACCGGCCGCGACTTCGACGCGGCAGGACGGGCCGACGAGCGCGTGCGGGTACTCGACGAGGCGGAGGCGCGACGCTTGGCGTTGGGGCTCTCCGCGGCAGACGTCTCGGTTCGCTCGGTCGAGGAGAAGCCGTATCGCTCATCTCCGAAGGCTCCGTTCATGACCTCGACGCTCCAGCAGGAGGCCGGACGTCGACTGAGGCTCTCCTCCTCGCAGGTGATGCGGCTGGCCCAAGGTCTCTACGAGCAGGGCTTCATCACCTATATGAGGACCGACAACGTCGTCCTCTCCGACGAGGCGCTCGCGGCGACACGCGTCGCGGTCGAGGCTGAGTATGGGGCGAGCTACCTCTCCGACGCTCCGAAGCAGTACTCCTCGAAGTCGAAGAACGCTCAGGAGGCCCACGAGGCGATCCGGCCGACCACCCCCTTCCGCTCGCCGAAGTCGGTCTCAGGAGAGATCCGGGACCGCCAACAACTCGCCCTCTACACGCTCGTCTGGCAGCGGACCCTCGCTTCGCAGATGGCTGACGCCCGCGGTGTCACCGTCAGCGTGCGGATCGGTGGGGCGACCACCGATGACGCGACCGACTGCCTCTTCGCCGCGAGCGGAACCACGATCACGTTCCCCGGTCACCGAGCGGTGCTCGACAGCACCCCGACCGACGGCGACGACCAGAGCAAGGCCGGCGACGACGTGCTCCTCCCTGAACTCACCGTCGGCGACCCAGTACCGGTCGCCGATCTCACCGCCGAGGGGCACAACACCTCGCCCCCGGCGCGGTTCACCGAGGCCAGTCTCGTGAAGCGCCTCGAGGAGCTCGGCATCGGCCGGCCGTCAACGTGGGCATCGATCATCCAGACGGTGCAGGATCGCGGCTACGTCTGGAAGAAGGGGCAGGCTCTCGTCCCGACCTGGACGGCGTTCGCGGTCGTCGGCCTGCTCGAGCAGCACTTCGACGATCTCGTCGACTACGAGCTCACCGCCAAGATCGAGGAAGACCTCGACGGCATCGCTGACGGATCGCGACACAAGGACCAGTGGCTCCAGCGGTTTTACTTCGGGTCTGACGACCTGCCCGGCCTCAAGACTCTCGTCGAGGAGAACCTCGACCAGATCGATGCCGCGAGGATCAACACCTTCCCGATCGGTGTCGACGAGGACGGCAACGAGGTCGTGGCGAAACCCGGTCGTTATGGGCCGTATGTGAAGCGCGGAGAGGACACCGCGTCGATTCCGGACACCCTCGCCCCCGACGAGCTCACCCTCGCCGAGGCGCTCCGCCTCCTGTCGCTTCCCAAGAGCGATGAGCCGATCGGCGAACTCGACGGTCTCCCCGTGTTCGCGAAGAATGGCCGCTACGGCCCCTACGTGCAGTGGGGCACGCCGGACGCTCCGCCGCCGGGCATGGACAAGCCTCGGATGACCAGCCTGTTTGCCTCGATGTCCCTCGAGCACATCACCATGGAGGACGCCGAGCGGCTGCTCACCCTTCCACGGGTGCTCGGACTCGACCCCAACGACGGTGAGGAGATCCGTGCCGACAACGGTCGATACGGACCGTATGTCGTGAAGGGTCGCGATTTCCGCTCGATCGACTCCGAGCACCAACTGCTCACCATCACCCTCGACGAGGCGGTGCGGATCTTCGAGCTCCCGAAGGTGTTCAAGCGCGCTGGACGATCGATGGCCGCCGCCGGTCCTCTCCGGGAGTTCGGTGACGATCCGGTGTCCGGGCGCAAGGTCGTCGCCCGAGACGGTCGCTTCGGCGTCTACGTGACCGATGGCGAGACGAACGCCTCGATCGGCAAGGGTGATCGCATCGAGGACATGCTTCCCGAGCGGGCCTTCGAACTGCTCGCCATCCGGCGCGAGCAGGCTCCCGCGAAGAAGGGTGCCAAAAAGGCCGCCCCGAAGAAGGCTGCTTCGAAGAAGACCGCCAAGAAAACGGGAGCGAAGAAGTCCGCGGCGAGAAAAAGCCCGGCGAAGAATGCCGGGGGCAAGCGCGCTTCCGGCGACGCCGACTAAGCCCCCGTCTACATTGGCCTCGTGACGAGCCCCCGCTACATCGCCTTCGAGGGTTCTGAGGGGTGCGGGAAGAGCACCCACGCCACTCGTCTCGCCGCCTCCCTCGACGCCGTGCTCACCCGAGAGACCGGGGGCACCGCGATCGGTGAGCGACTCCGAAGCATCCTCCACGATGTCGAGGTCGATGACCTCGACGAGCGCGCTGAGACGCTCATCGTTGCCGCCGATCGAGCTCAGCATCTCGCCCAGGTGGTGCGTCCTGCTCTCGCGTCGGGACGGCATGTGGTGAGTGACCGATCCGTGTACTCCTCGCTCGCTTATCAGGGCGCCGGCCGGCAGCTCGGGATGAACGAGGTGCTTCAGGTGAACTCCTGGGCGGTCGGCGACACCCTCCCCGATCTCGTCGTGCTGATCGCTGTTCCCGCCGAGGAGATGGAGATCCGACTCCGCAAGCGCGACCTCGACCGCTTCGAGCGCGCCGGGGCCGACTTTCATCGACGGGTCGCCGAGGGATTCGCCGAACTAGCAGAGCGGGACCCCTCACGATGGGTGGTCATCGACGGCCTCCTTCCCAAGGACGAGGTCGAGTCCATCATCCGGTCCGTCGTCTCAGAGCGCCTCGGGCTGTGACGTCGTCGGTCTGGGACGACGTCGTCGGTCAGGACCGCGCAGTCGAGCGACTGCGGCGCGCCGCAGCGGACCCAGTGCACGCCTACCTGCTGGTCGGCCCCCACGGATCGACGGTGGAGCGGGCCGCTCGGGCGTTCGCCGCGATGCTCCTCACCGGCTCCGACGACGCCGAGGGCCGAGATGCCCGACTGGTCATGGCCGGGGAGCACCCCGACTGCCGGGAGGTCGAGCGGGTTGGCGCGGCGATCGATCGCGATCAGGCGGAGTGGATCAACGAGCAGGCCTGGCTCAGCCCGGTCGAGGGAACGTCGAAGGTCATGATGCTCCACGAGTTCCACCTGCTGTCAGAAATCGCCGCCGGACGGCTCCTCAAGACCGTCGAGGAACCACCGGAGTCGACTCGCTTCGTCATCCTCGCGGAGTCGGTCCCCACCTCGCTGGTGACCATCGCCTCTCGGTGTGTGCGGGTGGACTTCGCCACCATCCCCGATGCGGTCATCCGCGATCGACTCATCGCTGAGGGTGTCGACCAGAACCTCGCTGAGATCGTGTCCGCCGGCGCCGCCGGCGACCTCGAGCGAGCGAGAGTGCTGGCGGGCGATCCCGAGGTCGCCGAGCGACGAGCCGCGTTCGCCTCGGTTCTCGAGACGCTCGATGGCTCAGGTCGTGCGGCACTCGCCTTCGTCGACCGTGTCGAGCAGTTGATCGACCGCGCGGCCGAGCCGCTGAAAGCGCGGCAGGCGACCGAAGCCGCCGACCTGCAGGAGCGGATCGAGCGGGTCGGTGCGAGGGGCAGCGGCCGAAAACAACTCGAAGAGCGCCACAAACGCGAGCTTCGACGGTTCACGACCGATGAACTCCGGTCGGGGCTCTCGGCGATGGCCGGCGCCTACCGGGATGCCGCGGTCGGCGAGCGCGTGTCGACCGCCGACGCGGCCAGGGCCGTCTCCGCGATCCAGGCGACCATCTCGTCGCTCGGTCGCAACGCCAACTCGACGCTCGCCCTCCAGCGACTGGTCTGGTCGTTGCCTCTGCCGTGAGCCCGTGCCGGTGGCACGACCTCTCGGTAGCATCGGCGGCCGTCGCCCGGGTAGCTCAGTCGGTAGAGCAACGCACTCGTAATGCGTAGGTCGTGAGTTCGATTCTCATCCCGGGCTCCAGCGTTTCGCTCCTCCAGACAGGCCAGCGGATCTCAGGTACTGTTCTCGTATGGCTCGTTCGACGACCACTGGTCGGGAGGGAATCCGCTACGGCGACGCTCGACAGACCCTGCTCGACGCCGTCGGCGCGCAATTGGCCATCCGAGGTCCGCGCGCGGTCGTGCTCGCCGACATCTGCGAGGAACTCGATCTCTCCCCTGCCCTCGTGAACTACCACTTTGGTGGCCGCGACCGCCTCCTCGCCGAAGCGGTGGTGCACGAGCACGCCAAACTCGTCGAGGGAATGAACGCGGTCACCTTCGCCGTGACCTCAAGTGCCGAGGATCAGTTCCGGGCCCGATTCAGGTACCGCTTCGACTGGACCACCGCGCACCCGGGCATCGACTCGATGCTCAACTACACGCACGTCCTCGACCCGGTCGGCGAGATCCTGAACCAGGAGTTCGAAGCTCGGGTCTCTGAGATCACCATCGCAGACATGGGTGGGCTGTCGGCGACAGTCGCAGCGCTCTACCACGGGCATCCGATCAACCATGAGTTGACCGCTGACGATCCGCTCTACCGGCCCGAGTTCGCCGACCTCACCGCGTTCGTCGCGCTGTCCGCCCTCGGTGCTGCGACGTTCCTCACCGGAAATCACCCGGGATCGAAGTCGCTCTCCGCGCAGTATCCGGCCCTGCTCGCCTCGCTTCGCGATGACTTCACGACCCGCGTGATCGCGCACCTCCACTTCGAGTTCGCCCAACTCGACTGACCCCCAGAAAGGGCATCTGTCGGGCCAGTCCTCCCGACTCGTTAGCCTCGCGGCCATGGCAGTAATCGAGCGATCCGCCCCGATCTACGTGGCCGGGCACGGGGGACTCGTCGGATCGGCGATCGTCCGGCTCCTCGAGGCCGAGGGCTTCGACAACATCCTGACGGCCACCCGAGACCAGGTCGACCTGAGGAACCAGGCCGAGGTCTCGCACTGGTTCAAGGCAAACCGTCCGCGCTACGTCATGCTCGTCGCCGGAACAGTCGGCGGCATCCTCGCCAACAGCACGCGCCCCGCCGAGTTCATCTACGACAACATGATGATCCACGGCACGGTCGTGCACGCCGCTCACGAGGTGGGCACCGAGAAGTTGCTCTACCTCGGGTCATCGTGCATCTACCCCCGCCATGCGACCCAGCCGATCACTGAGGATCAGTTGCTCACCGGACCCCTCGAGTCGACCAACGAGTGGTACGCGATCGCCAAGATCGCTGGGATCAAGCTCTGCCAGGCCTACCGGCGCCAGTACGGCTCCGACTTCATCTCGGCCATGCCGACCAATCTCTACGGCCCCGGAGACAACTTCGACCTCGCCTCCTCCCACGTCATCCCAGCCCTCATTCGCAAGTTCCACGACGCCCGTGTCGAGGCCGAGACCAGCGGCGCGCCGAACCGGGTTGAGGTGTGGGGAACCGGATCTGCGTTCCGTGAGTTCCTCCACGTCGACGATCTCGCCCGGGCCTGTCTCTTCCTCCTCGAGAACTACAGCGACGACTCGCACATCAACGTCGGCACCGGGGTTGATCTCTCCATCCGGGAGCTCGCCGAGACCGTCCAGCGCATCGTCAACCCTGGAGCCGAACTCATCTGGGACACCACCAAGCCCGACGGCACGCCAAGGAAGCTCCTCGACGTCACCCGCCTTCGCGGTCTCGGCTGGGATCCCTCGATCGACCTCGAATCCGGCCTCGCCGACACCTACTCGTGGTTCCTCAACGAAGCCACCTCAGGGAGCGAGTCGCTCCGCGGCTTCGACCGCGCGGGGGCTCCCCGCTAGTTTCGAGTCAGTGGCCGACCGAACCGACTTCGCCGCCACCGCGATGGAGTTTGCTCCTCAGCTCTACTCCGCCGCCCTCCGGATGACCCGGAACCGCGCCGACGCCGAGGACCTCGTGCAGGAGACGATGCTGCGCGGCTACCGGAGCTTCCACACCTTCACCGAGGGTACGAACCTTCGGGCCTGGCTCTTCCGGATCCTCACGAACGTCTACATCAATCGCTACCGGGCAGCCCAGCGCCGGCCCGATGAATCCGATCTCGCCGATGTAGAGGACATGTACCTCTATCGACGCGTGCCCTCGATGGAGTCGGCAGCGGCCTCGCTCTCCGCCGAGGAGCAGTTCCTCGACCTCTTCACCGACGACGAGGTGAAGACTGCCTTGGAGAACCTCCCAGAGAGCTTTCGTCTCCCGGTGCTCCTCGCCGACGTGGAGGGATTCGCCTACCGGGAGATCGCCGAAATGCTCGACGTACCTATCGGGACCGTCATGTCGAGGTTGCATCGGGGAAGAAAGGCGATGCAACGCGAGTTGTACGAGTACGCACAGGAGAAAGGGCTCACCGCCTGAGCCTCTGAAGATCACGGAACCGACCTCATGTCAGACTGCGCCGACACACTGAGAGAGCTCGAGCCTTACCTCGATGGCGAACTCGCCGACGAGGTCCGTCACCACGTTCACCACCACCTCGACTCCTGCCCCGACTGCCAGCAGGCTTTCGAGTTCCACCTCGAACTCAAAGAGGCGATCCGCCGCAAGTGCAGTGATGAAGCCCTCCCCGAATCGCTGGTGAGTCGCCTCGAGGTCTGCCTCACCGAAGATTTCGACGGAGACGGAGTGATCGGCGACAAGGCCTGAGGGCTACGCTGTCGTCATGCTCGCAGCCAACATCTGGCACTGGTGGATTGGCGTCATCCTCGCGCTCACGGGAGTCGGCGCCGTGCTCGGTCTCGTCGTCGGCTACCTGAAGTCGGTCACCGCCCTCAAGCACCCCCTCGGTCGCCGCCAACGCGACGCGGAACTCTGATCGACCCCGTCGATCCCGTTCTCGCGGACCTTCTCAGTCGGTGCCGCTTCCCCACTCCCGGCCACCCGGTCGCCTGCGCCTTCTCAGGAGGAGCTGACTCGACCGCGCTGATCATCCTTGCCCGAGAAGCCGGACTCAAACCGGTGGCCCATCACGTCGATCACGGCATCCGAGCCTCCTCCAGCGCCGAGGCGCGTCGAGCAGCGTCGATCGCGGAGTCGATCGGGGTCGCCTTCGAACTTCACGAGGTGACGGTCGAGCCCGGACCCAACCTCGAGGCCCGGGCTCGCGAGGCCCGCCGCGCCGCGATCCCCGCCGGCTCGATGACCGGGCATACCGCCGATGACCAAGCCGAGACCGTGCTGCTCCGGCTGCTGAGGGGATCCGGGCCGACCGGTCTGGCTGCCATGCGACCCGGTCACGAGCACCCGATTCTCGATCTCCGGCGAACGGAGACGGTGGAGCTCTGCCGAAGGGCGGGCGTCGAGCCGATCATCGATGAGTCCAACTCAGATCCCGCGATCCGACGCAACCGCGTTCGATCCGAACTCATCCCCCTGTTAGCCGAGATCTCAGGCCGTGACCCGGTTCCGCTGCTCGTTCGGACCGCCACGCTCTCCGGCTCCGAGGGGGACCTTCTCGACCGCCTCTCCGCCGACCTCGACCCGACCGACTGCCGCGCCCTCCGAGGGGCCGAGCCAGCTCTCGCCCGACGGGCCGTGCGCAGGTGGATCAGCGAGGCCACCGGATACCCACCGTCGGCCGGTGCCCTCGAGAGGGTCATGGGAGTGGTGGACAGCGATTCGACAGCCTGTGAGATCTCCGGCGGAATCCGCATCGCCCGGTCCGGTGGGAGGCTCCGGCTCACCTCGGTCCAGACCGGGAACGAGTAGCATCGGCGCCGGATGCAGCCCATCTCCGACTCTGAGGCCCCGTTGCGGAGAGCCGTCTGATGCCGCCGAAACTCCGCGGCAAGTGGGCGCTCGGCATCGAACCGCGCAATTTCACCTGGATCCTGAAGGACAAACTCGCGATCTGTGAGCGTCCGGGAGGCTTCGGCGACAACCACCGTCGCGTCCGACGCCAAGAGGAGATCATCTGGATTCGCGAGAACGGCTTCAACTACGTCGTCTCGATCATCCAGGCGCCGCACAACCTCCACAACTACGAGGAACTCGGCATGCCGTACCGGCATCGGCCGATGCGCACCGACGACCTCGACACCTGGCTTCGGTCGTTCTACACCGAGATTGATGACCTCGTGAGGGCCGGACAACGCGTGGTCGTCCACGCCGAGGAGCTCGGCGATCGGCTCGTCGGAGTGATGGGCGGATACATCCGCTGGGCCGGACTCGTCGACGGCGACACCGAGACGATCACGGTGACCGAGCAGTTGACCGGCCGGAAACTCGACCCGTTCGCCCGCGAGTTGATCATCCGAGTCCACGAGTTGCGTTGACCGCCCGCGCCGGTCGCGCGCCGGGACCCGAGGTCGACACGCTCATCATCGGCGCGGGTCTCTCCGGTCTCGTCGCCGCCCGCAGGCTCATTGCTGCCGGCCTCACGGTGCGCGTCCTCGACAAGGGTCGTTCGGTGGGCGGCCGTCTCGCCACCCGCCGGATGGCCGGAGCGGTCGTCGACCATGGCGCGCAGTTCTTCACCGTCCGCAGCGAGTCACTCGCCGCTCAGGTCGATGACTGGACCTCGCGCGATCTGGTGCGGGTGTGGTGCAACGGATTCGATGGCGAGGACGGCCACCCGAGATACATCGGGACTGCCGGAATGAACTCCCTCGCCAAGGACCTCGCCACTGGGGTGGATGTCCGTGCGCCCGCCATGGCTGTTGCGACCCGCTTCGATGATCTCGGTCACTGGGAGGTGACCACCGACGACGGAACCGTCCACCGGAGTCGCTGCCTCCTGTCGACCGCTCCCGTTCCCCAGTCGTTCTCGCTGGTGTTCGAATCGGTGGACGGGCTGCCGCGAGAGGTGTTCGACGCGGATTACGACCGAACCCTCGGTCTTCTGGTCGTGTTGGACGGACCGAGCGCCCTCGCGCCCCCCGGAGGGATGCAGCAGCCCTTACCCGGTGTGGCGTTCGTGGCTGACAACGCACTGAAGGGCATCAGCCCCGTGCCGGCGCTCACTCTTCACGCCGATCCCGCATGGTCGCTCGAGCGCTGGGACGCCGATCCCGACGGCGTCGAGTCCGAACTCCACGGGCTCGCCGAGCCCTTCATCGGGTCAGCCGGCATCGTCGAGGCCCAGGTGAAGCGTTGGCGGTTCGCCACTCCGCGAGCACCGTGGAGCGAGCGCTGCTGGATCGACGAACCAACGCGGCTGGTGCTTGGGGGCGACGCCTTCGCTGGACCGAGGTTCGAGGGTGCCTGGGAGTCTGGGATCGCCGCGGCCGAGGCCGTGGTCACCCTGTGCAGATGACGTCGGTCAGTCGACGTTCAGACAGGGTGTACCTCGACACGAAGGATTCGCCGAGCTCTCGCCGGAAGGCGCTGAACGAGTCGAACTCGGTGTCGCAGCGTCGGGCGAGCACTGGCGCGTAAGGCAACTGGAGGCCGTCAGCGAGCGTCGCCACATCATCGTCAAGCGAGACGATCGGCCCGAAGTCGACCACGCCCCCGGGCTCCACCGGCTCGAGACGGAACCAAATGACGGCCTCGCCGAGCAGGTCGGCGATCAGGGCGCAGGCTCCGATCCGCCGACCGATCGGGCAGCGGTCCTCACCTGGTGTGCCCGGCACGATCCGTGCGCTCCGTCGCTCGTCGAGAACGAGCACGGTGCCGTTCACCGCGACACCGTCCTGCACGGCGAACGAGGCACCATCGTCCTGGAATCGCTCGACGCGCTCGACGAGATCGACCCGTCGGATCAACTGCGCCGTGACCTCCTCCTCGGACACGACCTCCGCCCCGCCTCCCACCACCGCCGAGGCGATCAGGAACGAGGCGATGACCGCGCCGATAGCGGCGAAGAATCGGAGGCTGAAGATCTCGCGCATGGGTGCCTCAGCGGGCGGTCCAGCCTCCGTCGACGATGAGGGACTGTCCAGTCAGGAAGGTGCCCGCGGCCGAGGCAAGCAGCAGGAGTGCGCCGTCGAGCTCGTGGGGCTCACCCATCCTCGGAATCGGCGAGTTCTGACGGATGAAAGCCTGACTCGACTCGTCCTGCATGTCCTCGGTCATCTCCGAGGGGAACCAGCCGGGACAGAGCGCGTTCACACGGATGCCCCTCCTCGCCCACTGGAGGGCGAGCTCGCGGGTGAGGTTGACCACCGCGCCTTTCGATGCGCAGTAGTTCGCCTGCTTCACCGGTGTGGCGCCAACGTGCCCGAGCATCGAGGCGACATTCACGATCGAACCGCTTCCCCGGTCGATCATTCCAGGGGCGCAGAGTTTCGCCAGATGCCACGGGGCGGTGGTGTTCAACTCGAGCACCGATCGAAAGAGTTCGACCTCCTCGTCAGCGATGCCGACCACCGAGGTGGTCCCGGCGTTATTCACCAAGATGTCGATTCGCCCGTGCGCGTGTTCGGCCTCAGCGATCAAGCGCTCGCGGTCGTCCGCTGAGTAGAGGTCGGCGGCGATCACTGTTACCCGGTCGAGGTCGGCGGCGAGGCGCTCCAATCGATCCTGTCGTCTCGCGGTGACCACAACGGTCGCACCCGCGCCGTGCAAGACCCGGGCCATTCGTTCGCCAAGCCCCGATGAGGCGCCGGTGACTAGCGCTACCTGGCCGTCGAGCCGGAACAGGTCAAGCGCATCGGCGGGCGAACGTTCGGCGTCGGTCATCGGGCCAGCATGTCATCTACGGTCACCGGGCCGGGGTGCAGGGCCATCGATGGGTCCTCGGGCCCCGCGTGGACCTGCAGCAGTCGGGCGCGCCCATCGGCGACCCACCACGCGAGCCCTGGACGGCCCGCGATCGGTGTCCGAGACGGGAGCGTGGCCCCGAGCAGATCACCGTCGAGCCCTCCCCCCGACGCCATCACCAACCCGGTGCGCCAGCGTCGAAGATCGCCGAGCCAGTGTCCCCACGACCCTCGGAGCCCATCTCCGTCGGTGGCCGCGACGAGCACGATCTCGGGATCGTCTCGGATACGGTCGGCCGAGACACCACCGTCGACGGTCAAGGCGTCGTCGACGAGCACTAACCCCGTTGCCGCCTCAGGCAGCTCGTCGAGGCTGTGACGAATCCAGGCCGGCGGCTCCCCCGTGATCGAACGCCAACTCTCCCCGATCCAGTCGAGCGCGGTGGTGCGCCCGCTGCCTCGGCCGCCGATGACGAGGAGGTGACGTCCGCCGGTAAGCGTGACATCCACCGGGGCGAGGTCGTCGGCGTCGATCCCGAGTTCGAGGCGGAGGCCGCGCTCGACCCGTGCGCCGACCGGGTCGAGCCGACCGGTTCTGCTCGGCAGCACCCTGATTGGGCCGGGAGGGCTGACGCCTTGAGGTCGAATCTGGGATGGTGGTCGACGGATCTGCGCTTGCGCCGGGTCGGGGAGTCGGAGGATTCGGCCGGGAATCCTCGGAGGCAGCAGGGCAGTGGGCGCTCCGAGGTGCTGCGCGGATCCGATGTCGGCCCGATGCAGTAGCCAGTGGGTGCACGCCAGATCATCGAGTCGGCGCAGAGATCGAGCCGTCGCAACGGTCGGGACGCCGAGGGGAGCGCCATCGCTGATCACTCCGCGGAGCAGGTCGATCGAGTCCTCATCGCCGAGTCGCTCGAACGCGGACACCACCATGTCGATCCCGTCGACCGCGAGCACGAGTCGGTCTCGAGACGAGCCATCTCGCCGCCGGCTGATCTCACGGTGGAGTTGCCGCAGGAGCCGCCTCAACCGTTCGCCGTCGTCCGCTCGAATGGCGTCGCCCACGTGCTCGACGTCGGACGCGATGGCTTCACCCGTTCGAGCGGTGACGAAGTAGGTCGGGTGCCGCGTACCGAACAGCACCGTGGTGAGGGCTGTCGTCCTGCCGGTGCACGGATCACCGCTGATGATGAGACTTCCCTCCTCGGGCTCCCATCGGAGCGGCTCAAAGCACTGTGCCTCTGGACGGTCGACGATCCCAAGGTCCATGGCATCGGTGGTGTCGCCGGGTGGCAGTTCGACCGGGAGGGGGTCCTGCCAGGGACGGAGCAGCGGGTGACGGGCTCGGCGGGATCGGAGGGGCTCAATCTCCGTCTCGGTCACGAGAGCGGTCTGGAAGTGTTCGCGACCTCGGCCGGCTACTGCCAGAACCGCCCGCCCGGGGAGCTGGCGCTTGATATCGGCCGCCGCGGGACCGCCGATGACGTCGATCGAGTCGGCGGTCGAGTTGACCCGGAGACAGATCCTGAGGTCGGTATTCGCCCGGACCTCGTCGTTGACCACGCCAGATGGCCGCTGCGTAGCGATCACGAGGTGAACGCCGAGGCTTCGCCCACGACGCGCGATGCCAAGCATGGCGCGCGACGCGTTCGCGTCGGCGGCCACGAGTTCCGCGAACTCGTCGATCACAACGAGCAGACGGGGAATCCTCTGCCGAGCGCCGGACTGGTCGCGCAGAATCTCCTCCCGTCGACGAAGTTCCGCGGTGAGACCGATGAGGACTCGGTTGGCTGCGTGGCCGTCAAGGTCGGTGAGGGTGCCGACCACATGGGGAAGGGAAGCGAGCGAGTCGAAGGCGGCTCCACCCTTGAAGTCGATCAGGGCGATATTCAGCGCGTCGGGGTCATGCCGATCGGCGGCGCTGACGACCATGGCCCGCAGCAGTTCGCTCTTGCCCGAACCGGTCGTGCCCGCGACGAGCGCGTGGGGCCCATCCCGCACGAGGTCAACGACGATCGGACCCCTGTCACCGACGCCGAGGATCATCTCCAGAGCGTCACCCCCCTTCGCCTCGATCCCAGCGCCATCGAGCAGAGATCCGAGATTCACGCTGTTGGGTAGCAACTGGCTCGATGGAGCGAGTTCGGGATCGATGAGACCGCTGAGTTCGGCCGCGACCCTGGCTGCGGTGCAGACAGAGACGCCGACCGCTGCGACGAGCGAGCGCGACTCCTCCGGTCTCGAGGTGTCGGGGGTCCATCGCGCTCGCCAGTCAGCGTCGATCTCGAGGATGGCGGCGACTGAGGCGGGAATCGGCTCGCCGGGTGCGATACCGACGATCAAGGTTGAGGGTGTGGCGACGTCGAGCGCACGACGCGCGGGACTCGCCGGATCCGAGAGCTCGGAGGGGTCGCAACCGACGATGACCCGGTGGCGATCGTCGGAGCCTCCGTTCTGATAGTGGGCCAGGGGTCGAAACGCTTGGAGCAGTTCGGGGTGCCTGAGATCGATCGTGAGGTCGGCCGGGCCAACCGCGACGGCGACTTGGCAGACGATGGAGCGGAGGATCGAGGTTGAGATCGACGGCGGCGCGATCACCGCGACAACGCGGGTGGACGCGAGATCGATGCTGAAGGGAACGTCGGGGACGTCCGGAGTCGTGTGCTCGACCGCCGGGTGGGTGTCGCGTTGGGTGGCGATGATGACTCGGAGGAAGTCCGCGTGGTCGGGTCGCCGCTCCCACACCCGGGGTGATTTGGCGACGGCCACGAGATCGATCGGCCAGACATGACGAAGGGCGCGAGCCCTCCGCTGGTGATCGGCGTACAACTGGTCGATCTCGTCGGCACGCCGCTCTGCTACCGCGATTCGCTCTCGGCGGCGATGACGTCGAGATCTGACGAGATCAACCGTCCAGGTCGCCACCGCGGTCAGCGCGCCGATCGATCCGATCAGCATGAACATGGCGTTGCCGGTGACGAGAGCGAACACCGTCGATCCGCCGATCCCGACGGCGGCACCGATCAGCGATCCGGTTCCGACGGTTCGTGGCGTGGCTGCTGTCACCGACTGCTCATCCACGATGACGAGCGGACTCGGCTCAGCGAGTGGCTGCTGGGCCCGAATGGGTCGCTCGATCACGCGACCGGTCCGTCGCTCCGTTCTCGGCGACTCCGGGACCATTCGCAGTGCTGTCGCCCCCAACAGGTGATCCCCGCCCGTTGTTGTGAGCACGGGCCCGCCGAGCGGCGTGAGGGCACCGCTCGTTCGGTCGAGTCGGGCGTGGACCACCTCGAGACGGTGGTCGTCGATGCGCAAGTCGGCGGCCCGACCGATCGTCGCGCCTGTCAACTCCCTGACCTCGACAATCCGGCCGGAGTCGGGACCCGAGAGCACCGCTATTGCACCGATTTCCATACGCGAGTGGGGGCGCGAGACGCGCCCACCGGCAGACAATCGCGTCTTCGGGGAGCCTCCGGGGGAGACGAATAGGACTCGGTGGAGCATCGGGGAGGCTCTCGGAGAGGCCGCTGGGGAGACCGCTCCCCGAGGTTGGCCGTCATGAACCGACCCTCATCCGACCATGACCATCTCCGAACCCGCCGCGGAGCCGATAGCCGCCGCGGCTTCGCCCGTTCGCTGACCGCCGAATGGGAGCGCACCGCCCGCCGGCGCGCGTCAATTCAGCGGGCCCGCTCGTGGGGAGTCGTTTCCACCCACTTCGACGACCTCGATGGGTTGCTCGCTCTCGCCGGTTACGAGCGTCGTGACGACACAGCTGCTGAGGAGGTGTTAAGGCGCCTCGTCGACCGGGCCCACCACGACGAGCTTGCCGCGCGCGTCGTGGTGCAGCGGATCGTGCCCGGTCTCATCGGCGCGACGCGACATCGACCGAGCGATATGAGCGCCGACGACGCCCTTCAGGAACTCGTGGCTGCGGCGTGGATTGCTATTCGGTCCTACGACCCGAGCCGATCACCCTCGTGCATTTCGGCCGCGCTCATCAACGACGCCGTGTACCGGGTGTTCAAGTCCGATCGTCGACGGCGCGAGAAGCGGCCCGAGGTGCTCGTCGACCCCCAGGATTGGAGGAGTTTGACCGCTCCTGACGATCAGGTTCTCGATCGAGTTCGAGAGGTGCTCATCGAGGCGAGACTCCGCGGTATCGACCCGGTGAACCTCGAGGCGCTGCGCCGCGTGCTCCTCACCGGGTCGACCGAGCGCGTGGCCGAAGCCATGGGTATCAGCCCCCGGGCGGTGCGTTACCGGTGCAGCCGAGTCGCTGGCGAACTGGCCGCTATCGCCCAGGCGGCATGAAGTCGGGACGGCGCTTCTCGAGGAACGAGTTGATGCCTTCTTGGCCGTCGG
>JAURCL010000059.1 GCA_030828465.1 Acidimicrobiales bacterium | reverse complement strand
GTCGGCACTGCCGTCGCCTGCGGCTACGTGCCGATGGTGGCCATGGTGGGTGGATGGTTCGAGGAGCGCCGGACCACCGCCCTCGGCATCGCGGTGGCGGGAATCGGCGCCGGCACGCTGGTGTGCGCGCCGCTGGCCGCCCGGCTCATCGAGGTTCACGGATGGCGACGGGCGTACGTGATCTTCGCGGTCGCCGGCGTGGTCGCGATGACGCTCGCGACCCTCGGAACCGTGCGCGCCCCGTCACGAGGAACAGGAGGGCGGGTCGACCTCGGTGCCGTCACTCGTCAGCGACCCTTCGTGGTGCTCTATCTCGGATCGCTCGCGCTGTCGCTCGCGTTGTTTGTGCCGTTCGTGTTCATCAAGTCGTACGCCACCGAGCGGGGGGTCGAGGCCGGCCGCGCGGCGCTGCTCGTCGGGTTGATCGGTGCGGCGTCGATCGTCGGGCGTCTCGGCCTCGGTGCCCTCGGGGCCCGCCTCGGACCGACGCGGCTCCTCCAGGGAAGTTTCGCAACGATGGCGGTCAGTTATCTGCTGTGGATGGCGTCGGACGGCCGCTACGGGCTGCTGGTGGCGTACACGGTCGTGATGGGTGTCGGCTACGGCGGTTTCATCGCGCTCTCACCGGCCGTCGTCGCCCAACTCTTCGGCACCGACGGCATGGCGACCATCCTCGGCGCCACCTATACGGCGGCCGGCATTGGCGGGCTGATCGGTCCCCCAGTGGCCGGAGCGATCATCGACCGATCGGGCTTCGGAGCCGGGATCGGCTTCGCGATGGCGATGACCGTCGTCGCGACCGCCACGCTCACCGCTCTTCCACGCGGGCGCTGAACCCGATCGGGTCAGAGTCGGCCGGCCGCACGGGCCGCGTCGACGGCCGCGTTCAACTGCCCTTCCACGATGTCGAGCCCGGCCGACCAGAACCCCGGGTCGGTCAGATCGCAGCCGACGATCGACGTGAGTGACTCGGGAGAGATCGAACCCCCCGCGCGCAACATGTCGAGGTACGCCGGCACGAACGAGTCGCCGGCCTCGCGGTAGCGGGCGTACACCGACAGGGCCAACAACTGGCCGTAGGCGTAGGCGTACACGTAGCCGGGCGTGGCGATGAAGTGCGGCACATAACTCCACCAGGTTCGGTATCCCTCGGTGACCTCGACCGCGTCGCCGAGCATCGCCTCCTGGCTCGCTGCCCAGTACTCGCCGAACAGGTCGACCGAGAGTTCGCCCACCTCGCGGCGATGGGTGTGGCAGGAGTGCTCGAACCGGTTCATCGCGACCTGACGGAAGACGGTCGCGATCGAATCCTCCAGCGTCGCCGAGAGCAGCGAGAAGCGATCCTCTGGGTCGTCGAGCGCGTCGAGCAGCCGGTTGTTGGTGACCGTCTCACCGAACACCGAGGCGGTCTCGGCGAGTGTGAGCGGCGTCGACTGGTGGAAGATGCCCTGCTCGCGCGCGAGGTAGCCGTGCACCCCGTGTCCGAGCTCGTGGGCCAGGGTCGACACGTCGCGAGCGGTGCTCGTCCAGTTGAGCAACACATAGGGATGGTGCTCGGGAACCCCGTAGGCGCAGAACGCGCCGCCGCGCTTGCCGGGACGCACCGGTGCGTCGATCCAACGCTCGTCGATGAAGCGCCCGACGATGCCGGCCAACTCATCGGAGAACGACGCGTAGGCGTCACGGACGATGCGCGTGCCCTCCGCCCATCCGATCTCAGCTGACCCACCGGCGGTCACCGAGGCCATCCGATCGAAATCGCGCAACCGGTCGACGCCGAGAATCTCGGCTTTCAGCGCGTACCAGCGCTGTGGGATGTCGTAGCGGGAGACCACGGCGTCGATGAGGGCCTGCACGCTCTCATCGCTCGCCTCGTTCGCCATGTTGCGGCTCGTGATCCACGACGGATAGCCGCGCAGGCGGTCATCGATGGACTTGTCGAGCAGCAGCGTGTTGTAGATGAAGGCCCTGGTGCGCAGACCCGGCGCGAGCCCCTCGGTGACCGCGGCGGCCGCGGCCTCGCGGGCTTCGCTCTCGGGGCGATGCAGATGGGCGAGCGCCGACATGAGGCCTACCCGACCGCCGAGGTCGTCGGGCAGCGCCACCTCGATGGCCGAGGTCTGCTCCTCGAAGAGACGCACCCAGGCCGACGAACCGGCGAGCGAGGTCTCCGAGAGCACCGTCTCTTCCGGCTCGGTCAGTTGATGCGGTCGATACCGGCGGAGGTTCTCCAAGTGATGACGGCAGAACGAGAGGCGCTCGTCGGCGAGCACGGCCGCGGCGTGGGCGTCGTCGGTGTCGGCCCATTCGAGATCGATGAAGATCAAGGAGGTGCTGATCGCGGTGCTCCGCTCGTTGACCGATTGCATCGCCGCCGCCACCTCGGCATCACCGGTGTTCTCCGCGAAACGCAGCGACGTGTAGTGCCCGGCCCGGCTGACGAGCGAGGAGAGGTCGGCGAGCGAGGTCATCACCTCGACGAGACCGTCGGCATCGAGGGTCGCGATCGAGCCGCGATGCGCCCGCAACTTCTCAGCGATGCTCTCGGCCTGATCGAGCAAGACCATTGGACCGTCGGCGCCGTCGAGCAGCGGATCGAGGTCCCAAGCGATGTCGGAGGCGAGGAGATCGGTGTCGGTCGAAGCCATACCGACAGGATGCCAGCCGAGTGGCCGAGCCGTCTCGGCGGGCGGGCCGCTCGTTAGGGTCGATCCGTGACCCCCCTCACCGCGGCCGGAACCGGCGTCGAACGCGAATTCCGCCGACCGACCCCCGGACGCAACGAGACGCTGGCGATGCTCTCAGCGGTCATGGCACTCATGGCCATGGCGATCGACCTGATGCTCTCGGCCTTCGACGAGATGCGGATCACCTTCGGACTCGACCCCACCTCCAACGAGGTCGCCGGCGTCGTCACCGTGTTCTTCATGGGCCTCGCCGTCGCGCAGTTGTTCTTCGGGCCGATCACCGACCGGTTCGGGCGCAAGTCGGTGCTCTACGCGAGCGTCGCCATCTACATCCTCGGCGCGGTGGGCTCGGCGCTCGCCCCGACGCTCCCGCTGCTGCTCGTGGCTCGCTTCGTCTGGGGGATCGGCGCCGCCGGCGCGCGGGTGGTGGCCACCGCCGTCGCCCGCGACCTCTTCGAAGGCGTCGAGATGGCGCGGGCCATGTCGCAGATCATGGCGGTCTTCGTGCTGGTGCCGGTGATCGCGCCGACACTCGGCGCTGGAATTGTCGCGATCCTGCCGTGGAGGGCGGTGTTCTGGGCCTGTGCCATCTGGGCGATCGCGATGGCGGCGTGGACACGACGCCTCCCGGAGAGCCTGCCGCCCGAGCGGCGGCGACGACTCGATCGCTCCGATATCGCGTCGGCCTACGCGGAGTTCGCCCGCACCCGGGCGACCCTGTGGTTCTCGATTGCCTCGGTGTTTCTCCAGAGCGTGTTCACGATGTATCTCGCGTCGGCCGAGTTGATCGTCAGTGAGATCTTCGGGCGCCGGAGCGCCTTCCCGATGGTGTTCGGGGTGATCGCCATCGGTTTTGGCATCGCGGCGCTGGTGAACGGCCGCGTCGTCGGTCGATTCGGCGTGCGTCCGGTCATGAACACGATGCTCCTCAGCCTGATCGCCGGCGCGGTGCTGCTAGTCGCGGTCACGCTCGCGGGAGGCGGGACCCCGTCGTTTTGGGTGTTCATGCCGCTCCTCGGCCTGCTGCTCGCCCAGTTCATGTTCCTCATGCCGAACATGAATGCCGAGGCGCTCGAACCGGTACCTCACATCGCCGGCACGGCCTCGTCATTGTCTGGCGGTCTGCGCATGGCCGGAGGGGCGATTCTCGGCGGCATCGTCGCGGCTCGGATCGACACCTCGCTCACACCGTTCGCGGTGGCGTTCCTGGTGTTCATCTTGTTGGCGGCCGCGTCGACCATCGTCGCGACGCGTCCGCCGCAACGACCGTCCTGAGGTCGCGTTCATCCGCAGTTCGTCCCCGGTTCACATGGCGGTGTTCCGTACACCGGAATGACGGCTAGCCTTCGCCGGACGTGCACCGCAGGGGAGGGTGGTGCATCGAAATCAACCGATCTCCCGGTTCCACCCAAGGAGGAACAACGTGATCAAGACCCGTAGAAGCGGTCGTCTGATCGCTGCCGCCGCCGCGATGTCGCTTGTCATCGCAGCCTGCGGAGGCGACGACGACACCGCATCCGATGAGCCCGCAGCGGCCGAAGCACCGGCCGACGAGCCGGCTGAGGCCCCCGCCGAGGAGCCGGCCGACGAGCCTGCTGCCGCCGAGGAGCCGGCCGACGAGCCGAGCCCGGCTGAGGACGCCGGCACCGGCGCCGAGGGTGGCACCCTGATCTGGGCCCACGAGCAGGAGCCGCCGGATCTCCACCTCGACGACCCCGAGAACAACCTGTCGATCACCTCGTGGATCCGTTCCGCGATGATCGAGGGCTTCTACGGGATCTCCGGTGGCAACGACTACTACCCCGAGCTCCTCGACGGTGAGGCCGTGCCCACCACCAACGACGACGGCTCGGTGACCATCGCCTACACGCTGCGCTCCGGCGCGATGTGGAGCGACGGCACGCCGCTGACCGCCGCCGATGCGAAGTTCACCTTCGATGCCGTCATGGCCAAGGACGACGCGGGTGAGTACATCTACCTCACCGGCGACCGGTCCAGCCTCGAGCAGATCACCGCGGTCGAAGTTGTCTCCGACACCGAGATCACCATGACCTGGGCTGGCTTCTACGCCGGTTGGAAGGGCGTCATGAACGAGATCTACCCGGCGCACATCTTCTCGGACGATCCCGCTACCGCGGCCGCCGAGTTGAACGATGCGCTGCGCGAGTGGAGCCACAACGGCGCCACGCTGCCCTCGTCTGGCCCGATGCTGTACGACTCGTGGGAGCGCGGCGTCCAGTTCAACATGGTGCGCAACGACATGTACCACGGTTCGAACAGCCCCGACTCGGTCAACAAGGGCGTCGCCTACGTCGACGGTGTCCAGATCAACTTCGTGACCGACACCGACGCGCAGATCAATGCTCTGCTCGCCGGCGAGGCGCAGATCGTCATGACCCAGCCGCAGCTCGCCTTCGAGCAGCTCTCCTCGAGCGATGACTTCACCGTGAAGTCCTCGGCCGGCCCGGTCTTCGAGCACTGGGGTCTCAACCTGAACGCCAAGCACGTCGAGCGCCCGGAGGTCCGCGAGGCCCTCGCCTTCGCCATGGACAAGTCCGAGGTGATGGCCGGTCTTTACACCCCGCTGTTCGGCGACTCCCTCCCCGCTGAGGGTCTCGGCAACGTGTTCTGGCTCTCCAACCAGGGCCCGTACGAGAACCACGCCGGCGACGCCGGATACGGCGCCGGAGACATCGACTCCGCCAAGGCCGCCCTCGAGTCGGCTGGCTACGTCATGGGCTCCGACGGCATCTACGAGCATCCCGAGGACGGACGCCTGACGCTTCGCGTCGGCACCACCGGCGGCAACCGTCTGCGCGAGATCCAGCAGGAGCTCCTCCAGGCGAAGTTCGCCGAGGCCGGCATCGAGATCGTCATCGACAACGTCGAGGGCGCTGCCTACTTCGGTATCCCGTTCAGCGAGGACCACCTGGCCTGCGCCGCGAGCGGTGGCGCCGAGGGCAACTGCGATACCTGGGAGATCACCCAGTTCGCTTGGGTCGGTGGCCCGTGGCCTGGCTCGATGGGTGCCATCCTCCGCAGCGGCGGTGGAAACAACACCTACGGCTTCCAGAACGCTGAGTTCGACGCCCTCATCGACACCTGCGACGGCACCGTCGACGACGATGAGCGCGCTGCTTGCTACAACACCATGGACAAGTACGCGACCACGCTCGAGATGGACGCGGAGAACGGCCTCTTCATGATGCCGATCACCCAGAAGCCCTCGTTCTACGGCTACACCTCCGACCTCGTGTCGGCCGGTGTCGCTCCGGACGCCCAGGGCGCTGGTCCGCTCACCAACGTGGTCGACTTCCAGTTCGCCGGCTGAGCCGACGGACGACGAGTCCACGCACTGACCGTCGGATCCCTGTGACACGACGGTGGGGAATCGGGCCCCGGTGGGAGACCACCGGGGCCCGACCCGTTCACCCGATCGAACCCGCGGGGCCACGCCCCGCCCAGCACTAAGGTTCCGCCGTTGTTCGCCTACGTCTTACGCAGGGTCCTCGCGACCATCCCACTGCTGATGCTGACGCTGTACCTCGTGCACGTCGGCGTCTCGGCGACCACCAACCCACTGGCTGACTTCTACCTCTGTCTGCCGAAGTGCCAGCAGGGTTACGACCGCATCCTCGAGGTGTACAACCTCGACGTCTCCATCTGGTTGCGGCCGTTCCTGTGGTTCCAGGACGCCGCGACCGGCGATCTCGGCTTCTCCTCATCGATCGGCCTTCCGGTCAGCGAGGTGCTTCGTGTGCGCGGATGGAACACCGCGATGATCGCCGTGCCGGCATTCATCTTCGGCTCGATCATCGCCCTCCTGCTGAGTGTCTACTCGGCGCGTCGGCAGTACTCCTTCGGCGACTACTTCTTCACCGGCTTGAGCTTCATCGGCTTCGCGTTCCCGTCGTTCGTGATGGCGCTGCTCCTCCAAAACATCTTCGGTGTCCAGTTCGAGAATTGGTTC
>JAURCL010000058.1 GCA_030828465.1 Acidimicrobiales bacterium | reverse complement strand
AGATCGGCTGACCCGGTCGATCAGACCGAGCCGATCAGACGAGTTCGTCGATGGCGGTGAGATAGCCGACGTAGAAGTCGCCGAACTCACCGAACAGCGCTGAGCCGCGATCGAAGCGCATCGTGTAAACGACGTCCTTGATGACCTCGGGATTCACCGCGAACAGGGTGACCCCCCACTCGTGGGTGTCGAAGCCAGTCGACGCGGTGACCAACTGGACGATCTTGCCGGCGAAGGTGCGTCCCGACTTGCCGTGCTCCATCATCATCTCGGAGCGCTCCTCGAAGGGCGTCGTGTACCAGTTGGCGTGGCCCTCGCGTCGCTTCGACATCGGATAGAAGCAGAACGCCGGCTTTCCCTCGGGTGGGAGCACCGGATAGAGCCGGTCGCGGAGCATCTCCTCGGGCATGCCCTTCGCATACTCGCTGACCTCGGTGATGCTCACATAGGAGTCGACCACCTCGACACCGGCGCGCTGGAGGCCGGTTTGAAGCGCCCGGAGCACCGCCAAGTCAGGGGCCAACACCATCACCGCAAGATCGCACTTGTGCCCGAGCATCGCCGCGGTCACCACCTGCGCGCCATCGGCCTCGGCCGACTTGACGGCCTGGATGACCGCCTCGCGATCCAACTCGCTGGTCGGACGGCAAAACAGGTGCACGACGCAGAGGCCGGTCTCCATACGCATGCAGTCAGGCTACCGACGGCCCCCGTCGCGGGTCTCCCCGAGCGAGGCGAACGCGCGAGCCGCGCGCTCCGCCGCCCCCTCAGCCACGTGCAGGAAGAGCGACGGCTCGATCGCCTCCACCTCCGAAACAAGCGGGCCGTCACCGCCGGGCAGCAGATCAACGCGCAGATAGGCCGCCTCGGGGAACAGATCGGCCACCTGGCGACCGACGGCGAGCTCCTCCTCCGTCGCCTGCCGCGCCGAGATGTCCTCCACGACATAGAGGTCGTCGGCCCACGACCGGTCGACCGAGAGGATCGCCCCCTTACGGAAGGCGTGGCTGAACTGCCCGCCGAGGATGACCAGCCCGGTCTCCCCTCGGTCATCAACACCATCCACGTAGGGCTGCACCACCACCCGACCGCCCGAGAGCAACGAGAGCGCGTGCTGCTCGGCGCCGTGCGGATCGTCGACATGGCGCGCAGCGCCGTTCGATCCCGCACCGATCGCCGGCTTCACCACCACCCGGCCATCGAACCCGCCATCGGTTCGGAGCGCGGCGACACCGTCGACATCGGCCACCACCCGGGTCGGCACCACCGGCACCCCCCGCTTGGCGAGATCGACGAGGTAGCCCTTGTCGATGTTCCAACGCACCAGGTCAACCGGGTTGACGAGCCGGGTGAGGCGCGCCACCCGGTCCGCCCAATCGAGGAACTCGGGAAGGCGCTGGTGGTAGTCCCAGGTGCTGCGGATCACCGCCGCCGAGAAGCGACTCCAGTCGACCTGCGGATCATCCCAATGGACGACCTCCGCACCGTCGAGATGCTCAAGCAGGAGCGGAAGGTCGGAGTCGAGATGCTCGGCAGCGCGGGCGGAGACGAGGGCAATCACAGCATCACGCTAGAGCCGGGACATGGACGGACCCCGGGGGTGACCCCGGGGCCCGACGGATTCGCGGCCGACGCGTCGCGCCGACCGAGCGGTCCGGAACTCAGAAGTCCATGTCGCCACCGGGCATGGCCGGCGCGGCCTTCTCGGGCTTGTCCGCGACGATGGCCTCCGTGGTGAGGAAGAGCGCGGCGATCGACGCGGCGTTCTGCAGTGCCGAGCGGGTCACCTTGGCGGCGTCGATGACACCGAGTTTGACGAGGTCCTCGTAGACACCGGTGGCCGCATTCAGGCCTTCGGCGCCCGACAGGGAGCGCACCTTCTCGATGACGACGCCACCCTCCATGCCGGCGTTCTCCGCGATCTGGCGAAGCGGAGCCGACAGCGAGTGGGCCACCAGGCGAGCACCGGTCGCCTCGTCACCCGAGAGCGACGCGACGACGGCCTCGACGGCCTCGATCGAGCGGATGAGCGCGACGCCGCCACCGGGCACCACACCCTCCTCGATCGCGGCCTTCGTGGTGGACACCGCGTCCTCGATGCGGTGCTTCTTCTCCTTGAGCTCCACCTCGGTGGCGGCTCCGACCTTCAGCACGGCGACACCGCCGGTCAACTTGGCCAGCCGCTCTTGGAGCTTCTCGCGGTCGTAGTCGGAGTCGGTGTTGTCGATCTCAGCCTTGATCTGGTTGATCCGACCCTTGATGTCGTCGGAGTCGCCAGCGCCCTCCACGATCGTGGTCTCGTCCTTGGTGATGACCACGCGCTTCGCGGTGCCGAGCAGATCGAGGGTGGCGTTCTCGAGGCTGAGGCCAACCTCCTCGCTGATGACCTGGCCACCGGTGAGGATCGCCATGTCCTCGAGCATCGCCTTGCGGCGCTCACCGAAACCGGGCGCCTTCACCGCGGCCGACTTGAACGTGCCGCGAATCTTGTTGACGACGAGCGTGGCGAGGGCCTCTCCCTCGATGTCCTCAGCGATGATCACCAGCGGACGCGAGCTCTGCATGACCTTCTCGAGGAGCGGCACGAGGTCGCGGACGTTCGTGATCTTCGACGACACGAGCAGCAAGTAGGGATCGTCGAGCGACGCCTCCATACGGTCGGTGTCGGTCACAAAGTAGGGGGAGATGTAGCCCTTGTCGAAGCGCATGCCCTCAACGAGGTCCATGTCCATGCCGAAGGTCTGGCTCTCCTCGACGGTGATGACGCCGTCCTTACCGACCTTGTCGATCGCGTCGGAGATCATCGAGCCGATCTCGTTGTCAGCGGCGGAGATGGACGCCACCTGCGCGATTTGATCCTTCGAGTCGACGTCCTTGGCGAGGGAGCGGATTGAGCCGACCGCCGCCTCGACAGCGGCCTCGATGCCGCGCTTCAGGCCCATCGGGTTGGCGCCGGCGGCCACGTTGCGGATGCCCTCGCGGACCATCGCCCAGGCGAGCACCGTGGCGGTGGTGGTGCCGTCACCGGCGACGTCGTCGGTCTTCTTGGCGACTTCCTTGACCAGTTCGGCGCCGATCTTCTCGTAGGGATCGTCGAGCTCGATCTCCTTGGCGATCGAGACACCGTCGTTGGTGATCGTCGGGGCGCCCCACTTCTTCTCGAGGACGACATTGCGTCCCTTGGGTCCGAGGGTCACTCGGACGGCGTCGGCGAGCTTGTTCATGCCCGCCTCGAGACCGCGTCGGGCCTCGGCATCGAAAGCAATCATCTTCGGCATCTGTTGTCCTCCGTTGGACGGTGTCGTTGTTGCCTGGGGGACCCCGCAAAACGGGGCCATCGCTGGTTTCGAGCCGAAATCTGGCACTCGGCCGATGCGAGTGCTAGCACTCTACAAGGGCGACTGCCAACCGACAATCGGAGCGCGAACACCGCGCGAGGGAACGCCGAGCGGGGGTTCAGCCGCCAGCGACAGCGGGAATGATGCTGACGGTGATGCCGTCGGCGACCTCGGTGGTCAACCCGTCGAGGTACCGCACGTCGTCATCGTCGACGAAGACATTCACGAACTTGCGGAGTCCGCCCTCGTCATCGAGGAGGCGATCGGCGAAACCCGGGTGCGCGGCCTCGAGACCGGCGATCACCTCCGAGAGCGGACCCGGAGCGACCTCGACCTGCTTCGCTCCTCCGGAGAGGGGACGCAGGGTGGTGGGAATGCGAACCGTGACAGCCATGGGCCGAAATCTAACCGGATCAGTCGGAATTACGAACCCGAGCGCGGGAGTTCGCATCCCCGCGACCGACTCAGCCAAACCGGCCGCCAACTAGGTTCACCCCGTGCGCGTCGTAGCCGCCGTCGACAAGTTCCGAGGAACCGCCACCGCGGCCGAGGTCGCGGCCGCCATCGGCCACGCCTGCTGGGAACTCGGTCACGACTGCGTCGAGATCGCTGTCGCCGACGGGGGTGAGGGCATCCTCGACGCCCTCGGCGGCCCCAACCGAACTACCACCGTCACCGGGCCGCTCGGCGATCCGGTTGAAGCCCCTTGGCGACTCCACCGTCGAGTCGCTGTCATCGAGATGGCCCTCGCCAGCGGACTCCAACTCGCCGGAGGCGCCGACGGCAACGACCCGATGGCAGCATCCACCTCGGGTGTCGGTGAGCTCATCGACCGCGCCCTCGACCTCGGTTCCGAGCGGATCGTCGTAGGACTCGGCGGATCGGCCACCACCGACGGCGGACTCGGCGCCCTCCGAGCCATCACCGCGCCACATCGCCTCCGAGGTGTCGAGCTGCTCGTCGCCTGCGACGTCACCACGCGCTTCACCGACGCCGCAAGTGTCTTCGGGCCGCAGAAGGGAGCGAGCCCCGCCCAAGTGGAACTCCTCACCCGGCGGCTCGAACGACTCGCCGACGTCTATCGCGAACAGTACGGGATCGACATCGTCGACCTTCCCGGCTCGGGTGCCGCCGGAGGACTCGCCGGAGGGCTCGCCGCTCTCGGCGGGCGACTCCTGCCCGGCTTCGACCTGGTGGCCGACGAACTCGAACTCGATGAGCGCATCGAGGGCGCCGACCTCGTGATCACCGCCGAGGGCCACCTCGACGCGCAGAGCTTCGCCGGCAAGGTGGTCGGAGGAGTCGCCGGGATCGCCGCCGACCACGGAGTGCCCTGCGGGGTCGTGTGCGGCATCGTCGATGATGACGTCGCCGAACGGCTCCCCACCCGCTCACTGGTCGCGGATCACGGCGAGCAACTCGCCCTCGGCGAGCCGCTCATGTGCATCGAGAAGAGCGCCTCAGCGCTGATCTCGGAATTGATCGGCTGAGGAGCGGGCGTCAGCCCGCGGCGTCTTGAGCCGGGATCATGTCGGGAGCCAACTCGGCGAGCGTGCGGCCCGCCTTGTCGACACCGAGCATGACCAGCACACCGGAACCGTCAAGAGATCCGGTCTGGGTGGGAGCAGGGGTCGGCAACGGCGCTATCGACGACACTCCGCCGAGCGAGCGGGCGACCGACTCAGCCACTCCCTGGGCCGACGGGATGCCCGGATCGAAGTAGACGACGGTGAGGTCGATCTTGCCGATCGAGGCCGAAGCGTTCGTCGGCGTGCCCATCTGGTAGCCGACCGCGCCGAGCTCCGAGCTCATCAGTCCGGCGGAGCCGTTCACCGCGTTGGCGTTCGCGACCACCACCGACGCCCCGTCGGTGACCATCCCGGCGATCGTCGTCGTGGTGGCCGCGATCGTCGTCGGCGCCGCCCCGGCATCGAGCGTCGTGGAGGTCTCCACCGCCGGCTGCGCGACGGCCGGCCCGTCCACGACGCCACCGTCGCCGCCGGAGATCGAGCGAAGGATGAGGAAGCCGGCGATCACCGCGACAGCCGCGAGCACGATCGCGAGACCGCCCGACACCTGAGCCTGCTGATTGCGGGGAACCCGGCGAGGCATCTGGCCGCTCGCGTCTCGATTGTCACTCATCGATTCGGCCCTCCCGGCGCGTCCGTTCCCGTCTCGAGGCGCTCCCGGCGCCTCCGGGACCGCTGCCGCCGCAGACGCCGCACGAGGAGAGGATCGTGTTCCTCGGCCTCCGGCGTTGCGAGCAGATCGTTCAACTCGGAATGGTACTCGTCGACCGAGCACTGAAATCGGGCACGGATGACGAGATCGCGCGGCTCATCGAGCGTCCACCAGTTCGCCTCGAAGTCCAACATGGCGAGGTGACGTTCTGAGATCACCCGCACACCCTTACCGCTCGAGGGTCGTCCACACAAGCACCGTCGATGAGAACCTCGCCTACAGTCTCCGCGATGGGTTCCCGACCGTTCCTGATCGGCGTCGCTGGAGGCACCTCATCGGGCAAGTCGACCATCGCCGATCGGCTCGAGGAGATCGTCGGCCGCGACCAGTTGTCGCTCATCAAGCTCGACGCCTACTACATCTCGCGCACCCACCAGCCAATGGAGGAACGGGCTGCCGCCAACTACGACCACCCCTCCGCCTTCGACTGGGACCTACTCAACGAACACCTGACCACCCTGCTCTCGGGTGAGCGGATACCAGTGCCGGTCTACGACTACGCCATCCACGATCGGGTCGAGGAGGTCCGGTGGGTCGAACCGACCGGCGTGGTCGTGGTGGAGGGGATCCTCGTGCTCTGGGAGCCGAACCTCCGCGACCGCTTCGACCTGAAGGTCTTCGTCGACACCCCAGCGGATCTCCGGTTCATCAGGAGGCTGCAACGCGACGTCGTCGAGCGGGGACGCACGCAGGAGAGCATCATCGGCCAATACCTCGCGACCGTTCGTCCGAGCCACGAGGACTTCGTCGAACCGAGTCGCGCGCACGCGGACGTGATCGTTCCCGAGGGCGGGCTCAACCATCCCGCGGTTGACGTGCTGCTCGCTCGGGTGCGCGAGCTGACGGCCAGTTAAGGCGCCGGTCGCGAATCAGCCGCCGGTGGCGGCGGTCGGATTCCGGTCGGCCCAGTCATCCCCGAGGGCGATGAGTACCGTGGCACCGTCGAGCGAGGCCGACTCAACCGGCGGCACACCCGGCAACTGGAGCAGTTCGATCGCCCCGCCGAGGACACGCACAATCGACTCCGCCACGGCCTGAGCGGCCTCGTCGCCGGTGGCGTAGTACACCTTCGTCGCCCCGAGCTGACCCTCCGTGGAGTTGGTGGCCGAGCCCATCGTGTAGCCCGCCGCCGAGAGGATGTCGCTCATGCGGCCAGCCGATCCATTCACCGAGCTGGCGTTGGCAACCACGACGACCGCGGCCGCGTAGTTGACCTCGGCGACGGTTGTGCTGGGGGCTTCGGTGGTAGCTGGCGCCTCAGTGGTGGTCGGAGCAGAGGCGACGGTCGTTGTCACCGCGGCCGCGGCCTCGGCCTCGGCCTCGGCGGCCGACTCCTCCACAACAGGGTCGTCGGATCCCCCGCAGGAGGCGAGCACCAGAGCGGCGACCGGGATCGCGAGGCGGACCGATGGACGGCGGAGACGCTGATCAGCCATGCCGAAAGGGTACCCGAGTCGCACCGAGGGGCGTTCAGCGCGGTCCGGAAGCGCTTGTCAGTTGAACAAGAAGCGGTTCTCGGGATTTTTTTGAGAAAAGTGTGAGGGTGTGGTTTCGGGGTGCTCTGG
>JAURCL010000057.1 GCA_030828465.1 Acidimicrobiales bacterium | reverse complement strand
TCGGTCACGTGGTCGGCACGATGGGCAGCGACCACTCTCCCGCCGTCCAGTCCGCCTCGATCCAGGTGTGCTCGGCGGCGAAACACGGCGGCGTCGATCGCTCGTCGCCGATGAGGTCGCCAGCGAGATAGTTGAGGAAGTACATGTTCGCTCCCGGGCAGGCGACTGAGGTGTGGTAGCCGGCGGGCACGGTCACCAGACCGCGGTCGTGCACCACGAACGTCTCGTCGAAGGCCCCGTCGCGCCAGTTGCGATGGATCGCGTAGCCCTCGGGCCGGTCGAGCCGGAACCAGTAGGTCTCCTCGAGATACGGCGAGCCGTCGTGCCCGTCGTGACAGTGCGGGGGCCAGCCCGACCACGTGCCGCGCGGTACGTACACCTGATACAGGATCAGTCGCTCAGCATCGATGGGAGGGGCGACCGTGTGGATCACCTGTCGGTGGGCCTGCCCTCCACCGCGGATCTCCGAGCGCATCTCCGAGGGCTCGATCACCCGGGTCGGGTAGCGACCCTCGGCCGGAGCCGATCCCACCGCGAACTCCACGCCGGCAGTGCCAGCCACCACCGAGTACTCCTCGCCGGGTGCCACGTAGACCACCCGGCCGAGCTCGGTGAACACCGAGTCGCGGGTGACCTCAGCCTCGAGATCACCCGCCGTGACCGTGCCGGATCCGGAGAGGACGGTGATCGCGGTCTCACGCCCCTCGGCACAACCGGAATGACGCTCCCCAGCAGCGAGCGCGACGGTGTCGAATGCGAGATAACGCCAGCCGGCGTCTTCTGGTGTCATGTTGAACCGATCTCCCCGACGCCCACCGGGCGTCCCTCGTGGATGGATTTCCAAGCAGCGAGTCCGAGCACCAGCGGAGCACGCCCGTCGGCGATCGTCACCGGCGACGGTGCCTCGCCGCGCGCCGTGCGAACAAAGTCGCTCCACTGGTCGACGTACGACGGGATGTACCGCTCGATGAAGAAGTACGGGATCGTCGATCCCTGAGACCCGGCGGCGGTGCGCAGCGTGGTCGTGGTGACCCCGGGGTTGTCGCTGGCGACGACGCCAGCTGAGCCGAACACCTCGACGCGCTGGTCGTAGCCGTAGACCGCCTGCCGCGAGTTGTCGATGGTGGTGATCGCGCCGTTCTCGTGGCGCATCATCACGACGACGGTGTCGAGGTCACCCGCCTCGCCGATGGCCGGGTCGACCATGACGCCGCCCTGGGCGTAAACCTCGACGACCTCACTGCCGGTGACATACCGGGCCATGTCGAAATCGTGGATGGTCATGTCGAGGAAGATGCCGCCCGACACCTTGATGTATTCGATCGGGGGCGGTGCAGGATCGCGGCTGGTGATTCGCACCATCTGCACCTCGCCCACCGCTCCGGCCCGCACCTGCTCGCGCACCGATCGATGGCTCGGGTCGAAGCGTCTGTTGAAGCCGACCTGGACCGGAATGCCGGCCCGTTCGACGGCCGCCACGCCACGGTCGACCTCACCGAGGTCGAGGTGAACGGGCTTCTCGAGGAAGACCGGCTTGCCGGCCTCGGCAGCCGCGACGAGGAGGTCGATGTGGGTGTCGGTCGACGAGCAGATGGCGACGGCGTCGACCTCATCGGAGTTGATCAGCTCATGCGGATCGCCAGCAACGAAGCCGCCGTGCTCAGCGGCGACGGTCTCAGCAGCCGCGGTGGCCACGTCGTAGACGGCGCCGAGAGCGAGCCCTTCGACGCGTCGCGCGACGAGTTCGGCATGCATCCGGCCGATGCGTCCGCAGCCGAGCAGGCCGATACGGACCGGGGCGGGGGTGGTGGACATGGTGGTGGTGCTCCTGGGTGTGGGGATTCGAGTGAACGCGCCCGATCAGGTCTCGTCGACCGGCTCGAACTCGGTGGTGATGCGGCCGTCGCGCGTCTCGACGCGGTACGCGTTGAGGCCGTCTCGGATGGGCTTGCGACACGGCGCGCCGGTGCGGGCATCGAATCGGCCGTTGTGCTTCGGGCACTCGAGTTGGCCATCGAGGAGCGCTCCGTCGGCGAGGTGCACCTGGCCGTGGGTGCAGAGCCCGTCGAGTAGGGCCACCTCGTCCTCAGCGAGACGGCAGAGCACGTAGGTGCGGTCGCCGATGTCCACCCGTCGGAGTCCCCCGATGGCGACCGAGGTCAGCGAGCCGAGGCTGACGGGTCCACCGCTGCGGGCCCAGTTGCCCTCCCCCACCTCGATGCGGTCAGGTTCGGCGCCCGGCACATTAGGGACGTCGAGGTCAAGTTCGTAGGTCGGGTCGATCGACTGGTGGCGCAGCGCCGAGAAGATCTGTCGGTACGCGGCGACGGTGTTAGGGATCGGCGGGGCGAGTTGATCTCGGACCTCGGAGTGCAGTTTCGGGAGCGCGTGATACGGGACGCTCGGGAAGATGTGGTGCTCGACGTGGTAGTTCATGTTCAGGTAGAGGAACCGGAACAGCGGGTTCATCATGACCGTGCGGGTGTTGAGTCGGTGATCAAGGACGTCCTCGCGCATCCCGGCGTGCTGGGTCAACCCGAAGAACACCATGAGCCACGCCCCGTAGATGGTCGGTAGACCGATGAACAGCAGCGGCACGATCGACCCGCTGGCGATGGCCCACACGACGACCGCGAGGGTGAGGCCGACGAAAACTCGGGCCTCCCACACCGCGCGCCGACGATCGTGCTCGGGAATGAAGTCGCAGGCCTCGGCATCGAGTCCGACGGTCGCGTGGCGGACCAGCCGGATAAACATCGACGGCCCACCGCGTAGGTGGGTGAAGGCGAACACGGTGCCGGGGACGCTCGGGGGACGTTGGAAGACGATCTCGGCATCGCGTCCGACGATGATCGTGTCGGTGTGGTGCCGGTAGTGCGACCAGCGCCAGAGGGTCGGACCGCGCCACAGCATGAAACAGGCGACGTGGTACACGATCTCGTTCGCCCATCCGGTGCGGAAGGCGGTGCCGTGACCGGCCTCGTGCCAACGGGCATCGGCGGATCCCCCGTACAGGGCGCCGTAGACCGCGAAGGCTGGGATCGCCCACCACGAGCCGAGCGCGCTCCACGCCAGAAGTGCAGCACCCATCAGGGCGACCACCCAGATCACCGTGTCGATCGACGCGCGGGCGTCAGAGCGCTCCTGCAGGGATCGCATGACCGAGGGCTCCACCACGGGTTGGAACCAGCGGGCGTCGGCGAGGCCGCGCTCTCGGGCGCGCGCCGATTCGGGTCCGGTCAGGCGGTAGTCGCGCTTCACGAGATCGTTCGAGATCGTCGCGGTCATGGGGTCACCTCCATCCCCTCATCTCTACCAGCCGAGCCGCTGGGCGCGCTTGCCCTCGTCGAGTTCCGCGCGAGCGGCGAGCACCTCGGCGCGGGGGCTCACCTCGGGCACACCGACCTCCCAGAACGAGCCACCCTCAGTCCAGGTGTAGGCGTCGGTACGCATCGCGATCACCGTGGTTCGGTCGGCGGTGCGGGCCCGCGCGAGCGCGCCCTCGAGCTCAGCGATGCTGGTCACGGTCTCGGCGTTGCATCCCATCGCGGCCGAGTGGGCAGCGAAGTCCACCCTGACCTCCTCCACGATGCGCGAGTCGGCGATGAGGTTGTTGAACGGAACCCCGCCCTGGTTGACCTGGAGGCGGTTGATCACGGCGAATCCGCCGTTGTCGCACACGATCACGGTCATCCGATGGCCCGACAACACCGATGAGTAGAGATCGCTGTTCATCATGAGATAGGAGCCGTCGCCGACGAGCACCACCACCTCGCGGTCGGGAAGGGCCATCGCGGCGCCCCAGCCCCCGGCGATCTCGTAACCCATGCACGAGTAGCCGTACTCGGTGTCGAAGGAGTGACACACGTCCGAGCGCCAGCCGTTCACCAACTCACCCGGAAAACCACCGGCCGCGGTGAGCACATACGTGTCGTCGTTGGCGTGCCGACTCACGGCGCCCACCACATGGGCGTAGGTCGGCAGGTCGGTGGTGCCCTGCTCGGGATCGGCGATCCGATCGATGTAGGCGTGGTATCCGGCCACCTCGGTGGCACAGCGCTCCGCCCAACCGGCCGGAGCAGTCCAGTCGCCGAGCGAGGAGTCGATCTCGGTGATCGTCTCGCGGGCGTCGCCGATCACGGTCTGGGCGAGATGTTTCGTGGCATCAAAGCGAGCGGTGTTCACCCCGATGAGGCGCATGTCCTCATTGGCGAACACGGTCCAGGACCCGGTTGCGAAGTCCTGCAGGCGCGTGCCGATGGCGATCACCACGTCGGCCTCGGCGGCGAGGGCGTTGGCCGAGGTGCACCCGGTTACTCCGATCGTTCCTGCGTGGAGTGGATTCGACTGCGGGATGGACGTGCGCCCGGCGACGGTCTCCACCACGGGGATGCGGTGCCGTTCGATGAGCGCGAGCAACTCGGTTTCGGCCTCCGACCAGTGGACACCGCCGCCGGCGATGACGAGTGGTTTCTCGGCCCCGCGGATCGCTTCGACGGCAGCCTCAATCTCCGCTCGATCGGCTCGCTGGCGCCGCGGGTGATGCACCCGTTCGGCGAAGAAGCGCTCCGGGAAGTCAAAAGCCTCCGCCTGGACGTCCTGCGGGAGCCCGATGAAGGCGGGGCCGCACTCGGCGGGGTCGAGCATGGTCTCGATGGCGTGGGGCAGCGACTGAAGAATCTGCGCGGGGTGGGTGATGCGGTCCCAGTAGCGGGTCACCGCTCGAAAGGCATCGTTCACCGTGGTCGACGGAGCACCGAAGTGCTCCACCTGTTGGAGCACGGGGTCGGGGATGCGCGAGGTAAAGGTGTCGCCGGCGAGCAGCAGCAGCGGCAGACGGTTCGCCATCGCGACTCCGGCCGCGGTGACCATGTTGGTGGCGCCGGGACCGACTGAGGAGGTAGCCACCATGATCTGGCGCCGCTTCACCGCCTTGGAGTACGCCGTTGCGGCGAGCGCCATGCTCTGCTCGTTCTGCCCCCGCCAGGTCGGCAGGTCGTCTTGAACGCTCTCGAGGGCGTGACCGAGGGAGGTGACGTTGCCGTGACCGAAGATCGCGAACACGCCGGGGAAGAGCGGCACGGTGCGCCCGTCGATGACGGTCTTCTGCGCGATGAGATACCGGACGATCGCCTCGGCGGTGGTCAGTCTGATCGTCTTCATCGGGTCGCTCCTCGTCTCGTGTCGGTCATGTCGTTCGCGGTCGGCGCAGTTAGTCCTGTCTGATCGAGTTGACGGTCTCCCACGCCCCCGATTCGCATGACCGGAGCCAGGCCGACTGGAAACTCACGTAGTCGATGGCCTCGGAGAACCCGGGACGGTGCTGCTCGCCAGTGGCGACCGCGGTCAGGAACTCGTAGTTCTCGATCACCTTGAGGTCCTCGTAGCCGATGGCGTTGGCATCCCCGGGCACGAAATGCCCGTGATAGGGGTAGCGGTCTCCGGCGTAGACCGTGGTGTAGCCACGGGGGGCGCGACCCTCGTCGTCCACCAGGAACACCTGCATCTCGTTCATCGTCTCGAGATTCCAGCGCAGGGCACCCTTCGTGCCGTAGACGTCGAAGGCCATCTGCGACTCAGGGCCGATGATGGCTCGCGACGACTCGAAGGTGCCGCGGGCGCCGTTGGCGAATCGGACCATGGCAGCGGCGTAATCCTCGTTGGTGACCTCACCGGTCGGGTCACCGGGCTGTCCGCGGTCGTAGTGGGTACCTCCGGCCTTCGGCAACGGCCGATCGCGGATGAACGTCTCGCGGGTGCCCGACACCTCGGTGATCGGTCCGAGCAGCATGTGGGCGAGGTCGACGGCATGGCTGAGGATGTCGCTCGACACGCCGAAGCCGGCCTCGTCGACGAGGAACCTCCACGAGAGCAGGCCCATCGGATCCGCCCCGTACATCGAGAAGAACCGACCCCGGTAGTTGGTGATCTCACCGAGGCGACCGCTGTCGATGAGGGCCTTGGCGTGCTGCACCAGCGGTGCCCATCGATAGTTGTATCCCACCCCGGTGATGACCCCCGCCCGACGGGCGGCGGCCTCGATGCGCACGGTCTGATCGGGCGTGCCCCCGACCGGCTTCTCGCAGAAGACCGCTTTGCCAGCCTCTGCGGCGGCGATGGCGATCTCCTCGTGCATCATGTTCGGTGCCGTCACGTACACCACGTCGACATCGGGGTGATCGACGACCGCTCGCCAATCCTCGACCGCCTCGCGAAATCCGACGCCGGAGACCGCCTGCTCGCGGCGCTCGGCGACGTTGTCGCCGCACACGATGAGGGCGGTGTCGAAGACGCGCTCGGGAAAAAGCGAGGCGATCCGCGCGGCCGAGCGGGAGTGGGCCTGACCCATCCAGCCGAAGCCGACAACGCCAATGCCGAGTACGGGGCGGGTGCTCACTGATGGTTCTCCTGGTCACTGGAGTGGGTCGGGACTGAATGGCTATGCCCAGCGGAGTCGCTGGAGCGTTCGGCGAGAAAGGCCTCCACCTCGGCAACGGTTGGCATGTCATCGGCGCACATGAGGCGCGCTGCGACGATCGCTCCGGCGGCGTTTCCGAACCGGACGCACTCCACCGGGTCCCAACCCGATAGCAGCCCGTGGCAGAACGCCCCGCCGAAGGCGTCCCCCGAGCCGAGGCCGCAGACGACCTCCACTGGGAATGGAGGGATGCGCTCGCGGACACCATCGGAGGTGGCCACCATGACGCCGTCACCGCCCAGTTTCACCACGGCCATCTCGAGTCCGCGCTCGAGGAGTCGGTCCGCCGCCTCGTCGGGATCGCGCGTGCCGACCGCGATCTGGCATTCGTCGCGGTTCCCAATGGCGATCGTCACGGAGTCGAGGATCGGAGAGATTCGCTCAGTGGCGTGCTCGGCGGACTCCCAGAACATCGGCCGCCAATCGAGATCGAGCACCGTGTGTCGGCGGCGACCGCGACGCTCGAGCATCGCCCGAACCGCACCCGATGACGGCTCCCATGCGAAGCGCGAGGCCGGAACCCAGAAGATCTCGGTGCGCGCCACCTCGTCGAGGTCGATGTCGTCGACCGTGAGGTTCTGATCGGGCGCTCGAGGCGACCGGTAGAAGATGATCGACGGCTCTTCGGGCGGGTCGAGCTCAGCGAAGGCGAGCGGAGTCGCGAGATCGGGGTCGGTTCCGACCCATCGCACGTCGACCCCGAAGGTGTGCTCGAGGGCGTGGCGGATGTAGCGACCGAACTTGTCGTCACCGACCCGCGTGGCGACCGCCGCGTGCCGTCCGAGTCGCGAGGCCGCCACGGCGACATTGGTAGCGGTGCCACCGATCGACTTGCGGAAGGTCGTGACCTCGGTGAGGCTCCGACCGAGTTGCTCGCCGTAGAGGTCGACCGAGATCCGACCGACCGTGATGAGTTCGGGGGTTGTGGACACGATGCCTCAGGACTGGGAGGAGCTCTCCCGGATCGCGGCCTCGAGCTCGTGCTGGAGCTGCTCGAGTTCCGCACCGCCCGCCATGAGCTGGGTCAGCTCGGGGAGGGAGATGTCCTCCTTGGCGAAGTTGCCCATCGACTGACCTCGGTTGAGGATCAGGAACCGGTTGCCAACCGGCCAGGCGTGGCTCGGGTTGTGGGTGATGAAGATCACGGCGAGACCGCGGTTGCGGGCCTCGACGATGCGGCGGAGCACGACGCCCGACTGCTTCACGCCGAGCGCCGAGGTCGGCTCATCGAGAATGAGCACTTTCGCGCCGAAGTATCCGGCGCGGGCGATCGCCACCGACTGGCGCTCGCCACCGGAGAGGGTGCCGACGGGCTGCTCGGTGTCGCGGATGTCGATGCCCATCTTCATGAGCTCGTCCTTGGCGATGCGCTTCGCCTTCGACTTGTCGATCCACTTGAGCGGACCGAGCCGGCGGGTGGGCTCGGAGCCGAGGAAGAAGTT
>JAURCL010000056.1 GCA_030828465.1 Acidimicrobiales bacterium | reverse complement strand
CGGCGCCGACGAGGGTGATTTTGGTTGCCACTCCTCAACATTACGTCGATCACCAACCCGTAGGATCGCCACGCATGGCGAGCGCGCACCAACGAGCCCTCGATCTCCATCGAGCCCGGTACGGCACCACCCCGACCCGTGTCGCCTCGGCGCCGGGTCGCGTGAACCTCATCGGTGAGCACACCGACTACAACGATGGCCACGTGCTGCCGCTCGCTCTGCCGATGCGCACGGTGATCACCGTGGAGCCGACCGACGGACCGGTCACGTTGGTGTCGGAGGCGTTCGGGGAGACGTCGTTCGACCCGAGCACGCCGGCATCGACCTCGACGGGGTGGGCGCGTTACGTGCATGGCGCGGTCGAACTCGCCCGCCGTGAGGGCTATGAGGTGTTGCCGTGGCGCGGAGTCGTGACGACCGACGTGCCGGTCGGAGCGAGCCTGTCGTCGTCGGCCGCTCTCGAGATGGCCGCGCTGCTCGCGGCCTGCCCGGCGGGAGGTGCTCCCCCACCGGCGTCCCTCGCCCGACTCGGGCAACGCGTCGAGAACGAGGTGATCGGCCTCGGCACCGGGATCATGGATCAATTGGTGAGCGCCGCCGCGATCGACGGCGCGGCGCTACTCATCGACTGTCGGTCGCTCGATACGCGACCGGTGCCGCTCCCTGCGGGTGTGTCCGTGGTGGTGGTCGACACCGGCACCCGGCGCGAACTGGAGACCTCCGCCTACGACGAGCGGCGGGCCGACTGCGCGGAGGCAGCGCGGCTTCTCGGCGTCGATGCGTTGCGCGACGCCGCGCCCGATGACTGGCGCCGACTGGACGGCCGTGTCGCGATGCGGGCTCGGCACGTTCTCGGTGAGCAGGTGCGGGTGGCCGGTGCCGTCGAGGCGATGATCGTCGGTGATGTCGCGACGCTCGGTCGGCTCATGAACGAGAGCCACGACAGCCTCCGTGACGACTACGAAGTGTCCAGTCCCGCGCTCGACGCGATGGTGCGAGCCACGCGCGACCTTCCCGGATGCCTCGGGGCTCGCATGACCGGAGGCGGGTTCGCCGGTTGCATCGTGGCGCTCGTCGCCGATGCCGCCGTCGCTGGCTTCTCACGGGAGCTCGTCGCCACCTACCGGGAGCCGGCTGAGCAGCCGTCAACGGAGCCGATCGCGGTGATGGCGGTCCGGCCGAGTCCGGGTGCGTACGTCGAGAGCGTCGACTAGGCGCTGAGTCGAGCGCGGAGTCCGCTCGCCCGTTGGGTCGGTCGCGACACCGCCGACTTCACGGCGTCCATCGACCCGATGAGGGTCACCGAGGATCGCGCGCGGGTGATCGCCGTGTAGAGCAGCTCGCGGGTGGCGAGCAGCGAGTCGGCCGAGGGCAACACCACGACGACCCGGTCGAACTCGGATCCTTGGCTCTTGTGGATGGTGAGGGCGTGCACGGTCTCGACCCGACCGAGATGCACCCGGGGAACGGACCGGACCCCATCGCCCTCGGGCAGGACGACCTCGAGCGCGCCGTCCCGGTCGATGACGACTCCGATATCGCCGTTGAAGAGTCGGCGCGGCGCGTCGTTCTGGGTCACCATCACCGGACGTCCCGCGTAGTCGGAGAACGGGCGAACATCGCCGAGCCAGGACTCCACCATCGCGTTCCATCGGGCGACGCCAGCCGGCCCACGTCGATGGGCGCAGAGCACCCGAACCGAATCGAGGTGCTCGGCCGCCGAGGTCGCGTCGCCGTCGAGGGCCGCTCGTCTCATGGCGACCGCGACCGGTTCGATGAGCGACCGCGCCGGTGCCGCCGAGGAATGGAGGGCGATTCCCGTGCCGTCCTGAAGGACTCGCGATGCAGCCTCGACGTCACCGTCACGAACGGCGGCCGCGAGTTCGGCGATCGCTGAGCCCGCGTCGAACCGATGGTTGGCCGTCAACTCGGCCACACACGATGCGGTCGGTCCGTCCGCGGCGACGAGATCAGCCAGCACCGAGCCCGCTTCGACACTTGCCAACTGGCCGGGATCGCCGACCAGGATGAGTCGGGTGGTGCCGCCGAGCGCATCGAGGAGCGACGCGGTGAGCGGAAGCGACATCATCGATGCCTCGTCGATGATGACGACATCGTGATGAAGCGGGTCGGAAGCGTCCCGTCGGAAGGCGGCGGTCCCGTAGCGAACGCCGAGCAGTCGGTGAACGGTCGACGGCTTCAACTGTCGCATCGAGTCGGCCAGTTCGGGATCGCTCGAGTCGAGTAGTGCCGCGGCGGCCGCGATGCTCTCCCCCATCCGAGCGGCCGCCTTGCCGGTCGGGGCTGCCAAGGCGACCCGAGGTGTCGGCCCCTCGCCGCTGAGCAGCGCCGCGAGGATCGTCGCGACGGTGCGGGTCTTGCCGGTGCCCGGACCACCGACGAGCACCCCGAGCCGAGAGGCGAGGCAGACCCGGACCGCGTCGCGCTGTCCGTCATCGAGGCCCATGGCCTCCGATAGCGCATCGGCGGCGATGGCGTCCGTGGTCGACTGCGAGGCGAGCGAGATCAAGCGCTCGGCCACCGAGCACTCGAGATCGTGGAATCGCCGCAAGTAGACGAGACCGCGCTCAACCCGAAGGATCTCCGGGGTAAGCGGCGAGTCGGCGATCTCGCTCAGCCACGCCTCGGTGTCGACGGGCCAAGGGAGCCCGGCCACGGCGTTCCTCGCCTCATCGTCGATCCGCTCGGCGTCGCGCATCGCCGACTCGCGGACGTTGTCCGGATCGAGAGCCACATGACCCGACCGCGGGGCGGCTACGGCGAGCGCGAGGCCGAGCACAACATTGGCTCGCTGCTCTCCCGCCCGCGCCGCGAGATGGGACGCGATGTGAATCTCGGCGGCGTCGAGCACGCCGGCCTCGCGCCACATCCGAAGTCCGTCGAGGAGTTGACGTCTCGCGCTCATCGACCACCCTCCCGGAGCAGACGATCAACCGCGCGCACCGCCGCCGAGGACGGTGTCCACCACACGGTGCCGCTCCCGATCTCGTCGGGCCGCATGCCGCGCACGAAGAGGTAGGCGGCACCGAGGACCGGAACGTTCTGATCGGGCGCCCGCAGATCGAGGAATCGATGGAGGGCGACGAGATAGAGCAGAGCCTGCAGCGGGTAGTCGTGGTGGGCCATCTCGGTGACGAGATCGGCGGTAGCGAAGTCGATCGAACCAGAGACCCGATTGGTCTTGTAGTCGGCCACCCAATAGGCGCCGTCGGTACGAGCCACGAGGTCGATCGAACCGGTGAGGAAGCCCTCGATGGGCACATCAGCGGTGGACTTCAGTCGCGCGAAATAGCCGTGGAAGGGATCGTCGACCGAGAGCTCATCGAGGACCGAGCCGGCGATCGCGCTGCTCGACGTGGCGGCAAGCGACAGGTCGAAACGCATCTCGTCGCGGCGGTCCTCACGCGTGAGCGACCGGAGCGCCCACTCGCCGAGCGGGCCACCGAGTGGAGTGCGCAACGCGTCGGTGAGCCCGGAGACCAGCACCTCGACCGGACCGCCGATGTCGCGATGTTGGAGTGCGTGCTCGCAGTGCTCGGAGAGTTCCGAGCCGAGATCGTCGGCGACGAAATCGACCTCCTCGAGGATGGAGTGCAACATCGTGCCGAAGGCAGCCGACCCAGGCAGGTCAGCGAAGGCGCCTCGCGATGGCGCCACCCAGTCATCGGGTACGGCGACGGGTTCGTCGAGCCCACCGAGGACGGGGAGGTCCTGGTCGACGAGGTCGGCGAGTCGCTTCGAGACCGACGTGAACGACCAAGTGCGCCACACATGTCGTAGGTCGCGATCGAAATGGGCGGCCTCGACCGCGCCCGGCCGATTGGTCGCGACGGTGTAGCGGGCTCCGACCTCGGGTATGACCGGGGCGACGATCGCGATGGTGTCGGAGGACGCCGCGGCGAGCGCGTCGAGATCACCGTCGCAGCGGCGCTGGAGCACCTCACTCAGACTGGAGGACCCCCGTTTCAGTTCGTTGGCAACCCAAACGACGAGGCGGTGGCGGGCCCGGGTCAGCGCGACGTACAGCAGGCGGAGGCTCTCCCCATCCGATTCCGCGTCGGCCGCATCGCGGACGAGCATGGTCTCGCGGCGCTTGGTCTCCTTGTGAGCGATACCAAAGAGATCGATAAGCCGCTCACCCTCCACAAAGGCGTGCTTCGGATGCCCCCCACCTTTGTTGCTCCGCCACAGGAAGGGGCAGAGCACGACGGGGAACTCGAGACCCTTCGCCTTGAACACCGTGAGCACCTTGACGGTGTCGTCGTCGCGGTCGATGCGCCGCTCGAGCAGTTCAGAGCCGAGTTCGTCGTCGGCACCCGCCGACCAACGGTCGAGTAGGTCGAGAAGCGACCGAGCACTGCACCGCGCACCCGCAGTTTCCCGCTGGAGCAGCTCGCCGATGTGCTCGAGGTCGGTGAGCTCGCGCTCGCCGCCGATGGTGGAGAGCACCCGCTCGCGGAAGCCCGCGGCCCGGAGCCTGGCGAGCAGTCGGGGGACTCCTCCGCTCTCGAGCGCGTCGCGCCGAGTGGCGGCCTCATCGAGGAGCGCGAGCTCGTCGGCGTCTGACAGTTCCACGAGGTCGCGGACCGAGAGCGAACCGAAATGCCCGAGTGCGACAGCCCGGACCGTGTGCGAGGCGTTCGGTCGGTCGATCGATTCGAGGAGCGTGCGCCAATGGAACGCCGCCGACGAGGCCATCACCGAGTCACGGGTGCTCGTCACGACCGGGACAGCGACGGCTCGCAGCGCGTCGGCCACCCTGGCCGCGTCGGAGTTCGACTTGGTGACGATGCCGATGTCGGAGGGGCGTAGCGCTCGCTCGCCGTCGCCGTCGGTCAATCGACCGGTCTCGAGGAGTCGGAGCACCTCAGCCGCGACATCATCGAGGACGACCGGTTCGACTTCGCCGACCGCTCCGCCGGACACCGGGCGCAGTTCGACTGGCGCGAGACGGCCATCGTCGAATGCGGCGCGGTCGGGTCGATCGGCGGCCTCAACGGGTTCGAAGAGGACGTCGGGGGCGCCGAACTCCTCGCCGTCGAGGATCGTCTCGATCGCGGTGAGCATCGCGGGATCGGACCGCCAGTTGGTCGACAGAGACCGGATGGCGCCACCGGTGTCGGCGGCGTAAGCGCGCGCCTCGAGATAAGCGGACAGTTCGGCGCCCCGGAATCGGTAGATCGACTGCTTCGGATCCCCGACGATCACCACCGGTATCGGATCACCTTCAAGGAAGGCGGTTCGGAAGATGTCCCACTGGACGCTGTCGGTGTCTTGGAACTCGTCGATCATGACCAGGCCGAACCGGTCGCGCAGTTCCGCGATGAGCGACGGCCCCCGGTCGGGCGAGGTGAGCAGGTCTCGGGTGTCGGTGATCATCGAGTCGAAGGTGCGTCGACGCCACCGTCGTCGAGCTGCTTCGACGTGTTCAACGCAACTCTCGACGAAGTCGGCGATCGCAGCCGTCTCTGGCTGAACCCAGAGGCGCGCGTCGGGCATGGCGAGTCTCCTCGCCACCGCCTCGCGAAGCTTCTTGACGGGTGCCGGCGCCACACCACCGAGCGCCACCAATTGATCATTGACGACCTCATCGATGTCGACTTCGGAGTCGTCGACGGCTGATGCCAGGGCGCCGGAGGCGCTCAAGATGCGTTGGCAGAATCCGTGGATCGTCGAGACGGTCATCGAGTCGACGTCGGTCAATGCCTGCCCGAGACGGCGGACACGAGCCGCCACTTGGGTGGGTGTTCCGGCGGCGAGGGCGGTCACGACCTCATCGGAGGATTCCGAGTCGCCACGACGCAACGCCGACTCGGCCGTCTGGATGCGGTGACGCAGTCGGCTCTTCAACTCGGCGGTGGTGGCTTCGGTGAAGGTGACGACGCCGAGGCCCGCAGTGGTGACGTCGCCTTCGGCGAGGGCGCGAACCGCGATCGAGGAGATCGCGTACGTCTTTCCCGTGCCGGCTGAGGCCTCGACCACCGTGAGACCGAGGCTGATCCTCGCCATCGGATCGAGCGGGTCAGCCATGGCCACCCTCGGTGCTCGAATCGCGCTCCACCGGAGTCGAGATGGATGACAGATCGTGGAGCGCCGTCCAGAACTGGCGGGCCTCCGACTCGATATCGGTGGTGGCGAGCAGGTCATCGAAGTCGAGCGCCAAGAGGAGCTGCGCGGCGACGCCCTCATGTTCGGTCGCCCCTCCCGACCCATACGACCCGTCCGAACCCCAGGCCGTGCGCGCTGCCCCGAAATCCCCGAGAGCAAGCGCGGCCGAGGTCTCGGGGAACCGGATGACCGGGCCGGAGACCGCTGAGTGATGGGAGGAGACAACGAGTTCGAGCGCGCGGTCGATCTGCTCGGGTCCGAGATGGATCTCAGTGACGTCGACCTCTGATTTCGCGCCGCGTTGGATGACGATCGCCCGGTTGATGCGACCCTCGGTCTGCGCGGCGGCGAGGACTAGGTGGGTCCACGCGGTGAGTACGCGCGCGGTGTTCGACCGTGATGGAGTGACGAGGCTGACGACGTTGCCCAGCACCATCGGGATCGACCCCTGGATCCGGCGATCATCGCCGGTCGGGATATCGATGATGAGTCGCTCGGCAGCACCGAGCGGAACGCCGATATGCCGCGCGACCACGTCGAGCAGGGCGTCGGCGCGGTCGACGGCGTCATCGATCTGCCCGACGGGATCCACCATCGGGAGATCGCCGGCTCTCACGAGCCAGCGCATCAACTCGTCGCGATCCTGCCCGGATGCGTCCGCGTCGAGAAGACCCGTCACCACACTCCACGAGCCGAGGCCATCGAGTCCGACCGGAATGAGATCGTCGACCGAACGATCGCGCGACGCGGTCACCCGGAGCCCGAGACGGACCTGAGCGAGCAGATCAAGCGGCTTCGTCATCGAGGTCACGAGCGATTCGACGGGAATGGTCGGGTCGGGCGTGAGCGCCGGCACTCGATCGAGTCGGGTGACGACCCCAGGGGCGGCATCGAGGCGAGCGGCGGCGGCCCGAGCGGCAGAGTGATCGTGACTCCAGGGGCCCTGGCCGGGGATCAGCGTGGAGAACGCTCGCTCGGACCATGCCTGGCGGGGATGATCGACGGACGCGAACTTGCGGCCGGTCAGCGTTTCGATCGACTCGGCGAGTTCGGCAACGGTGACGGCGGGTGGGACATCAGCCCTCGTGCGGACGTCGAAGCCGGTCGAGCAGATCACCAGGCGGTCTCCGGCGGAGAGGACGGCGTCGAGGAACTGCGCTCGCTGTTCCGATCGACGGTCACGGTCACCGAGACAGGGCCGTGAGGCGATGAGGTCGTCCGGGCCGCTGAAGCCGCCGAGTTCGTTGGCCTGATCCATGCCGAGCAAACAGACGACCCGGTGGGGTATGCCCCGTTCAGCGGTGAGCGAGGACACCGTCACCCGGCCCGTTCCGAACCGGGGGCGACCCGGACTCGATCGCAGCGCGCCGGAGAGCAGGGCGGCGAGGTCAGCCGTTGGCACCGGCTCCCGCTGGTCGCCCGCGGACTCAGCGAGGGAGGTGATGGCTCGGTCGATCTCGACCCGTTGGAACCAGGTGTCGGGATCGGCGTCGCCAACGAGGCGGGTGAGCACGTTGAGCAGTGAGGCACACCACTCCCCGACGGGTCGATCGTCGATGAGCTCGTCGCGAAGACACTCGAGCGCATCCACGATCTCGCCGATGGCGCCGATCACCGCGATGTCGTCGAGCGGCAGGGCGACCGCCGGCGCGATGTCGAGCACCGTGGTGGGAGGGCCGACACCGGTGACATGTCCGGTGGTGAGCCGGTCGAGCGCGTCGCGCAGGGTGTGAACACCGATGTCGCCGATGCCTGCGGCTCGCTGGTCGTCGCTATCGACACCCCAGCGCGCGTTGGTGAAGCGCAGGAGTTCACCGGCTCGCCGCGCCTGCTCGGCGTCGAGCCCGAGATGTTGGCGAACGGGTGGCTGGACGATGAGATCGATGACATCGCTGGCGCGGAACCGTCCGTCGAGCATGCGCAGCACCGCGTCAACGACGGGAACCAGAGGGTTTTCCTCGCCGACCGACCGGTCGGCGATCTGCACCGGGATCGCCGGTACGCCGTGGCGATCGTCGCCGGCGAAGACTGACTCGATGAGCGGGGCGAAGGTGGGTAGGTCAGCGCAGAGCACGACGATGTCGCGCAGCTCGAAGCGTGGTGAACCGTCGGTGTCGGCCTCCGCGAGGAAATGGAGAATGTGGTCACGGAGAACCTCGACCTGTCGTCCGGCGCCGAAGGTTCGATGCCACACGACCGTCGCATCGAC
>JAURCL010000055.1 GCA_030828465.1 Acidimicrobiales bacterium | reverse complement strand
TGAGCGGAGTGCGGCACCCGGCTCGACCGGGAGTTCTCGAGAGGGGGAGGTTTCGACCTCCCCCTCTCGGCTGTTGAGCCGTCTCGTTCAGGGCCAGTCGATACCGAGTGCTCTTGCCGCCGTGCTCATCTTCATGATGAGGCGGTGAGACGCACCGGGAAGTCGTTGAAAGTCGTGGCGCTCGTAGAACGACCGCGCAGCCGCATCGATCGCGTCGACGACGATCACTCGCCCACCGACCTCCCGGGCCGCGCCAAGGATGGTCTCGAGGGCGCGGACAAGAAGTTCGGCGCCGAGGCCTTGCCCATGAAGAGTCGTGTCGAGCGCGAGTCTGGCGAGGAGGACGGCGGGGATGTTCTCGGGCGCTCCTCGCGCGAGCCGTCGTGGAGCCTCTCCTCTGCTCAGCAGGTGGGGTGCGAGCGAGAAGTATCCGACGACGCGTTCGGCTTCGTTGACGAGCAGGTAGGTCCGTGTGCCGTGGCCGGTCGCCGATGTCGCGTGAAGTGCGAGCCACTCGTCGAGGTCGCCATGACCGCACGAGAACCCGGCGAGTGATTGCCGGTCGAGACGCTCGACTCGGAGTCTCACCCGCGGGCGATTCGCGGCCGATCGAGCGCCCTCGCGGCGACCTCTCGTAGTCGCGGCGCCGGTTCTGGTTCATCGAGGGCCTTGACGAGCCGATCGAAGTAGTCCTCCGGTACTGCGGTCACCGATGAAGCCGAGAGGACTCGGTCGGCCTCATCGATTGCGGCTCCGATCACGAAGGCGGAGGTTGACAGGCCGGCGAGTGACGCGGCCCGTTCGATGAGTGTTCGTTCATCCGCTGAGAGTCGCGCCTCGATCCTCTCTGTCTTGACCGCCATGTCGCCTCCTTCTATCTGTCCGGACAAGTGTACGGCAGATAGGGCCCCGGATCGGTCGCTCCGCGCGGGCCTGCCGATGTGGCGATGCGCCCCTGACGTGCTCATCTCGGAGAGGGGCCGGGAGTCAGGCGCTCTCGACGATCAGGGGAGTTTTGTCAGAGAGGCGTTACAGGCCACTCACGGCCCTCGGCGAACACTCCCCATGGGCTGTCGATCCTCGGTGCTGTGCGCAAGGGTGTACTTCCGTCCGACGCTGGCCGCGCGGCGAGGGCACCGGTAGCATGTGAAGCGTGCCTAACACCGGGGTGCTCGCCGCGCGTTCGGATGACCTCGGTCATGCCGGCGGCCGTCTCTCGGTGGAGTCCGTGGGGAAGTCGTTCGGTGGTTCGCCGGTCCTCCACGACGTCACCCTCGACGTCGCCCCCGGAGAGATCGTCGCTTTGCTCGGACCGAGTGGTTGCGGCAAGACGACTCTTCTGCGGTGCATCGCCGGCCTCGAGCGGATCGATCAGGGTTCGGTGACCGTCGAGGGTCGCCGAGTCGCCGATCGCGATACCCATGAGCGCCCTGAGCGTCGTCGCATCGGCATGGTGTTCCAGGACTGGGCGCTTTTCCCTCACCTCAGCGTGGCGGACAACGTCGGTTACGGACTCAATCGTGGCGCGCGCGGCGGCAGCCGCGTTGAGGAGTCCCTCGAGATGGTCGGACTGGCCGGGCTCGGCGAGCGGATGCCCGCGACCTTGTCCGGCGGTCAGCAGCAGCGCGTGGCGCTCGCACGAGCGCTAGCACCGCGACCGTCGGTCTTGCTTCTCGACGAGCCGTTCTCCAACCTCGACACCGGCCTCCGAGTGCAGGTGCGAGCCGAGGTGCACCGCTTGTTGACCGCGCTCGGGATCACCGCGATGTTCGTCACCCACGATCAGGAGGAGGCGTTCGTGCTCGGTGACCGGGTAGCGGTCATGCACGACGGTCGCCTGGAGCAGTTCGGCTCTCCGGCCGAGCTGTACGAGGACCCGACCTCCGCGTGGATCGCCTCGTTCGTCGGTGACGCGAACTTCGTCCGTGGCCACGCCGCGGGCGACCGAGCGGAGACCGCGCTCGGGTCGGTCGCGTTGACCCACTCTCTGAGCGGTGAGGTCGACGTGCTCATCCGCCCGGAGCATCTGCGGGTCGCGCCGGCCGAGGGCGACGGCAACGGCACGGTGACCAACATCGAGTACTTCGGCCACGATCACATGATCCGTGTCGATCTCGCCGATGGGACGCGCTTGGCCTGCCGGGCTCCGGGTTGGCCAAACGTGAGTCGCGGTCAGGCGGTGATCGTCGGTTCGGACGGCTCGGCGGCTCCCGCGTTCGCTGTCTGACTCGCGCGTCCGGCTCGCAGTTCGCTGCGCGCGAGGAACACCGCCATCGGCAGCGACGAGAGCGCAACGAGCGCGAGCGCCGGTCCCGCGGCGCGGCCGAGGAACCCCTCGTTGGTCGCGTTCCAGACCCGTGTGGCGAGGGTGCTGAAGCCGGTGGGGGCGAGCAGCAGCGTCGCCGGGAGTTCCTTCATCGCAGTCAGGAACACGAGACCGGCACCGGCGCCGAGGCCCGGCCGCAGGAGGGGGAGGAGCACGCGACGAAAGGTCTCCCGACGCGGCACGCCCAGCAGGAGCGAGGCTTCCTCGACGCTTGGCGTGACCTGAGCCAGCGATGCGCGGACCGCACCGATTGCCTGCGGGAGGAACAGCACGGCGTAGGCGAACACGAGCATGCCGATGGTCTGATAGGCGAACGGGACCGCGGACGCGCCGAAGAAAACGAGGGCGAGGGCGACAACGACGCCTGGAAGCGCGTACCCCGACCATGACAGTCGTTCCACGATGTTGGCGAGACGGCCAGGGGAGCGCCGCACGAACAAGACGACCGGCACTGCAGCGATGGTGGTCACGACAGCGGCGAGCAGCGAGACACCGAGGCTGTTGACGATGAGATTCACCCCGGGGAGGACGGGTTCATCAGCTCGGATACCGCGGATCAGCCAATAGGCGATCACCGTCACCGGTACAACGAGTGAGAGCGTGACGAGGGCGCCGAGCGCGACGGTCGCGGTGGCGCGCCACGCGCCGAGCCGTACGAGCGGGGCTGAGCGCGCGCCGCCGCCGTGGAGACGGTGCACCACCTCGGATCGCCGGAAGCGTTGCTCGCCGCTCAGCACGGCGATGGTGAGGATGACGAGGATCAAGCCGAGTACCGCGGCGGCACCGCGATCGAGTGCTCCCCGATACTGCACGTAGATGGCTCGGGTGAAGGTGTCGTAGCGGAGCATCGTCACCGCGCCGAAGTCACTCAGGGTGTAGAGGGCGACGAGAAGCGACCCGCCGGTGAGCGCGGGGCGCAGTTGGGGGAGGACGACCCTGAACAGGGTCTGGGCGCTGGAGCGGCCGAGCACTCGGCTCGCCTCCTCGAGCGCGGGGTCGAGCCGGCTCCACGCGGCGCGAACGGTGAGAAGCACATACGGATACGAGAAGAGCGTGAGTACCGCCCACGCCCCCCAGAACCCGTAGAGGGAGGGGATCGACTCGGCGCCGAGGATCTCGGCGAGCATGCCGCGGGGTCCGAGGGCGCCGATCACCGTCCATGCCCCCACATAGGTCGGCACGGCGAGGGGAAGGGCGGTCACGACGGTCCAGAAACGTCGCGCCGGGAGGTCCGTGCGCACGGTCAACCAGGCGACGGGGAGCGAGATCGCGATCGAGGATGCGGTGACCGCGGCGGCGAGGCCAACGGTGGAGGCGAGGAGCCGCAGTGAGCGTCCGGAGACCGCCACGTCCACGGCCCCTGACCAGCCGTACTCGTTCGTCCTCCAGACGAGGTAGCCGAAGGGGAGCGCGGCGGCGAGTCCGACGAGGCCGGCGAGCAGCCGGAGCGTCAGGTGCTCTCGGTTGCGTGACACGAGGCGGGAGCGTAGGCGGCGCTCAGAGGGCGCCCACCTCGATCAGCAGGTCGACCGTCTCTTGGAGGTCGGCGAGACGATTGAGGTCGAAGGCCGGCAGTGTGAGGGTGTCGAGTCGGGGGAGGTCCGACCAGGGTTCAACGGTGTCGACTACGGGCAGCTCGAAGTTCGACTCGGCGAAGTAGCGCTGCGAGGCGTCCGCTAGCAGGCAGTCGATGAGGGCCGTGGCGGCGGCGGGATCGTCGGCGGTCGCGAGCACTCCGGCTCCCGCAACGTTGACGAGGGCCCCCGGGTCACCGTCGGTGTAGAAGCGGTTGGCCACGGGGAAGTCCGGGTCCTCGGCAAGGAATCGGTAGAGGTAGTAGTGGTTGACGAATCCCACCTCGACCTCACCAGCCGCTACGGCTTCGAGCACTTGGGTGTTGCCGCCGTACGCGATGGGGTCGTTCGCCGTGATGCCCTCGAGCCAGCCTCTCGCCCCGTCCTCGCCGAGCAGGGTCCGGAGCGCGGTCACGTGGTCTTGGAACGAGGCGTTGGTCGGCGCCCATCCAATCCGTCCGGCCCAGATGGGGTCGATGAAGTCGGCAAATGACGACGGCAGGTCGTCGGCGCTGAGGCGTTCGGAGTTGTAGGCGACGGTGCGTGCTCGGCCGGTGATCCCCACCCAGTCGCGGTTCGGGGACACGAGGTTGTCGTCGCTCACGCGACCGAGCACCGAATCGTCGAGGGGGAGTAGCCCACCGTCGGCCGACAGCAGACCGAGGAAGCCGGCTCCCTGCGAGAAGTAGACGTCGGCGGGGCTGTTGTCGCCCTCCTCCTGGATGAGCAGGAGCATCTCCGCTGAGTCGCCGTAGCGGACCTCGATGTCGAGTCCGGTCGAGGCTGCGCAGGAGTCGACGACCGGTTGGACGAGGTCCTCTCCACGGCCGGAGTACAGCGTCACTGGGGCATCGCCGCCGCAAGCGGTCGCTGACAGAGCTGCCGCGGCGAGCCCGATGGGGAGGAGAGCGCGGGGGAACTTCACGAAGGACTCATTTCCGTGTGTTGTTAGGTGCACCTAACAATAGGAGCGATCTCGGTGGAAGGCAAGAGGCATGCTCCGGATCAGATCGTTATCGCCTTCGAGCAGGGGTTGGAACACGCGGCCAGAGGTGGAAACCTGTGGGCGTGGCTGATCGAGCGTCCAACATCTCGCGGCTCCGCGATGGACTGTTCGATGTGCTCGTCGTAGGAGGCGGCATCAACGGAGCTGTCTCGGCGGCCTCGCTCGCTGGGCGTGGCGCCTCGGTCGCGCTCATCGACCGGAGCGACTTCGGGTCGTTCACCTCCCAGGAGTCGTCCAACCTGGTGTGGGGTGGTTTCAAGTACCTCGAGAACTACGAGCTGCCGCTCGTGTTCAATCTCTGTCGGAGCCGCAACCGGCTCATGAAGGCGTATCCGGACAACATCCGCGAGATCGGCTTCCTCGCCGCCCTCGACCGCAGCGCGCCGTATCGCCCTTGGTTCGCCGGTCTCGGGGCGCTCGCGTACTGGATTATCGGTCAGTTCGGCACCCGACCCCCGAAGGTGTACTCGGCCGAGTCCCTCGCCGAGGCCGAGCCGGCGATCGACGTCTCGACGGCCCGGGGCGGCATCGAGTACCAGGACGCCTACCTGATCGACAACGACTCGCGTTTCGTCTTCTCCTTCGTTCGCTCGGCCTTCGAGGCCGGGGCGGCGGCGGCCAACTACGTCGAACTCGTCTCCGCCGAACGGCTGACCGACCGGTGGGTCGCGACACTGCGCGACGTCGAGACTGGCGAGGAGTTCTCCACCTCGGCTCGGGTGATCGTGAACGCGGCCGGTCCCTTCGTCGACGAGTTGAACACCTCGTGGGGCACCGAGACCGATCATCGGATCGTCTTCTCGAAGGGGATCCATCTCGTCGTGCCGCGGCTCACCAGGGGTCGCCACGACCGGGTCCTCGCCTTCTTCGACGATACGCAGCGACTCTTCTACGTCATCCCGATGGGGCGTCGGTCGGTCATCGGCACTACCGACACTCGTGTCGACGATCCGCACACCGGCGTCACCGACGAGGACCGCGACTTCCTCATCGGTCAGATCAACGCCCGCATGGACCTCGAACGTCCGCTGACCGCCAATGACGTCATCGCGGAGCGCTCCGGCGTGCGCCCTCTGGTGGTGACGCGACCCAAGGGTGGTGAGGACGAGGCCTGGCGCAAGGTCGACTGGACCTCGCTCAGCCGCAAGCACGAGATCGAGCGCGATGACGAGCGCCAGGTGGTCACCGTGTTCGGGGGCAAGCTCACCGACTGTCTGAACGTGGGGGCCGAGGTCGCCGATGAGGTCGAGCAACTCGGCGTCCCACTCGAGCGCGACCTCCACAACTGGTACGGCGAGCCGGCGCGGGCCAGCCGCGACGAGTTTTACCGGCAGGCGAAGTTGATGAAGCTCGACTCTCTGCGCTCCAAGCCCGACACGGAGCCGCTCTCGGATCGTTTGTGGCGCCGCTACGGGCGCCGAGCCTTCGAGATGCTCGAGGCGATCCGCGACGATGCCTCGATGGCGACGGACGTCATGGACTCGGCTGACTACCTGCGGGTCGAGCTGCACAACGCCGCCGAGCACGAGATGATCGTTCGCCTCGACGACTTCATGCGCCGTCGATCGAAGATCGATCTGGTGGTGCACGACGGCGACATCGTCGACAATCCGGGGCTTCGCGAGGTCGCGGAGATCCTCTTCGGTGACCGGGCCGAGGAGCGACTGCGTCAGTACCTCGACGAGCGGCGCGCCGTCGGCGTCGCCGGCTGACCTCCGATCACGTCGCGCAGAGCGCAACGGGCGTACGGTGCGCGCGTGGGTCGACTCTCCGGGCGGGCATCGGTCGCGATCGCGCTGTTCGCTGTGGCGCTCGGAACGAACGTCGCGACACCGCTGCTTCTGATTTACGAGGGTCGACTCGGATTGAGCGCATGGACGCTGACCGCGTTGTTTGCGGTGTATCCGATCGGCCTCGCTCCGGCTCTGGTGTTCTCGGGTCCGGCCTCCGATGTGCTCGGACGTCGGGCGGTCATGGCACCGGGGGTGTTGCTGTCGGGTGTGGCCTCGGTGGTGCTGCTTCTCGGCCGTGACTCGCTCGCCCTGCTCTACCTCGGGCGGTTTCTCCTTGGTGTCGTGTCGGGACTGGTGCTCGTGGTGGCGAGTGCGTGGATCCAAGAGCTCGGTCGTGACGACCCGATGTGGTCGGCCCGCCTGGTCGGCGTGGTCATGTACAGCGGTTTCGGGCTCGGCCCGCTCGTTTCGGGGCTCATCGGGCAGTGGGGCCCGGCTCCGTTGACCCTGCCCTATGTGATCCATCTCGTGACGATCGTCGCCGGTCTGGTCGTGCTCGTCGTGGCGCCCGAGTCGGTGACGCGAACCCCGGGCCGACGGATTCGCCCCAACCTCGGCATTCCGGCCGAATCGGCCTCGGAGTTCTGGCGCGTCGTCGTGCCGACGGCGTTCGGGGTGTTCGGGATGCCCTCCCTCGCATTTGGGCTCTTTCCCGTGATCTTGAAGCCCGCAATGGAGTCGGTGGCGGTATTCGTCTCCGGGTTGCTCGGCATGCTCGCGATGGTGTCGATCGTTCCGGCTCAGGCCTGGGTCGGGCGGGTAGGTCCGCATCGCGCGGCGCCGCTCGCGCTCGCCGTCGGCGCCACCGGTTGTCTCCTTGGGCTCATCGCGTTCGCGACCGGAGCCTGGCCATTGCTGTTCGTGGCCGCCGTGCTGATGGGTGGGGCGTCCGGCCTCGCGATGACGTCGGGTCTGCGGTTTGTTGATCTCATTTGTCGCCCGGAGGACCGAGGCGCGCTGAACGGGGCGTTCTACGCGGCGGCCTACGCGGGGATGATGATGCCTCTCGTGGTCACCTCGATCGCTCGGGTGGTCGGCTCGACCACCGCGGTGCTGGCAGGTGTCACCGTTGCGACCACGTCGGTGTCGGTGTGGTTGTACCGTGCCACTCGTGGGATGCGCGCCGTTGCGATCTGAGGAGGTGCTCGCATGACCTCGTCATCGATGCTCCGACTCGCTGATCGGCCGATGCTGCGCGGAATGTTTCACCTTGGCGCGCTGGCTTGCGTGCTCCCGGCCGGGGTCCTGCTGCTGGTCGCTGTGGAGGGGCCCGCTCGGACGACGTCGGTGGCGGTCTATGTGGCGACCCTGGTGGTCGCGTTCGGGATCTCGGCCGCGTACCACCGCGTGGACTGGTCTCCCCGGATGCGGCTCGTCATGCAACGGCTCGACCACGCGTCGATCTATCTGATGATCGCCGGCTCCTACGTGCCGCTCTGTCTGGTGGCTCTGCCGGGCGGTTGGGGCATCCCGCTGCTGTCGGTGGTCGGGGCCGGCGCGGTCTTCGGGGTGGTCGTGAAGTTGATCGAGGTGCGTCGCCTGCGCTGGTTCGGGTACGCGCTGTATCCGCTCCTCGGCTGGGCGGCCGTCGCCGCGTCACCGGCGTTGCTCGACCACCTGAGCGGATGGCAGCTCGCCCTGATCGTCGTCGGCGGACTGAGTTACTCGATCGGGTTCCCGGTGATGCTCGTGAAGCGACCGGATCCGTGGCCGAGCGTGTTCGGCTACCACGAGATCTGGCACGCGTTCACCGTGCTCGCCGCCCTCGCGCACTTCGTTGCGGTCGGCTCGATGACGCTCTCCTGAGCGCCGTCGACGACGTCCGAATTAGGCGACCGACCAGGTGCCGTTCGAGCGGAGGAGCGCGTCGAGGTCGGGCGCGCCCTTGCGCTCGCTGGCAGCGGCGACTTGGCGGGCGACCTCACCGGCGTATTCGGCTCGCTCCACCTGGCGGAACACACCGAA
>JAURCL010000054.1 GCA_030828465.1 Acidimicrobiales bacterium | reverse complement strand
CGAAGGCCTGCTCACGTGGCAGGAGCCCAGCGATCCGCGTCTCTGTGTCGAGCACCCAGTCGAGCAGGACGGTCAAACCGGAGTCTGAAACCGGTGTCTCGAGCAACGAACGCCGTTCGGCCCAGCCATCGACCGACCACTCAGTGATCACGTCCGGCGACCAGCGGAGCCACTCGTCACTGCGAACCTCGAGCGGAGAACCGACGACCAACGCGTTGCCAGGAGCGGAGGTGGACACGCTGTTGAGAGGCAGACTGGACTGGTGGATCCCCAGGGCGGAAAGCACGGCGAGCAGGAGCACTGCACCGGCCGTGAGACGGCGCCCGGTCGACATGGGGCCAAACCTATGCGGCTGATCGGTTTCCTACCCGCGCATCCGGCTGCCTCGGGCCTTCGATGCGCAGTTGTCGCTTCGGTGGGAGCGCTCACACTCGGCATCATCGGCTGCGGGTCTGAGGCGGTCGAACCGGTTGAGACGGCCGCGCCGGCGGTGACCACTACCGCACCGGAGGCGATCGTCGCGACGACCACCACCGTTGCCGCTGCCTCCGACCAGGTTGCTTCCTTCCTCTCGGCGCTCGCTCTCCGAGATACCTCTCTGCTCAGCACGACCGCGGCCGAACTCTCGCCCGGTTCACCCATCCAGCTGTACGCGCAGCATCTGGCGCTCGCCGTCGAGGCGATCGGCGCGGTCGAGACCGCCTCGTTGACCGAGATCGACGGTGTCTTCGAGCTCTGCGCCGCGGATCGATGCTCGACGTTCTCCGATCCGCAGTTCGATCCGGGCACGGGGCTCCTCGCTGATATGGCGGTAGATGGCCGCGAACTCGAGTTCCGACTCGCCGGTGCGGGCCCGGTCGTCGCGATCGACGATGCTCAGGGCCGTATTCATTCGGCTTACCTGTCCGATTCGGGTTCGGTGAACGTCGTGATCGAGGTGACCAACACGAGTGGTCAGGAGCTTCGCCTTCTCGGTTTCGCCGCCACCCAGACGACGCCGGAGGGTCGCGTCATCCAGCCTGCGGGGGCTTGGGGGGCATCCTCGATCGCGAGCGGAAGTTCAGGTCGTGCGCTGATCGTGGTGCCCGATGGGTCACTTTCGGGCACGGTCTCCGTTCCCCTCGTGCTCGCTGATTCCACCGATCTCGAACTGGTCCTCCCCGCTGTCAGCTGAGGGCGGGTGTCGAGGGGACTTCTGGATCGCTATCGAGCACGGTGATCGGCACCGTTCGAATCGTGATTGCGGTGTTCACGCCGAAGGCGTCGGCGAGTAGGGCGCGAAGCACATCAACGCCCAGCGGGTCAGCATCGGTCGCCAGATCGATGGTGATCGACGTCGACTCTCCAGTCGTGATCGCGGTCCGCAAGGCGATGATCCCCGGTCGCCGCCCGATCCAGGAGGCGACGAGACGCTCGAGTCGCGTCTCAGGTAGTTCTCCCGCCACCGACGGATCGAACTCCTGAATCCAGCGGATGTTGAGCGTCACCTCCGTGCCGAGCGCACCGGCGACGTCGTCGGGGAGGGTTCGCGACGTCGGCGGCGCGTACGGACCGCTCATGACCGCGTCCACTGAGCCGGCATCGACGGTCACGTCGAGAAGCTCGAAGATGTAGCCCTCCTCCACGAGCCCAGCCACCCAGTCGGCAATCACCGCACGAGCCGTGTCCGTCGGGTCAGCGACCGGTGGCGTGTCCGCTCGGGCACTGCCTTGCGTTCGTTGATCCCAACGAACGATTACCTCAGCCTCAGATCCGACGAGGCTGACGAGCCGGGTCGCGAGCGTGTACGCCGGGGGCGGCTCGTCGAGACCGGTGAGGTCGACGGTGACCGCTGCACCGTTTCGCTCCACCCCGTTGATCTGCAGATCAGTGTCGGCGAGCCACGCGGACACCTCTGCCGTGAGCTCGGATTGCTCACGCGAGTTCGATGCCGCCTCGATGGAGCGGGTGGTCAGAGGGATAGCGATCGCGATGGTGACCGCGCCGATGGCGAGCACGGTGAAGCCGACCCGTCGATCCGCGAAACACATCCGGATCGTTGGGATCACGCCGGTCAGCAGGAACACAAGGAGACCGCTTAAGGCGATCGCGAAGAGGTTCGTCAGATAGAGCAGTCCCGATCCTCGAGCCAGCGCGGTGTTGCCGGTCTCGAGGAGAATTCCCGTCACCGAAAGTGGTGGCACGAGCGCGACCGCGACCGCGACCCCCGGCAGGGCGGCGGAGACATCCTCGCGCGCGGTGGCATACGCGCCGGCGGCTCCGGCGGCGACGGCGACAACCAGATCGCGAACATCGGGGCTGGTCCGACTGAGGATCTCCGACCCGAGTTGGACGTCCGGAAGCAGTCCGCTGAGGAGCACCGAGAAGGCGATCGAACCGACTGAGCCGACGGCGACGAGCGCGGCAGCCTGCGCCGCCCGTCGGGTGAGGCCGAGACCCACCGCCGCGGAGAACGACATGATCGGCGTCATGAGCGGTGCGATGAGCATGGCTCCGATCACGACGGCCACGGAGTTCGCGACGAGGCCCATCACGGCGATCGTCACCGACAACCCCAACATGAACATGAAGCGCGTCGTCGTGCGACGGGTCTGGGGCGGAATTAGTCGAGCGAGAATTTCCAGTCGCTCTGAGCGCTCGTAGCGACCGTCGGAGACCAACAGGTGGGCGAAGTCGCGAAGGCCCACCGGTGTGCCGTCGGCATCGGTCCGACTCACGCTGCGCGAACCGCCCTCGCCACCTCACCCCATCGGTCAATCGACCGTGGGTTTCGCCGCACCGACTCCTCGGCGAGATACATCACCAGCCGCGCCGCGGTGCCCTGGTAGCGGTCGATCAGGCGGTCCGCGAGTTCATCCCAAGTGCACACCACCGCGTAGTGCTCGAGCATTTCGTCGGAGATGGTCGTCGCCATGGCATCGAGGTCGCCGGATCGCATCAGTGCTCCGAGTTGGGCCGTCGTCCCCTCGAAGCCAAGATCGTCGAACTGGAAGGAGTAGTTCGGCGTTGAGCCATAGAAGGCGATCTGCTGGCGGGCGCGCTGCACGAGCGGTTCGCGCTCCTCCGGTGTGTCACCGGGTGCGGCGAACACCGGAACAATGAGGTCGACGTCGGTGACATCGCGACCGGAGCGCTCCGCTCCCTCCGCCACTGCGGGGAGCAGGCGCTCGCGGAGGTAGTGGGTGGAGTGGAGGGGATGGACGTGAACGCCGTCGGCGATTTCCCCGGCGAGACGAGTCATGTAGGGGCCGACAGCTGAGATGTCGACTGGGATGCGCTCGAAGTCGTGTCGGGGCGGGGCCCACGCTTCCGGGAGGTACGAGAGTCTGTAGTACTCCCCCTCATACGACAGAGCTTCCTCGCGTCGGAACGCCCTGAGGCAGGCCCGAACGGCCAGCACGTAGTCGCGCATCCGCGGTCCGGGAGGCGCGAACTCAGCCGAGTACCGGCGAACGACGTGGCCTTTCACTTGGCTGCCGAGCCCGAGCCGGAATCGCCCGCCGGTGTTCTGCGCGATCTCCCAAGCGGTGGCCGCAGTGACCATCGGTGACCGGGGGAACGCAACCGCGATGCCGGTGGTGAAGGTGAGGCTCGGAGCCGCGGTCGCCGCGGCGGCGATCTGCATCCAGGGCACCTGGGAGGTCTCGGTGTAGAGCATCCCTGAGAATCCGGCTGCTTCGACGCGACGTGCCAGGTCGGCGTTGTCAGCCCAAGTCGCCGACCCAGTCATCAGGTCGAAATCCATGTCAGGACACTAGAGGTCGCCGATGGTTGGGCTTAGCGGCCCATGGTGAAGAACTCGTCGTTCGGCGGGATGCCGGCGAAATTGGCGAGTCGGTTTGACAGGGCGAAGAAGGCGGTGATCGCACCGATGTCCCAGATCTCATCGTCGGTGAAGCCGTGTGAGCGCATCTCATCGATTCGGTCATCGGTGATGGATCGAGAGTCCTCGGCCACGTGAAGCGCGAAGTCGATGATGTGACGCTCACGGTTGGTCAGATTGGCCTTGAAGGGGTTGATCGCCACTTGGTCGGCGAGGAGCGGTCGCTTGGAGCGGATGCGGAGGATGGCTCCGTGCGCGACAACGCAGTAAAGGCAGTCGTTGCGCGCCGACGTGGCCACGACGATCAACTCGCGTTCGGCTTTTGACAGGCCCTCGGACTTGTCCATGAGGGTGTCGTGCATGGCGAAGAACGCACGAAACTCCTCGGGTCGGGCGGCGAGTGCGACGAACACGTTGGGCACGAATCCGGACCGTTCCGCGACGGTCTCAATGCGTTCTCTGATGTCGGGCGGCATGTCGTCGAGTTCAGGGACGGCGAACCGGGAGATCGCTTGATCGCTCATGTCCCGAGCATCGCAGACCTCGCTGGTGGAACAGCGGTTGGGCTCACGTTGGGAGGTGCGAAAGGGCTACCGCAGCGGCCGCTGCAACATTCAGCGAGTCGACATCGGACGCGATCGGGATGCGCACCCGACGATCGACTGCTGAAAGGGCCGAGGCTGAAAGGCCCGGGCCTTCCGCGCCGAGCAAGAGGGCGAGTCGACCTGGTGCGTCGATCGCGGAGAGTGGATCGGCGTCTCGGGCTGGGGTCAGCGCCCAGGTGACCACGCCGAGTTCACGGAGGCGACCGCAGGTGTCGACCACGGACTCCACCCTCACCCAGGGCAGGTGGAGGATCTCACCCATCGAGACGCGCACGCTGCGCCGGGTGTAGGGGTCAATACACGTCGCGTCGACGATCATCGCCTCGGCACCGAAGGCGCGCGCCGACCGCGCGATCGCGCCGAGGTTCTCAGGATCGTTCAGGCCCTCGAGCACGACGATTCGTCGAGCGCCGTCGATGACTTCCTCGAGCGTGCGTGCCGGCTGGCGCTCGGCGGCAGCGATTACCCCCCGATGAAGATCGAAACCGCTGACCTCATGCATCGTCGCAGCGTCGACCACGAAGACCGGAACGTCGTTCCCATTCAGGAGCTCGAGGGTCGCTGGGAGCCGTCGCTCGAGCACCATCACCGATCTCAGCCGATGGTCGCTCGCCAAGAGGCGTTCGAGAGCGACGGGGCCCTCGCAGATGAAGAACTCGTCTCCCTCGATGCGGCGACGGGCGCGGGGGTCGCGCAACTCCCGGTAGTCGTCGAGTCGCGGATCGATCGCTGACTCGACTCGGATCACCGAGGGGTTGGCCTCGCCGATCACCGCGGGAGGGGGATGGCGTAGGTGCCCTGGGCGGTGGCGGTCGGTCGGTCCACCTCGTCGTCGCACCAGAGACGAACCGTGCCGACGACGCTCCTCCGGGTCACGATGTCGATGTCCGCTCGGGCGTAAAGGACTGAGCCGATCGCCGGTCGGAGGAAGCGGATCGAGAGTTCAGAGGTGAGCGCCATCGATTCCATCCGACCGAGACCGACGAAGGTGGCGAACCACAGGGCCGCATCGGCCGCGCCGAACTGGGTCGGCCCGGAGATGAACCCTCCGGGACGTAGGTCACCGCCTGACGCCTCGAGCCGACTGATGGCGTAGCCGGGTCCGAGTTCGTGGCAGAAGTTCCGGCTCCCCGGAAACTCACTGCGGACCATGTCGTTGATGGCGTCCACCGTCGCGGCAGTCGAGTCGGGGTCCGTCGGGGTCGCCACGGGGTCACGCTAGGCGAGGCCAGACTGTTCTCGTGAGTTCGGGCCGAGGGGTGGGGTGAGGCATGGCGCGCCTCGACGCCGCCCGCCTCTCGGCGTGGAGGGTGCTGCAGAGTCGGGTAGCCGAGATCGAGCGGCGGGTCGACGAGGATCTCCGGGCCGAGTGGGACATCCCTCTTAACTGGTTCGACGTGTTGGCCGCTCTCCAGCGGTTGGGCGGGTCCGCGCGTCCGTCGGCGATCTCCGAGGAGTTGCTGTTGCCGCTGTCGAGCCTGACTCGGCGAGTAGACCGACTCGAGGAGGACGGTTGGGTCACCCGTCGACGTCGTCCGGCGGGAAGTGACCACCGCGCGGTTGAGGTCTCACTCACCCGACGGGGACGCAATCTCTGGCGGGCGATGAACGTCACCTACCGGCGGTCGGTTCAGCAACATTTCGCCATCCACCTCGACGAGGGTGCGATGAGCGATCTCCAGTCGGCCCTCGACGATCTGGCTGCCGACGACGCTGACTGAACCACCTTCCCGCCCGGTTTCACGAACGCACGACGAAGCCGACACACTGTCGGAATGACCAACGCTGTGATCGTCGATGCCATCCGCACCCCGCTTGGGAAGCGCAACGGGCGCCTGAAGGACTGGCACCCCGTTGACCTCGCGGCGGAAACCCTGAAGGCCCTGCAGGAGCGCAATGGTCTCGATCCGGCGATCGTTGATGACGTGGTCATGGGTTGTGTGATGCAGGTCGGTGAACAGGCGGTCAATGTTGCCCGTAACGCGGTGCTCGCCGCCGGCTGGCCGGAGACGGTGCCCGGCACCACGATCGATCGACAGTGCGGTTCGAGTCAGCAGGCCGCCCACTTCGCGGCGCAAGGAGTGATCGCCGGTGCGTACGACGTTGTCGTGGCGGGTGGCGTGGAGGTCATGACGCGCGTGCCGATGGGTGCCTCAATGGTGGACGGCAAGTTCGGCTTCCCCTTCGGGCCGAAGGTGGGAGCCCGTTACGCCGAACAGGGTGGTCTCGTTCCTCAGGGCATCTCAGCGGAGTTGATCGCCGACAAATGGGGTCTGACGCGTGACGACCTGGATGGCTACGGCGCTCGAAGCCAGGCCTATGCCCGGCGCGCTACCGACGAAGGGAGGTTCCAGGCGGAGATCCTTCCGGTGCTCGGTGCGGATGGCGAGATGATGACAGTGGACGAGGGACTTCGCGACACCACCCCTGAGTCGCTCGCCGCGCTCAAGCCGTCGTTCCGGCCGGAGGAGGAGGGCGGGCGCGTCACCGCCGGCAACTCAAGCCAGATCACTGACGGCGCCGCGATGCTGCTCATCATGAGCGAGGAGAAGGCCGCGTCGCTCGGCCTGCGTCCGCGTGCTCGATTCGTCGATTTCGCACTGGCGGGGGCCGACCCTCGGCTGATGCTGACCGCGCCGATTCCGGCGACCGCCAAGGTGCTCGAGCGATCGGGTCTTGATATCGCCGACATGGACATCATCGAGATCAATGAGGCCTTCGCCTCGGTCGTCCTCGCCTGGGAGAAGGAATTCCATCCCGATATGGACCGGGTGAATCCGAATGGCGGCGCGATCGCCCTCGGACATCCGCTCGGATGTTCCGGTGCCCGCCTGATGACCACCCTGCTCAACGAGCTTGAGCGCACGGGGGGCCGCTACGGCCTCCAGACCATGTGCGAGGGCGGCGGCATGGCGAACGCAACGATCATCGAACGCCTCGACTGATCGGCTGAGCTGATGCTGGGGGTCACCCTCGGAGGAGTCATCTGGACCCTCATGGGCCTGCTGCTCATGGTGTTCCTCTGGAAGGTCGGTATCGCGATGCTCCGCGCGTTCACGACGCCACTACCGCCACCCCCGCCAGCGGGAGAGATGCGGAGGGTGAGCCTGCGCTACCGGTGTGATGTGTGCGGGGTGGAGTTGCGCCTCACCATGGCGCCCGATGAGGATCCTCCGCCTCCGAGGCACTGCCTTGAGGACATGACGGTCGTCGCGCCCACCTTCGAGTGATTCAGTCGGGCGGCGTTGCTAGCGCCACTTGGTGGCCGTGTACAAACCACCGAGGATGCAGCCGAGGCCCACCAGCAACAGCCAGTTGTTTCCGGAGAACGCGAGGTTGCGGAGCATGATCACCACTACGCCGAGGATCAGCAGGACGAGCATCAGCACTGGCACCCACTGCGGGCTCACCTTCGCGGCCTCGGGCACCGGCGGGGTGTAGCGCGATGAGGCGCCTGGACGTCCGGTTTCTGACTGACCGGATCCGGCCGGGGGAGTAACCCGGCCGCCTGACTTTCTCTTGGGAGGCGCCACGGCTGAACATCCTAGGCACGGGATCGGATGACCGGTAACGGGTGCGGGTCAGCGGCGTCGCTGGCAGGCTGTCGGGGTGACCAAGGTGCTCGTCATCGATTCCTACGACTCCTTCGTCTACAACCTCGTGCAGTACCTCGGAGAGCTCGGCGCCGAGCCGATCACGATCCGAAATGACGAGGTGTCAGTTCACGATGCGCTCGATCTCGACCCAGATGCTGTGCTGATCTCTCCCGGCCCCGGCCGACCGGAGTACTCCGGAATCATCTGCGAGGCGATCAGTCGTTTCGGCGAGCGTGACGTGCCGGTGCTCGGTGTCTGCCTTGGTCATCAGGCGATCGGACACGTCTTCGGCGCCGAGGTTGTCGGTGCCTCGGAACTGATGCATGGGAAGACCTCCGAGGTTGTGCACGACGGTCGCGGCTTGTTCGCTGGGCTGGCGAGCCCGCTAACGGTCACTCGGTATCACTCGTTGGTCATCGATCCGGCCAGCGTTCCCGATGTTCTCGAGGTGTCCGCGACCGCTTCGGATGGCACCGTGATGGGGGTTCGCCATCGCGAACTTCCGATTGAGGGAGTGCAGTTCCACCCAGAGTCGATCCTCACCCAATCAGGACACGACTTGCTCCGGAACTTCCTCCAGCTCTCCGCCGAGTAGGATCGGAGTACGTTCCGGTCGTTCACACGGCCACACCGAGCGAGGAGCGTGTCCATGCCCGTCACCGTCGTCGTCGGCGCCCAATGGGGTGACGAGGGCAAAGCGAAGATCATCGACCTGCTGGCCAAGGAACATCCGATGGTCGTTCGGTACCAAGGTGGGCATAACGCCGGCCACACCGTCGTGGTCGGAGAGGAGCGCTACGCGTTGCAGCTCGTCCCGAGCGGGGTCCTCTACG
>JAURCL010000053.1 GCA_030828465.1 Acidimicrobiales bacterium | reverse complement strand
CGGCTCCTCTGGTGGGCCTCGACAGCGGAGTGCCCCGCATCGCAGTCGGCCGTTCAGGACCGGCTCATGCGCGCCTACTTCACCGACGGCGACGACATCGGTGACCCGGAACGACTCGCCGAACTCCTCAGTGATCTCGGCGTCGATCCGGCGGCGACCGCCGACTTCCTCGCCGGCGACGTCGGAGTCACCGAAGTCGCCCGAGAGATTGAGCGAGCCGGCGAACACGGCATCTCCGCCGTGCCGACCTTCGTGGTCAACGGACAGTGGGCGATCCCCGGCGCGCAGGACGTCGAGACCTTCGAGCGCGTCCTGCGGCGACTCGCCGAACGACGATGAGCCAGCGTCTCGTTCTCCTCCACGGGTTCACCCAGGCAGCGAGCGCGATGGACGACCTCGCGAGCAGGATTCGCGATCTCACCACCGACATCGAGCCGGTCTGCGTCGACCTAGCAGGACACGGAAGCCGGAGCGACGAGGCCCTCGACCTCGTCGCCGGAGCCGATGCCCTCGCCGAGACGCACGGGCCGGCGATCTGGCTCGGCTACTCGCTCGGCGGACGTCAGTCCCTCCACCTCGCGGTCCATCGGCCCGACGCGGTCCACGGGCTCGTGCTCATCAGCTCCACCGCGGGAATCGACGATGACGCCGGTCGCCAACGACGTCGCGAGGATGACGAGCGTCTCGCCGCGCGCATCGAGTCGATCGGACTCGACGCCTTCCTCGACGAATGGCTGGCCGGTCCCCTCTTCGCCGACTTTGTCGACCCGCCCGACGTCGCCGCTGCCCGCCGCTCGAACACCGCGGCCGGCTTGGCCATGAGCCTCCGTCTCGCCGGCACCGGGGCGCAGGAGTCGCTCTGGCCCCAGTTGTCGACTATCGACGCGCCCTGCCTCGTGGTCACCGGCGCCAGCGACACAAAGTTCGACGCTCTCGGTGACCGGCTCGCCGCCTCGATACCCGGCGCCGTCCGATCCCGAATCGACGGCGCGGGGCACAGCGCGCATCTCGAGCGCCCGGCCGAGGCAGCAAGGGTGGTGGCGGCATGGCTCGCGGGTCGAGCCTGAGGCTCAGCCGACGAGAACCAGACCGAGGGTCAGCGCGAGGCCGTAGACGAGCTGCACCCGACCGGTGCTGCCGAGCACCGCGATCAGATCGGAGCCCGATGCACCGGAGCGCACCGCTCGCAGCGGCCCTCGCGCCACGAGGATCGCGACGATTCCGGCGAACGCGCCCGGATGCCACCCCGCGATCACCACAGCGGCGAGGGCAGCCGTGAGCACCAGCGCCGCATAGAGCCAACGGGTGCGAGCGTCACCCAGCCGGACCGCCAAGGTCCGCTTACCCACCTGCGCATCGCGCGGCAGGTCACGAAGATTGTTCACCACGAGCAGAGCGCACGCGAGCGCACCAACCCCGCAGCCGGCGATCACGCTCACCGTCGTGATCTGCCCCACCGCGACGAAGGTCGTACCCACGGTGGCGACAAGACCGAAGAACACAAACACGAACACCTCCCCAAGGCCGAGATAGCCGTAGGGCGCGGGCCCTCCCGTGTAACCCCAGCCAGCGGCGATGCACACCACGCCGACCGCGATCAACCACCACGAGACCATCGCGGCGAGAGCAAGGCCGGCAGCGCCGGCGACCCCGAAGGCCAACAGGGCCGCACCGCGGACACGACGCGGTGGAACCCCGCCAGCGACAAGCCTCAACGGACCGACCCGATCATCATCGGTGCCCCGAACCCCGTCGCTGTAGTCGTTCGCGAAGTTCACCGCGACCTGCAGGGCGAGGCTCACCACGAGCGCGAGCGCGATCGCGACCAGCGACATGCCCTCGCCATCGGACACTGTCCACCCGGCCGCCGCCCCGACCGCCACCGGCACGATCGCAGCGGGAAGGGTGCGGGGCCGGGCGCCGAGCACCCAGAGTCGCCAACCGCTCGGCAGTCCTCCCTCAGTTGGGGACGTCGGTGTGGAGCCGGTCATGGGCGGCCATGATGGAGCGGTGGATGCTCCACGGCAACCTCGGCGGTGCCCTCGGTGAACCGACTGATCGCTATCGATCTCCCCGGTGGCCCCTCATTCGTCGACGCGCTCCGGTCAGTGTGGGACGCCGGCGACGCCGCGCTCGTGCTCGACGGCCGCCTCCGGGTGACCGACCGACACGAGACCATGCGCCGATTCGGTGCCGCCGCGGTCCTCGACAGCTCCGGGCTGACAGCTAACCCCTCCGGAGGACGTCCCGTCGAGGAGGGTGACGCGCTGGTGGTGCCAACCAGCGGATCCACCGGAGAGCCGAAGGGTGTCGTGCTCACCCATGCAGCGATCTCGGCGTCCGCTCGGGCTGTCGCGGACCGACTCTCGATCAGCGAGGACGACCACTGGCTCGCCTGCCTGCCGCTCGCTCATGTCGGCGGACTCTCGGTGGTGACCCGGGCACTTGAGCTCGGCACCCGCCTCACGGTGCTCCCCGGATTCGACGCCGACTTGGTGGCGACGAGCAAGGCGACCCTCACCTCACTCGTCGGCACCGCGCTTGGGCGCACCGATGTTTCCGGGTTCCGGACAGTGCTGCTCGGGGGAAGTCGGCCGCCCGTCGACCGTCCCTCGAACTGCGTGGCCACCTACGGCATGACCGAGACGGGTTCGGGGATCGTCTACGACGGTCGACCACTTACTGGCGTCGACCTCCAGATCGTCGACGGTGAGGTGTGGGTGCGGGGCCCGATGCTCATGCGCGGCTACCGCGACGAGGTGGCCCCGTTCATCGACGGGTGGCTGCCCACTGGAGACGCCGGCGCGATCGACGAGCGCGGACAGCTCACGGTGGCGGGTCGCCGCGGGGACATGATCGTGACGGGCGGCGAGAATGTGTGGCCAGAACCGGTCGAGCAGGTCCTACGAGAACACCCCGACGTGCTCGACGCCGCGGTGTTCGGGCGCGACGACGACGAGTGGGGATCCGTCGTGGTGGCCCGAATCGTCACCGATCGCGACGACCTCGAGCTTGCCGAGCTCCGCGACCATGTCCGCGAGACGCTTCCCCCGTGGGCGGCACCTCGCCAGGTGGAGCGAGTCGATCTGATCGAGCGCACCGCCATCGGCAAAGTACGGCGCGATCTCCTCCGCTGAGGTCAGACGGCGGCGCCGCGCACGCCGGCCCCACCATCGATCACGTAGGTCTCTCCGGTGATCCACGACGCCATATCCGAGGCGAGGAAAGTCGCGAGGTTCGCGATGTCCTCCGGCGCCCCGAGACGCTTCAACGGGAGTTCGGCGGCCAAACGTTCCCCGAAATTCTCGACAAGCACCGACGCGAAATCGGTGGTGACGAGACCGGGCGCGATCCCGACCACCCGGGTCGGTCCGATCTCACCGGCGAGCTGCCGGGTCAGATGGATGAGCGCGGCCTTCGTGAGGTTGTAAACACCAAGCGCGCCCTCCGCGCGCAAGCCGCCCACGGAGGCGACATTGATGATCACACCGGATCGCTCGGCAAAGGCGAGCCGATGGGCGACCGCCGACCAGAACACTGGTCCGCGCAGGTTGACCTCGAAGGTCTTGTCGAACCGGCCCTCATCCACGCCAAGCACCGGCCCGTAATAGGGGTTGGTCGCCGCGTTGTTGACCAAGATGTCGAGTCCCCCGAAGCGCTCGATGGTTGCCTGCACACACGCCTCTCCGGCCGCGATGTCACCCGCGTTAGCAGCGAAGACGGCCGTGTCACCGTCGATTGCGGCGGCCGCCTCCTCGAGTTGGTCCTGTTTGCGCGACGACAGCATGACCTTGGCGCCCGCAGCTGCCATCGAGGTCGCCATCGCGCGACCGATTCCCTTCGACGCGCCGGTGATCAGCGCGACCTTTCCCTCGAGTGAGACGTGCATGCGATGACCGTAGCCGTCGCCGAGTCAGTCGTCCCCGTTGGCATCCTCGCCGGATTCGTCGGTGTCGGCCGTGACCTCAGCGGGCACCTCCACCCGCACGCGACGGACGCGGCGACCCTCGACGAGTTCCGTGATGAACCGATGCCCCTCGAACTCGACCACGTCGCCGGGTTCGGGCACCCGCTCGAGCGAGGAAAAGATGAAGCCGCCGACCGAGTCGAAGTCCTCATTCGGCAGGTCGACGTTCAGCCGGTCGTTGAGATCGTCGATGTTTGTCTTGCCCGCAACGATCAACTCACCCGTGGGGAGTTCCTCGATATCGGCGCGATCGGTGTCGTACTCGTCGACGATCTCCCCGACGAGTTCCTCGAGGCAATCCTCCAACGTGATGACACCCGCGATATCGCCGTATTCATCGGCGACGATCGCGAGATGGAACTTCGATGCCTGCATCTCCCGCATGAGGCGCGCGACCGGCTTGTTCTCCGGGATGAACACGACCGGTCGGATGAGATCGAGCACTGGCAGATCCCCACGCCCCTCGCGCTCGGCTCGGATGAGGTCCTTGGTGAACGCGATGCCGGCGATGTCGGTCTCGTCGTCGCCGAACACGGGCAGCCGGCTGAAGCCATGCGCGATGCCGAGGTTGAGCGCGTCGGACACCGTGGCCTCGTTCGCGACAATCACCATGTCGGGCCTCGGCACCATCACCTCACGTGCGACAGTGTCGCCAAACTCGATGATCGATTCGATCAGTTCCCGCTCCTCGTGCTCGATCACCTCGCCCTCGGCAGCGGCCTCGACGATGCCAAGGAACTCCTGTTCGCTGACGAACGGACCGCGCTCGAGACCGCGGCCCCGCACGATGATGTTGGTCAGGCCGATCAGGCCGGAGGAGATCAGTTGCAGCGGAGCGAAGGCGACCAGCGCCCGCACAGGACGCGCTGCCACCATCGCCGCTCGGTCGGGATGCAGAACCGCGTACGTCTTCGGCACCGCTTCGGCGAGCACAAAGAAGACGACCACGTTGAGGGTGACGCCGACGGCGACACCGATGCCTCCGAAGAGCCGGCCGGCGACGATGCCGGTGAGCGTCGCCTGAACGGTCTGACAGATGTTGACCGTGAGTAGCAGCGGGTTGATCCACCGCTCAGGCGACTCCATGAGGGCCTGCAGGCTCGCCCCGGCGCGCGGCCGCTCCTCGAGGAGGGCGGCAGCTCTCGGTTTCGTCATCTTCGACAGGCCCATCTCGGCCATCGCGAGGAACACGAGCACGAGCAGGAGCACACCGATCGTGACGAACATCAGCACGTCGGTGCCGGTCACCTCAGCGGCGATCACTCCGTACGCGCTCACGAACGATGCTCCGCGGAAAATCCGACCGGCACCGGGCCGTTCCAGTGGTGACGCTCCAGGAGGAGCACTTCGAGATCCCGCATGTCTTGAGCCTCAGTCGGCTCGGCGTGGTCGTGGCCGAGCACGTGGAGCACCCCGTGCACCACGAGGAGCGCGACTTCATCGTCGAAGGAGCCGGCGTGATCGGCGAACTGGCGCTCGGCGACAACCGGGCAGATCACGACGTCTCCGAGCAGACTCGGCGGCGCACCCGGTGCGTCGGCACATGAGGGATCGTCGAGAGGGAAAGACAGCACATCGGTCGGGCCGTTCACTCCCATGTGCTCCATGTTGAGTTCGGCGATCGTCACCTCGTCGACGAAGGTGAGCGTCAACTCGCCCCCGCATCCGCGATCAGCGAGCGCCGCAGCCGCCAGGGTCGCCCATCGGTCGGCGTCGAGCGGCACGTCATCCTGGTCGTTGGAGACCACGATGTGAGCGGGCGCCTCGACGCCGGTGGGACTCGGCGGGTCAGCCACGGCGACGTTCCCCTCCGTCGCGTTCATAGGCAGCGACGATCTCGGCCACGATGCGGTGCCGCACGACATCAGTCGCGTCGAGGTGAACAAAACCAAGGCCATCCACTCCGTCGAGAACGCGCTCAAGCCCGTGAAGGCCGCTCCTCCCGTCGGGGACATCGACCTGCGTGGTGTCGCCAGTCACGACCACCTTCGATCCGAATCCGATTCGCGTCAGGAACATCTTCATCTGCTCGGGGGTCGTGTTCTGGGCCTCGTCGAGGATGATGAAGGAGTTGTTGAGCGTGCGCCCGCGCATAAACGCGAGCGGGGCGACCTCGACCGTCCCGCGCTCGAGGAGCTTCTGCGCTCCCTCAAGGTCAACCATGTCATAGAGGGCGTCGTAGAGAGGGCGGAGGTAGGGGTCGATCTTGGCCATGAGGTCGCCGGGGAGGAACCCCAGGCGCTCGCCGGCCTCAACCGCTGGACGAGTGAGGATGATGCGCTGCACCTGCTTGGCCTGGAGGGCCTGAACCGCCATCGCGACCGCCAACCAGGACTTGCCCGTGCCGGCGGGGCCGATCCCGAAGGTGATGACGTTCTCAGCAATCGCGTCGACATAGCGCTTCTGACCGGCCGTCTTGGGCCGCACGGCGCGACCCTTCGATCCTCGGAGGACTTGGTGGGTGAGCACCTCGGTCGGCCGCTCATCGGCGCGCACCATGGCAATAACCCGTCCGAGGGTCGGATCGTCGAGTTGCTGACCCCGCTCAAGGAGTCCGACGAGTTCCTCGAACAGCCGCGCGACGCGCTCGGCGTCACCACCGCGAAGAATGACCTCGTTACCTCGGACCGTGATCGAGGTGGCGGGAAACTGTCGCTCAATCTCACGCAGGTGCTGGTCACGAGGGCCGGTGAGCGCAGCGAGCAGGTGCTGACCAGGGACGACGACCCTCACCGGGGTGTCAGTGGATGTCATGCGGAGCCGATCATGCGTGGGCGCGGGCGGCTGCAGCGGCGTCGGAGGCGACGTCGGCGCGTTGACTCATCAGGCGAAGGCTAGCCGCCGTCGCCGCGCGCTTCCGCTACGACATCTCCTGTCGGCCGAAGAGCGCAATTTCACAGGTGTTCCGGCGAGAGGTTGTGAGACACTGGCGTCGTGTTGACCCCCCTCACACCGGCAGCCGCGCGGCACCTCACCGCTGGCCGACACCCGAGCACGCCGCGACGTCGGACGATCGCCGTCGCCGCCTCGCTCGCGATGACGATGATCTCGGCTTTTCCCGCAACGGCGGAGGCTGGTCCGCTTGAGCGTCGACTGACGTCGGAGGTTCCCGCCACAACGGTGAGCGCATCGACAATCGAGCTGACCCACCTGGTGACGGTGGACTCCGAAGCGACGCTCCAGCGCGCGGTCGCGGCAGTCGAGCGCATGGGAGGTGCGGTCGACCACGTGTTCGACACCGCGCTCCTCGGTCTCGCCGTCCGCCTCCGAGACGACGGACTCGAGGCGCTCACCCGACTCCCCGGGGTCGCCGTGGTCGACCGCGAGGTCACCGTTTCGTCCACCGCGGAGCAGGCGAACCCTCCGTCGTGGGGCCTCGACCGCATCGATCAGGCCGCACTCCCCCTCGACAATCGCTACACCTATCTGTCGTCGGGTGCGGGCGTGACCGTCTACGTCGTCGATTCAGGCATCCGGCCGAGCCACACCGAGTTCGCCGGGCGCATCCCGTACGGCGCCGTCTACGACTACGACCAAGTTCCCTGGGATCGGTGGTCGGGCACCGTCACGAGCGGGTTCGAGGACTGCTCCTCAGGGGCGGGCCATGGGACCCACGTCGCCGGCATTGCCGGAGGGTCGACCTATGGCGTTGCCAAGTCGGTCTCGGTGATCCCCGTGAAGGTGCTCGACTGCGCCGGCAACGGCACCGACACCGCGGTCATCGCGGCGTCAGATTGGATCGCCCAGGACGCTGCCGCTCGCGGACCCGCGGTCGTGGTGATGAGTCTCGGAGGCGACCCGTCCTCCCCTCTCGACTCCGCGGTGCGAGGACTCGTCAACTCGGGCATCTCCGTGGTCGTGGCCGCGGGCAACACCGGCGACGACGCGTGCAACTACAGCCCATCGAGGGTCGGCGAAGTGATCACGGTCGCCGGCACCACCCGTTCGGATCGAGCGATGAGCTCGGCCGCATACGGAGCCTGCGTCGACATCTTCGCGCCCGGCGACGGCATCACGTCGGCCGGGATCGCATCCGACTCCGATTCGGCCGTCAAATCAGGCACATCGATGGCGGCGCCGCACGTCGCCGGCATCGCCGCCCGCCTCCTCGAGTCGGACCCCTCGGCGAGCCCGACGACGATCTGGGAGCGAATCTCGTCGAACGCGCTGGTCGGAACCGTTTCCTCCCGCAAGGCGGGCGACCCCGACCGGCTCGCGCACCTCCCCGGATCGATCGTCAGCGTCTCGGTCGAGATCGCCGGGGCGGGCGGCTCGGTGGAGGTGTCGAACGGAACGACCTGTCAGAGCACCTGCCAGTTCGAGGCGGCCGCTGGAACAACCCTCAACCTGACAGCGCGATCGTCCGATGGAGTACTCCTGCAGTCCTGGGGTGGCGCCTGCGCGCTGCAGGGCGGTGTCACCTGCCAGATCGTTCCCGTCGGCTCGACGACGGTCGTTGCGAACTTCGGCTCGGCTGACCCGCGCGACTTCGAACCGGTTGGCCCGACTCGAATTGTCGACACGCGCACCGGAGCGGGCGGAGTTCCCACGGATCGGGTCGGCTCGGGCGGCCCGGGTGGGGCACCGCTGATGATCACCGTGGCCGGACGGGCAGGGGTGCCGGTGGAGGGAGTCGCGGCGGTCGCCCTCAACCTGACCGCCGACCAAACCTCGGTCGCCGGTTCGGGTTACGTGTCGATCTATCCCTGCACATCGACCTCCGAGACGCCACCAGGCGTGTCGCAGTTGAATTTCACCAACGGTCAGACAGTTGCCAACTCGGTCATCGTCCCGGTCTCCGCCACGGGCACTGCTTGCGTGTTCGTCTTCGGTCGAGCGCACATCATCGCCGACATCACGGGATGGCTCGCCGCTGGCGAGGGATTCGCGGCGCTCCCACCGTCACGGATCTTCGACACGCGCTCAGGAGGCACCGGCATCCCTGCCGGACGGATCGGAAATGCCACCGGCACCGCGCCACCTCTCGTGGTCGACCTCCTCGGACGCAACGGGATTCCAACAGCGGGGGTGGGAGCGATCGCGCTCAACC
>JAURCL010000052.1 GCA_030828465.1 Acidimicrobiales bacterium | reverse complement strand
TCATGATAAAACACCTCCTCCATCATTGACCAATGTTCACCCTCCTTACGGGTCTCCAAGGGGGCTTGACAGGGCTTACAGACGGCCCACCACTTCTTGGTAATCGGATCATCGGCCATCTTCTGCATGTCGTCGCGCTTCTTCATGGCCGCGCCGAGACCATTCGCGGCGTCCATGATCTCACCGGCGAGGCACTCGGCCATCGTCCGCTCGCGGCGGGCGCGGCTGAAGTCGACGAGCCAGCGGATCGCGAGCGTGGAGGCGCGGCGGGGACGCACCTCGACCGGCACCTGGTAGGTGGCGCCACCGACGCGGCGGCTGCGCACCTCGAGAGGGGGCTTCACGTTCTCGACGGCGCGCTTCAGTGTGTCGAGGGAGTCGTCGCCAGTGCGGGAGGCGATGAGATCCATCGCGTCGTAGACGATGCGCTCAGCGACGCTGCGCTTGCCATGCAGCATCACCTTGTTGATGAGCTGCGTAACGAGCGGCGAGCGGTGGATTGGGTCGGCGACGAGTTCGCGACGAGGGGCTGGTCCCTTACGAGGCATGGGTCTTACTTCTCCACCTTCGCGCCATAGCGGCTGCGAGCCTGCTTGCGGTTCTTCACGCCGGCCGCGTCGAGCGCCCCGCGGATGATCTTGTAACGCACACCGGGGAGGTCGCGGACGCGACCACCACGAACCAACACGATGGAGTGCTCCTGAAGGTTGTGGCCCTCACCGGGGATGTAGGCCGTGACCTCAACGCCACTCGACAACCGAACGCGGGCCACCTTGCGCAGCGCCGAGTTCGGCTTCTTCGGGGTGGTCGTGTAGACCCGCGTGCACACGCCGCGGCGCTGGGGCGAGCCCTTGAGCGCCGGGGTCTTGCTCTTCGTGAACTTCGATGACCGACCCTGTCGGACGAGTTGCTGGATGGTGGGCACGTCTTCGGACCTTCTCCTGGATGTCGTTGTCTCTGTCGTGTGCTTCGTTCTTCGGCACCCTCCGGCCACGACGACCGAAGGATGCTGTTCAGGGTCCGACTTGCCGGGACCGGCGAACTCGGCCGGGGACCCGACCGGGACCCTGAGAGGTTATGGGCGACCCGTTCGACCGGCAACCTGCGGTGCCGGCCGCTAGATCACTCGGATCCGACCTCCGCGCCAGCGGTCTCGAACCGACGCGCGAGTTCGATCGCCGTGGCATCGTCCTCCTCGCTGTCGCTCGAGTAGTAGGTCATCGGCTCGTAGTCCGGGGCGTCGATGGAGAACTCTCGGTACTTCATCATGCCGGTGCCGGCGGGGATGAGCTTGCCGATGATGATGTTCTCCTTCAAACCGATGAGCCCGTCGCCACGGCCGTCGATGGCGGCCTCGGTGAGCACTCGGGTGGTCTCCTGGAAGGAGGCGGCCGAGAGCCACGACTCGGTGGCGAGCGAGGCCTTGGTGATGCCCATGATCTCGGGGCGGCCCTCGGCGGGGCGGTTGCCCTCCTCGACCATCCGGCGGTTCGTGTCGCGGAAGCGCTTCGCGTCAACCCGCTCCCCTGGGAGGAAGTCGGCGTCGCCGGTCTCGCTCACCGCGATACGACGGGTCATCTGGCGGACAATGAGCTCAATGTGCTTGTCGTGGATCGACACGCCCTGATCGCGGTAGACGCGCTGGACCTCCTCGACGAGGTACATCTGCGTCTCGCGGGGACCCTTAATGTCCATGAGCTCCTTCGGGTCGAAGGGACCGTCGGTGATCGGGTCACCGGCGCGCACCTCCTGACCGTCGGCGACCACCGGACGCGCGCCGAGGGGCAGCACCACAGGCGACTCCTCACCGGCATCGTCGACGACGGTGACCGGGATGCCCTTGCCCTCGTCCTCACCGATGCGAACAACTCCTGAGGCCGGGGCCAATCGGGCAGCGCCCTTCGGGGTGCGGCTCTCGAAGAGCTCGACGACGCGGGGCAGACCACCCGCGATGTCCTTGCCGGCCACACCACCGGTGTGGAAGGTCCGCATGGTCAGCTGGGTGCCGGGCTCGCCGATCGACTGGGCGGCGATGACGCCGACCGCCTCTCCGAGCTCGATCCGCTTGCCGGTCGCGAGTGAGCGGCCGTAGCACAGGGCGCAGATGCCGAGTTCGGCGTCGCAGGTGAGCACCGAGCGCACGCGGACGCGATCGACGGAGGCGTCGTCGCGAAGCGCAGCCATCTCAACATCGCCAACAATGGTGTTGCGCTCGAGCACCTTGCGGCCGTCGGGCAACGCCGTCGACAACTCGACGTCATTGAGTAGAGCGCGTCCGAACAGCTTCGTCTCGAGGTAGGAGCGGCTGTTCGCCGTGTCGGCGACGACGCCCTCCACCCAGATCCCGAGGTTGGTGCCGCAGTCGTCCTCGCGGACGATGAGCTCCTGGGCGACGTCGACGAGGCGACGAGTGAGGTAGCCCGAGTCGGCGGTACGCAGCGCGGTGTCGACAAGGCCCTTGCGGGCACCCGGGGTCGCGATGAAGTACTCGAGGGTCTCGAGTCCCTCGCGGAAGTTCGACTTGATCGGACGGGGGATCATGTCACCGCGAGGGTTCGCCACGAGACCGCGCATGGCGGCGATCTGACGCATCTGCGTCATGTTCCCGCGGGCGCCAGATCCGACCATCATGTCGATCGGGTTGAAGCGCTGAGCCTTGAACTCCTTCTCCATCTCGGCCGTGACGCGCGTGGTCGCGTCGGTCCAGATGCGCACCTCCTGCTGACGCCGCTCGCCGTCGGTGATGATGCCTCGACGGAACTGCTGCTCGACCTTGTCGGCCTGCTGCTCGAACTCGTCGAGAAGCTCCTTCTTGGAGGCCGGGGTCTTCACGTCGTCGATCGAGACGGTCAGGCCCGACTGCGAGGCGAACCGGTACGACAGGTTCTTGATCGCGTCGAGCGCGGCCGCCACCTCGGCGTTGGTGTAGTTGTCGGAGAGGATCTCGACGATCTCACCGAGTTCGCGCTTGCGCAGCGTCGAGGAGACGTGGCCGAACCGGCTCCCGAAATCGGCCGGGAGAGCCTCCTCGAAGAGCGCGCGACCAAGGGTGGTCGGCGCCCACTGGCGCTGGTCACCGTCGACGAGGAACGAGTCGGATCGGATGGTGATCGCGGCGTGCACATCGAGGAGCCCTTGCTCCTGAGCGGCGATCGCCTGCCAGGTGTGACGGAACACCAAACCCTCACCGACAGCACCCTCGACCTGCTCGGTGAGGTAGAAGGCACCGATGACCATGTCCTGGGTGGGGGTCACGATCGGGCGACCCGACTGCGGCGACAGGATGTTGTTCGCGCTCAGCATGAGCACCCGGGCCTCGGCCTGAGCCTCGGCCGACAGCGGCACGTGGATGGCCATCTGGTCGCCGTCGAAGTCGGCGTTGAAGGCGGTGCACACGAGCGGGTGGATCTGGAGGGCCTTGCCCTCGACCAGCACCGGCTCGAAGGCCTGAATGCCCAGTCGGTGGAGCGTCGGCGCGCGGTTGAGGAGCACCGGGTGCTCCTTGATCACGTCGTCGAGGACGTCCCACACCTGCGGGCGGCGACGCTCGACCATGCGCTTCGCGGTCTTGATGTTCTGGGCGAGATCGAGCTCGACAAGACGCTTCATGACGAAAGGCTTGAACAACTCGAGCGCCATCAGCTTCGGCAGACCGCACTGGTGCAGCTTGAGCGTCGGCCCGGCCACGATGACCGAACGACCCGAGTAGTCGACGCGCTTGCCGAGCAGGTTCTGGCGGAAGCGACCCTGCTTGCCCTTGAGCATGTCGGAAAGCGACTTGAGGGGGCGGTTGCCGGGGCCGGTAACCGGACGTCCGCGACGACCGTTGTCGAACAGGGCGTCGACGGCCTCCTGCAGCATCCGCTTCTCGTTATTCACGATGATCTCGGGGGCACCGAGGTCGAGGAGTCGCTTGAGCCTGTTGTTCCGGTTGATGACGCGCCGGTACAGGTCGTTGAGGTCACTGGTGGCGAACCGGCCACCGTCGAGCTGCACCATCGGACGGAGCTCCGGTGGGATCACTGGGACCGCGTCGAGGATCATCGCCCGAGGGTCGTTGATCAGGTGGCCCGACTCGTCGCGCTTGTTGAACGAGGCAACGATCTTCAGGCGCTTAATGGCCTTCTGGCGACGCTGAGCGCTGAGCGGCTTCTGCCCCTCGGACGGGTCGATCGCGCCGCGGAGCTTGCGCTCCTCCTCCTCGAAGTCGATTCGCTCGATGAGCGACTTGATGGCGTCAGCGCCGGTGCCGCCCTCGAAGTAGTCGGAGTACTTATCGGTGATCTCGCGCCAGAGGAGCTCGTCCTCGATGATCTTGCGGCTGTGGAGCGACTTGAACTCGTCCCATGCCCGCTCGACGAGGTCGAGCTCGGTCACGTAACGCTCGCGGAGACCCTCGATCTCCTTCTCGGCATCGCGCTTCAATTTCCTCTGATCGACGCCCTCGGCCTCGGCGATCTCCGCCTCAGACTCAAGCTCCTTGTAGCGGGAGTCGATCGCGCGGTCGCGCTCCTTCTCGATCTCGTTCCGCTCCTCGAGGTACTCGGCCTCAAGGCTGGTGAGGTCCTCGTGTCGCTTGTCCTCGTCGACCCAGGTCACGAGGTTGGCTGCGAAGTAGATGACCTTCTCAAGCTGCTTCGCCTTGAGCTCCTCGCGGGGCTCAAGCCCGGCGAGCAGATAGGCCAGCCACGAGCGGGTGCCGCGGAGGTACCAGATGTGGACCACCGGGGCGGAGAGCTCGATGTGGCCCATACGGTCGCGGCGCACCTTCGAACGGGTCACCTCGACTCCGCAGCGCTCGCAGATGATGCCCTTGAAGCGGACACGCTTGTACTTGCCGCAGTAGCACTCCCAGTCGCGGGTCGGTCCGAAGATCTTCTCGCAGAAGAGCCCCTCCTTCTCGGGGCGCAACGTGCGGTAGTTGATCGTCTCCGGCTTCTTGACCTCGCCGTGGGACCACAGACGGATCTGATCGGCGGTCGCCAGCCCGATCTTGAGCTGGTCGAACATGTTGACGTCGAGCATGTCTCTTCCTCAGTTCCTCTTCGGTCCGGCCGGTCTCAGCGGACGGCCCGGCGGTCGTCGTCGTCGGATCCGCGCTCGGGGCGCGAGATGTCGATGCCGAGGTCTTCCATCGTGCGGTGGATGTCGTCGTCCAGGTCGCGCATCTCAATCTCGCGACCATCGTCTCCGAGCACCTCGACGTTGATGCAGAGGGCCTGCATCTCCTTCATCAGCACCTTGAAGCTCTCGGGGACTCCCGGTTCAGGGATGTTGTCGCCCTTGACGATCGCCTCGTAGACACGGATGCGCCCGAGCACGTCGTCGCTCTTGATGGTGAGCAGTTCCTGCAGGCAGTAGGCGGCGCCGTAGGCCTCGAGGGCCCACACCTCCATCTCGCCGAAGCGCTGGCCGCCGAATTGCGCCTTGCCGCCGAGGGGCTGCTGGGTGATCATCGAGTAGGGGCCGGTCGAGCGGGCGTGGATCTTGTCGTCGACGAGGTGCGCCAACTTCAGGATGTACATGTACCCGACAGTGATCGGGTTGTCGTAGGCCTCGCCGGTGCGCCCGTTGACGAGCGTGGTCTTGCCGTCGGAACCAATGAGACGGTCACCGTCGACCGACTCGGGGTTGAGGTTCTCGAAGATCTGCTGGATCGTCGGGTGCTTGCCGGACTTCTCTTCCTCGTCCCAGTTGGCGCCGTCGAAGACCGGGGTCGCCACGAACGTCGCCGGGGCGGTGTTCGGACGGGTCTTCTGCTCGGTGCCACGGGTCGGCTCCGATCCGATTACCTCTCCGGTGTTCGGATCGGTCCATCCCCAGCGAGCGCAGTAGCCAAGATGGGCCTCGAGGACCTGGCCGACGTTCATTCGGCTCGGCACGCCGAGGGGGTTGAGGATGATGTCGACCGGGGTGCCGTCGGTCAGATAGGGCATGTCCTCAACCGGGAGGATCTTGGAGATGACTCCCTTGTTGCCGTGACGTCCGGCGAGCTTGTCGCCAACCGAGATCTTGCGCTTCTGCGCCACGAACACCCGAACCAGCTGGTTGACGCCAGGAGGCAGCTCGTCGCCGTCGTCGCGGTTGAACACCTTGACGTCGATGACCTTGCCCGACTCGCCGTGAGGCACCTTGAGGCTCGTGTCGCGAACCTCGCGGGCCTTCTCACCGAAGATCGCGCGGAGCAAGCGCTCCTCAGGGGTCAGCTCGGTCTCGCCCTTCGGGGTGACCTTGCCGACGAGCACATCGCTCGGGCCGACCTCAGCACCGACGCGGATGATCCCGCGCTCGTCGAGGTCGGCGAGGATGTCGTCGGAGAGATTCGGGATGTCGCGGCTGATCTCCTCGGGCCCGAGCTTGGTGTCGCGGGCATCGATCTGGTGCACGTGGATGTGGATCGACGTGAGCACGTCGTCCTTCACGAGCCGCTCAGAGAGAATGATGGCGTCCTCGAAGTTGTAGCCCTCCCAGGGCATGAAGGCCACGAGGAGGTTCTTGCCGAGGGCGAGCTCGCCGTGGTCGGTGGACGGACCGTCCGCGAGCACGTCGCCGCGCTTCACCTTCTGACCATCGACCACCCGGGGGCGATGGTTGATGCAGGTGTCCTGGTTCGACCGGCGGAACTTCGAGAGCCGGTGGCTCTTCTTGCCGAGCTTGTCGTAGGTGACCGAGATCAGCTCTCCGGTCACCTCGGTGACGGTTCCGTTGTCGAGCGCCTCGATGAGGTCGGCCGCGTCCTGGGCGGCGCGCTGCTCGATGCCGGTGCCGATGTAGGGGGCCTCGGCGCGCAGCAACGGCACAGCCTGGCGCTGCATGTTGGCGCCCATGAGCGCGCGGTTGGCGTCGTCGTGCTCGAGGAACGGGATGAGGGCCGTCGCCACCGAGACGATCTGCTTCGGCGAGACGTCCATGTAGTCGACCTCGGACGGCGGCACGTAAGCGATGTCGGTCGTCGCTCCGAAGAAGCTCTCCTGTTCGAGCATCTTGCGGAGGTCGTCGAGGCTGGCCGCCTGCGGCGAGCGACGCACGAGGACGCGGTCGTCGCGGAAGGAGCCATCGGCGTTCAGCGGGGTGTTCGCCTGGGCAACGACGTAGTTCTCCTCCTCGTCGGCAGCCATGTAGACGATCTCGCCCGTCACGCGGCCCTTCTCGACGCGACGGTAGGGGGTCTCAATGAATCCGAACTCGTTGACCCGGGCGTAGGTGGAAAGGCCGCCGATGAGGCCGATGTTCGGACCCTCAGGGGTCTCGATCGGACACATGCGTCCATAGTGCGAGAAGTGGACGTCGCGCACCTCGAAGCCCGCTCGCTCACGGCTGAGGCCGCCCGGGCCGAGGGCCGAGAGGCGTCGACGATGGGTGAGGCCCGAGAGCGGGTTCACCTGGTCCATGAACTGCGAGAGCTGGGAGGTGCCAAAGAACTCCTTGATCGCAGCCACGACCGGCCGGATGTTGATCAAGGTCTGTGGAGTGATCGCCTCGACGTCTTGGGTGGTCATCCGCTCACGGACGACGCGCTCCATGCGGCTGAGGCCGATGCGCACCTGGTTCTGGATGAGCTCGCCGACCGAGCGGATGCGACGGTTCGCGAAGTGGTCCTGGTCGTCGAGGCGGTAGCCGGGCTCCTGCTTGACGAGGTTGAGCATGTACGTGATCGAGGCGAGGACCTCGCAACGGCTGAGGACGTGCTGGCCCTCTTCGGGCAGATCGAGCAACGGCTCGCCCTCGAGGTTGGTGCGTCCCGCGAGAGAGAACTGCTCGGCGATGCGCTCGACCTCAGCTCCGAGCTTGCGGTTCAGTTTGTAGCGGCCCACCCGGCTCAGGTCGTAACGACGGCTCTCGAAGAAGGCGTTGCGGAAGTAGGCGCGGGCCGACTCGACGGTCGGCGGCTCGCCCGGGCGGGCGCGCTTGTAGATCTCGACAAGGGCTTCGTCCTGGGTGGGAGCGACCTCGCGCTCGCGGTCCCACTGGCCCTCGAGGAAGTCGAATTCGCGGACGAACTGGTCGAGGAAGCCGGGGGCGTTCTCCTCGTCGTAGCCGAGGGCGCGTAGCAGGGTGAAGATGCCGAGGCGGCGCTTACGGGCGACGCGGGTGCCGCAGGTGACGTCCTTGCCGGGGCGCTGCTCGACATCGAACTCCATCCACTCTCCGCGGTAGGGGTGGATCGTTCCCTTGACGAGCTGGTGCTTGGTGAGGTTGCGGAGGCGGTACCGCTCACCGGGCTCGAAGATGACGCCGGGAGAACGGACGAGCTGCGACACAACGACGCGCTCGGTGCCGTTGACGATGAAGGTGCCCTTCTCGGTCATCACGGGGAAGTCACCCATGAAGACGGTCTGCTCCTTGATCTCACCGGTCTCGCCGTTGAGGAACCTCGCGCGCACGAACACCGGCGCCGCGTAGGTCATGTCCTTCTCTTTGCACTCCTCGACCGAGAACTTGGGCGGGGGGCGCAGGTCTTCGTCGAAGGGGTCGAACTCGAGCTCGAGTTGCAGCTTCTCGGAGAAGTCCTTGATCGGGCTGATATCGCGGAACGTGTTCGCGAGACCCTCCTCGAGGAACCACTGGAAGCTCTCGCGCTGAACGGCGAGAAGATCTGGGAGTTCGAGGGGCTCGTCCAGGTTTCCGAACGAGTAACGCTCACGGATGTTCGAGCGATTGGCCACGTTTCACCTCAATGCGGGTCGGCAGGAGCGGGAGGGCGCGCAGCGGCCACACACGAGAAACCTTGTGGGGGGACGACGACGCACAGCAACGGACGATCCTACCGCTGCCTGCGGCGGATCGTCAACCGGATGTTTCCCCCGGTCGGAGCGCCCTGTCGGACGGCCCGACCTGTTCCGCGACAAGGTAAAGACCGCACGCCGGCTTGTCAAGCACCTGCTCGTTCTGTCGGTGGAAGAGACGGCCCCGACACCGGGACGAGTCCGGGCCCGAAAACGACCGATGCCCCGGGACGAGCCCGGGCCCGAAAACGACAGATGCCCCGGGACGAGCCCGGGGCATCTGCAGTCTGCGTCCCGCTGGCGCGGGGGCGATCAGCTCACTTGAGCTCGACGGTGGCGCCGGCCTCCTCGAGCTTGGCCTTGGCGGCCTCGGCGGCCTCCTTCGGCGCGCCCTCGAGGACGGCCTTGGGAGCGCCATCCACGAGATCCTTAGCCTCCTTGAGACCGAGGCTGGTCAGCTCGCGCACGACCTTGATCACCTGGATCTTCTGACCACCGGCGTCGGCGAGGATGACATCGAAGTCGTCCTTG
>JAURCL010000051.1 GCA_030828465.1 Acidimicrobiales bacterium | reverse complement strand
GTCATCCCCCTGGTCGGCTTCGTCGCCGTGCTGATCGCGCAGCGCTGGCTCGCCGCCCGCGCCGCCTACCTCGGCATCGGCGCGGCCGCCGTCGCGCGGCCGGACGGTGATCGATCCACGAGCGGCCTCGACGGCTCCCGCCTCAACCGGGTGGCCGGCGGCCACCCAGGCCTCGTTGCCGCCCTCGAGGACGACGGCGGGCACCCCCATCCTGGTCAGGGTCCACCAGGCCCGCGTGCACCACATCGTCCCGGAGTCGATCCCGGGGCGCGGCGTGCCGGCCGTGATCACCACGAGGTCGCCGTCGTCGACGCCGGCGGCGCGAAGCGACTCGGTCACCCGCTCCGCGCTCGGCCACATCCAGGGAAGGTCGGCCTCGGGGTTTGAGAGCGCGCCCTTCGCCGAGGCAACCTCGAAGTGAACCGCTCCGGGGATGTGGGCCTCGATGAAGCAGGCGTCGTGCGCGCGGTTGACAAGATCTCGATCGAGTCGCGCCGTCACGTCAAGGACTCGGACGCCTTCGGGGCGATCGAGGAGCCAGTCGACGCTGACCAGATGGTTCGGCTGCTCGGCCATTCAGGCGACCCCGTACTGCACGGCAGCGCGGTCGGCCACGCGACCGGTGATGTGGGCGGCGATGAGCGCCTGGTGATCCGGGTGGTCCCGGTAGGCGAGATAGCCGTCGACGTCGTCGAAGTCGGCGACGACGACGTAGTCGAAGTTGCCGCTGTTGACCCCCATGTCGCCGCCGTGTCGGTACTCGCGGATCGACGGCACGAGAGCGGGGAGGGCGTCGAGGGCGCGGCCCGTGGCACTCACCTCATCGTCGGTCACGTCCTCGTTCCAGCGGAACATCACGACATGTCGGATCATCGGTCCTCCTCGGGCCCTGTCTGACGGCGGTCTCGAACGAGCGTAGGATCGACGGACCCGCCAGCGACGATCGGAGAATCCGTGATCATTCACTCCAGCCCCCTGCCCGAGGTCGAGATCCCCGAGGTGCCGATCACCGAGTACGTGTTGCGTCGGGTGGCGGATCACCCCGACCGCCCCGCCCTCATCGACGGACCGTCGGGCCGCTCGTACACCTTCCAGCAGCTCTCCGACGCCGTCCACGCCCTCGCCGGCGGTCTCGCCGCGCGCGGATTCGGGCGGGGCAGCACCCTCGCGCTGATGGCGCCGAACGTGCCCGAGTACGCGATCGTGTTCCACGCCGCGGCGGTGGCGGGTGGAACGGTCACCACCGTCAACCCGACCTACGGGGCCGAGGAGGTCGCCTTCCAGTTGCGCGATGCCGGAGCGACCGAACTGGTCACGATCGGCATGTTTGCCGAGGTGGCACTCGCCGCGGCAGCGCAGGTGGGCATCACCGAGGTGATCACCCTCGACGGTGCCGAGGGCACCACCTCGATCCTGTCGATCTTCGGTGAGCCGATGGCGCAGGCGCCGGTCGATGTGCGTGACGACGTCGTGGTGCTCCCCTACTCCTCGGGCACCACGGGTCTCCCGAAGGGCGTCATGCTCACCCACCACAACCTGGTGGCCAACATCTGCCAGTGCGATCACGCGATCGTCTACACCCCCGACGGTGAGGTCGCACTCGCCTTCCTCCCGTTCTTCCACATCTATGGCATGCAGGTGCTCATGAACGGCCTCCTCGCCAACGGCGTGACCGTGGTGACCCTGCCGCGCTTCGACCTGGACCAGGCGCTCGGCCTCATCCAACAGCACCGCATCTCGCGCTTCTTCGCGGTGCCACCGGTGGTGCTCGCCCTCGCCAAGCACCCAGCGGTCGACAACTACGACCTGTCGTCGCTGAAGCAGGTGTTCTCGGGCGCGGCGCCGCTCGGCGGGGAGATCGCCCTCGAGGCCGCGGCTCGGGTCGACTGCGAGGTGGTGCAGGGCTTCGGTATGACTGAACTCTCCCCCGTCAGCCACGCGACTCCACCTGGCATGTTCAAGTCCGGATCGTCGGGGGTGACGGTGTCGAACACCGAGAGCCGGATCGTCGATCCCGACACCGGCGAGGATCAGCCCGTCGGCGGCACCGGCGAGCTCTGGGTGCGCGGCCCACAGGTGATGAAGGGCTACCTCAACAACGCCGAGGCCACCGCGGCAACCATCGACGCCGACGGCTGGCTGCACACCGGCGACGTCGCCATCATCGACGAGGACGGGCACATGACCGTCGTCGATCGGGTGAAGGAGCTCATCAAGTACAACGGGTTCCAGGTGCCGCCGGCTGAGCTCGAGGCACTGCTCATCACCCATCCGGCCGTCCTCGATGTGGCGGTGATCGGGATCCCCGACGACTCAGCGGGCGAGTTGCCGAAGGCGTTCGTGGTGCGGGCGCCGGGCGCCGAGATCGACGACGACGGCGTCAAGGAGTTCGTGCGAGAGCACGTCGCCTCCTACAAGCAGATTCGCCTCGTCGAATTCGTCGACGAGATCCCGAAGTCGGCCTCGGGGAAGATCCTTCGACGGATGCTCCGCGACGGCGGCTGAGCCTCAGCGCTCCTGCGGTCGGCGGAGGTTCCGCTCGTCGAGCGCCTTCGCGAACACGTCGGGCGCCCATCCCTCGGCGAGGGCCCGACGAAGGATGTCGGCCTGCGATTCAGGGGCGAGACCACCGATCGGCGGGTCGAGGTCGAGCGATGTTGGGAAGGCGTAACCCTCGGCGACCGCGGCGACCACGCGGGCGGCATCGGCGGGGGCCAGGTCGGCAGCGGCCAGGTGCGGGTAGACGGCGAGGCACATGGCGTCGGTGTCGCGCCACTCCATGGCCCGACCAAAGGCCGAGGAGATCTGCATGAGGTTCGCCATGCGAACCACGTCGGAGGTGCGGTTCTGCCCAGCGGCGTGCAAGAGCGCGGGGTTGAAGAAGAGAGCGTCGCCCTTGGAGAGTTCGATCTGCACGAATCGCTCCTCGAAGACCTGATCGAACTCGGGGCGCTTGGCGATGGCGAAGCCGGCTCGGTAGTGCTGCGACCACGGCAGGATCTTCGTCGGGCCGGACTCGATCGGCATGTCGGAGTGCGCGACGGCACCCTGGAGGGTGAGCATCGCCGACATGCGATGCACGTGGAGCGGGAAGTCGAAGGTCTGCTCGGGCTGGTAGAAGCCAAGGTGGTAGTCGCGGTGCGGGTTCTGAGCGTCCCCACCGGGGTTGACCACGTTGACCTGGGCGGTCAGCTGGTAGTGCGGGCCAAGCCACGCGGTCGCCGCAGCGGCGATGGTGGCGTTGGTGTAGTAGCGGGTGAACACCTCGGGGGCGCGCACCGCCAATTTCTCGTGTGAGTTCCAGATGCGGTCGTTCGCCCCAGCCTTGGCGAAGTGGTCTCCTCCCCCGGCGCCGGCCGCTCGTTCCTCGGCGATGATCGCGAAGAACTGCTCGGCCGCCTCGTCGAGGAAGGTGGTGTCGGCGTAGGCCGCCCGGACCGCGAAGCACCCGGTTCCGTCGGCGAGGACGGTTGCCCATTCGGTGAGCAGGTCGCGATGCGACTCGGTGCCGGGCTGGAGCGAGTCGACGAGGGCACCGTCATACACGGGGACTCCGTTCACGATTGCGCTGGCGAGCGGCACCTCGGCGGCCTCGAGTGATCGGTCGACAGCGGCGATGAGATCAGCCGGGTCGAGATCGGCGACGGACAGGAATCCGTGATCCATGTGGCAAACACTACACACGGTGTCGAGTCGGTTGGAGCGCTCCAATGAGCCTGGGGCCGGAGGCCCGAGTCGGATACCGGTACGTTCGCCGCATGCAGGCGAACGACACCTCCCCCGTCAGCACCGAGACGAGGGAGAACATCCTCATCATCACGATCAACCGACCTCAGGCGCGGAACGCCGTGAACGGTCCAGCCGCCGATGCGCTTCGCGAGGCCTTCGAGGAGTTCGAGTCCACTCCCGAACTACGCGTCGCGATCCTCACCGGCTCGAAGGGAACCTTTTGCGCCGGCGCCGACCTGAAGTCGATCTCCACTGGCGACGGCAACCGGATCGAGGCCGACATGTCGCTTCCCGGACCAATGGGACCAACACGCATGACGCTCTCCAAGCCGACGATCGCCGCGGTGGAGGGGCACGCGGTCGCCGGCGGGCTGGAGCTCGCGATGTTCTGCGACCTGCGCGTCGCCGCCCGGGACGCCGTATTCGGCGTCTATTGCCGACGCTGGGGGGTGCCGCTCATCGATGGGGGCACGGTTCGGCTCTCCCGGATGCTCGGACACAGCCATGCCCTCGACCTGATCCTGACCGGCCGTGGGGTGTCGGGCGACGAGGCGCGCATGATGGGCCTCGCCAATCGACTCTGCGAGCCCGGCGAGGCCCTCGACACCGCTCTCGACCTTGCTCGATCGCTCGCGGAGTTCCCACAGTTGTGCATGAACGCCGATCGTCGGTCGTCGTATGAGCAGTGGGACCTCCCCTTCGCCGAGGCGATGGCCGCCGAGACGGCGGGAGGACTCGAGGTCGTGCGTTCCGGAGAGACCCGCGACGGCGCGACGCGGTTCGCTGACGGCGCCGGCCGCCACGGCACATTCGACTGACCGGACCGCGGGCTACGTCACCGGACGCAGGCGAGCCCCTCGGCGAGGATGTCGGCGAGGCGCGAAGCACCGATGCCGGACACCCGTGTCAGGTCCTCCACCGAGGAGAACGGGCGGAGCGCGATGATGTCGGCTGCCCGCGAGGGTCCGATGTGGACGATCGCGTCGAGAGCCTCTACCGACGCCGTGTTGATGTCGACGCAGTCCCCCACTGACCCGTCGTCGACAGAGCCGTCCTCTGGAGCAACCGACGGTGGCTGCGTTATCGTCGGCGAGGCTGGCGTGGTCGGCGCGGACGTGACCTCGGGCACCGTTCCGACCGGGGCCACACCGATGGTGACCTGATCTGAGGCTCCGCAGGTTCCGAGCATCTCGGCGATCGCGTCGTACTCGGCCGGATCGACGCCCAGGCCGTAGGCGGCCTTCACCTCGGCGGTGATGGTCGCGGTCACGCACCAGGCCGATCGGATCGGACGCCAGTCGGCGAGGTCCGCGTCACTCTTGGAGCGGTTGCTCGACGCGGTCACCGCCACCAGGTGAGCGGGGTCGTTCGCGAACCGTCGACGGGTGGCGGAGTCCCAGGTCGACGCGCCCGAGTCCCAGGCCTCCGCCAGCGCGATGACGTGGTCGATGTCGAGTTCGGAGGGCGACCCCGCATGGGTCACCCCATCGAAGATCGAGTACCAGTCGCCCTCGACGATGACGCAAGAATCGAAAAGATCCACCTGCGGGAAGCCGATGACTTGCTCGGCCAGGGTGTCCTGGCGCGCATCGCAGCCACTCCCGTTGGTGTCTCGCCAGTGCGAGAACAGCGATCGGTCGTAGCCGGTGCGCGGACCCTCCGCAACGACAGTGAGCGCCCCGAGAAGACCGGCGTCGCTCTCAGGTGTCGGGATCGACGTCGAGGCCGGAACCCGATCAGGTGTCGGGATCGACGTCGAGGCCGAAACCCGATCAGATGTCGGCGGCGACGACTCGGAAACCGATACGGAGGTCGATGACGTTTCGTCCGATCGAGGGTCGGGCGGGGTCGATTCGACACCGACCACCTCGACCGCCCGATCGGTCTCGACAAGCCGGTCCTCCTCAGCTGCGGTAGTCGCGCTGGCCGACAACGTCGTGGTGCTGCCCTCGACTGACAGGCCTGCTTCCAGCGGCGCGGCGGGCGACTCTCCGTCAGCGACCGCGCACGCGAGTAAGGCGGAACCCAGGGCCACGAAGGCCGATCCGCGTCGCAGCACACCGAGCGCCGACACGGTCCGAACCTAGGCAGTTGAGCGCCAAAGAGCAATTCATGAGTCCGGCGGCTGCACCAGTGCCTCGCCGATCTCGTCGACGGTCTCGACCCAGGCATCCGCGCCGACGAGGTCAGATGCGCTGACGGCGATGAAGCGGGCCCCCGCCGCCCGGGCGGTGGCGAGGTCGTGGCCGCTGTCGCCGACCATGACGAGACCGTCGATGGAGATCTCCCAGGACTCCGCCATGTCGAGCAGCACCCGTGGATGCGGCTTCGAGAACTGATCGTCGCCGCAGTTGAGGAGTTCGACCAGATGGGCGACTCCGAGCCTGTCGAGGTCGTCGAGGGTTCGCTCCCGGTCATCGGCGGTGGCGACGCCGACGCGACGACCGGCGTCACGCAACTGCGTCAGGACGCGGGCAGGGTCGCCGAGCGGGGCCAGAGTTCCCATGGGGGCGGAGAGATAGGCACTCGCGATCTCCGCGTCGATACCCGCGCCGGAGTACCCCGCCGCCGAGAGCACCCCATCGATGACGGTGCGGACGTCGGCTCCGGTCCCGGCCGCGGCCACACCGTGCGGGACGAGCGCTCTCGACCCGACGCCGAGAGCCTCGAGCACCGACCCCCGCAACTCGGTCGCATCGAGCGCCTCGAGCACCGCGTCGGTCAGAGCGGTGAAGAACGCGACCCAGCGCGAGTCGAGGTCGAGCAGGGTGCCGTCCTTGTCGAAGACCAGGGCGGCGGCCCCTCCGACGAGGTCGGGCACATCGATGAGCCTCGGGACCATCTCAGTCGGTGCGCATCGTCTCGGTGTTGCCGTCGACCGAGATCACCTGCCCGGAGATCTTCGAGGCCCGCGGCGAGGCCAGGAAGGCGACGGTGTCCGCGATCTCTCGGGCATCGATGAACGTCCGCATCGACACCTGCCGCTCGAAGCCGCGGCGGATGTCATCCTCGGTACGACCGCTCGCCTCCGCCTCGAGCCGGATCACCCGATCCATCCTCGGCCCCGAGATCGAACCCGGGCAGACGACGTTGGCCCGCACGCCGGCCTCCCCCACTTCCATCGCGATCGTCTTGGTGAGACCGATCACCGCCCACTTCGCGGCCGCGTAGGCACTCCGATACGGGAAGCCGTGGAGACCAGCGGTCGAGGAGATGTTGACGATCGACCCGCGGCGAGCGGACACCATCAACGGCACCGCGTGGCGCGCCGTGCGCACCATGGAGGTGAGGTTGGCGTCGAGACACGCGGTGACCTCCTCGGGGTCCAGCGTCTCGACACGCCCGGCCGGCCCGGTCACACCCGCGTTGTTCACGAGGAGGTCGATCCCTCCGAACGTCGCGATGGCCGACGCCATGAAGTCGTCGATCGACCGGGTCGAGGTGACATCAGCGACATGGGCCTCGACGCCATCGAGCGAGCCGATCGAATCGACCGACCCCGCGTCGATGTCGCAGGTGGCGACCCGCGCACCATCGGCGACGAGTCGCTCGACGATCGCCCGACCGATGCCGGCCCCGCCGGCGGTGACGACGGCGCGCAGCCCGTCGAGTTCGAGACTCATCGCCGGCCATCCTGCACCACGCGACGCAGGAGCGCCGTGGTGTTGCGCAGTTCGTCCATCTCGAGGTAGCAGCCGATCAGGTGTCGACACTCTCCGGGTTGGAGGTCGAAGGCGGTCCGGCCGTGCAGGAGCCGGTGGTTGTCGAAGATGACCAGTTCGCCGGGCCGGAGCGCGACATGGATCTGGTGGGCCGGGTCATCGACGAGCTCACCCCATCGACGCACCGCGGCGTAGAGGGCCTCGGTGTCCTCGGCGGCCACCCGTGGCGAGCCGACCAGATCGGGGGCGCGACGCACGATCCCGTAGCGACCCTCGCCGTCGCGGCCGACGAGCGGACCACCCCCGGAGAGTCGCACCGATGACCGCAGGTACGGATACTCGAAGTGCACCGTCGTGAGCAGCTCCCAGGCGCGCTCATCCTCCTCGCGGAGCACCTCCGCCATCGAATAGCCGTCGACGAACGTCGACGCGCCCCCCTCCGATGAGACCGAGATCGCGAGGTTCAACTGCACGCCCGCGGGCTGCTCCCGATACGGCAGATCGGTGTGCACACGGAGCATGTGCATGCTCTCGACCTCGCTGATCGGATCGACAGAGGCCTCGAACGACCAGGTGGGGCCGTAGTTCGTCATCTGCATCTGGCCGATGAGGGAGGCGGTGTCACGCAAGCCGTCCTCGTCGGGCTCGACCCCGGTCACCACGACAGCTCCGTCGGCGCGGAAACGCTCCAGCATGTCGAGCACGGCGTCGTCGCTCCCGAGCGATGAGCGCTGGAACGACGAGAAGGAGTCGAGCGGCCATCTCGTGCGCCCATCCATCGGGTGGACCGGCCCTGCACCGATCTGGGCCGTCAGTTCAACGAGACCAGCCGTCCACTCGTGACCATCGCTGAACGCGACCGTGAGCATGTCGGCACCCGAGAGCGAGGCCTCTCGGATCACAGTGGTCGGGTCGAGCACCGCCTGATCGAGCAGACGTTCATTGGTGGTCGAACGCCTGCACATCGCGCAGGTGCAGCGGTCGCGGAGCCACAGCGCGTGGGCTGAGACCCTCGATCCGTCAGCCCCGACCAGCCTGAGCACGGTGCCCGCATCGACGACTTCCACCGAGGGTGACTCCGTCGCCACGCCGTCATCCTCTCACAACGTCGATAGCGGTTGAGAGAGCCGTTGCGAAGGGGCCGATTCGGGCTCTAGAGTTCGCGCGCTCGTCCACTCGAGCGCACGGCATTGCAGGGGGAATCGATGTCACTCGCACCTGAGATCTGGAGCAACACCCGGGTGCGAAGCACCCCGTTCACGAGCCGCATCGAGGCCTACGGGGTCGGCGCCTACTCGGTCTACAACCACATGTTGCTCCCACTGAAGTTCGTCTCCGTCGAGGACGACTACTGGCACCTGAAGGAACACGTTCAACTCTGGGATGTGTCGGTGCAGCGTCAGGTCGAGATCTCCGGTCCTGACGCCGCGCGACTCGTCCAACTCTTGACGCCCCGCGACCTGACCAAGTCGCGGGTCGGACGTTGCTACTACGCCCCGCTCGTCGACGCCCGGGGTGGACTCATCAACGACCCCGTGATCCTCAAGCTCGCCGAGGACCGCTTCTGGCTGTCGATCTCCGACTCCGATGTGGCGCTCTGGGCGAAGGGCCTCGCCCACGGATTCGGCCTGTCCGTCGAGATCTTCGAGCCCACGGTCGATCCGCTCGCCGTCCAGGGCCCGAAGGCCGAACAACTCATGGAGCGGGTCTTCGGCTCCGCGATCGCTGACATCAAGTTCTTCGGCTTCTCGCTCGTCGACTTCGGCGGTCATGACTTCCTCGTCGCCCGGACCGGCTGGTCGAAACAGGGCGGGTTCGAGATCTACGTCGACCGACCCGATCTGGCCGGGTCCCTCTGGGACGCGCTGTACGAGGCCGGGCGCGACCTCGAGGTACGCCCCGGATGCCCCAATCTCATCGAGCGGATCGAAGGCGGCCTCATCTCCTACGGCGGCGACGCCACCATCGACGACAGCCCGCTCCAGTGCCGACTCGAGCAGTACTGCCACCTGGATGCCGAGATCGACTTCATCGGCCGAGAGGCCCTCCGCGCCGAGCGCGACCATGGAGTGACACGGTCGATCAGCGGGCTGCTGATCGACGCCCCCTCGATTCCGTCGGTCCGTGACCGTTGGACGGTCAGCATCGACGGCGAGTCGGTCGGCGACCTCCGCTCCGCGGTTGGCTCGCCCCGTTACGGCCGAGGCGTCGGCCTCGCCATGCTCGATCGCGACGCCTGGGACATCGGCACCGCAGTGACGGTCGAGAGCCCGATCGGGCCGATTCCGGCAACCGTCGCGTCGATGCCCTTCA
>JAURCL010000050.1 GCA_030828465.1 Acidimicrobiales bacterium | reverse complement strand
CATCACGTCGGCTCTCTGCCGTGCATACCGGCTCGGCATGACCTTCTGGTCGGCTCGCTTGACTTCCTCTGGAGGCCGTGGGGGTCGATCGAGGTGTGGGAGGAGTCGATCACCGCGTCCCTTCGCCGCGCCGGGGTCACCACGATGCTCGTGACCGATCACCCCCACCTCTTCGAAACCGGCGGTGAGAACTACCACACCGATTTCACGGCTTGGGAGTATCTGCGAGGAAGCGAGAACGACCCGTGGCGCACCCACCCGGATGCCACCGCCATTGGGGCGCCCGCGCTCCCTGCTCGCCCGGCGCCGGTGCATCGTCCTTATGACGACTCGCGCACCTGGTTCCGCGACGAGGCCGACTTTCCGGGCCCGAGGACGATGCGGGCGGCTGCGGAGTGGCTGGATTCGGCAGCGGCTCACCATGACCGGTTCCTGCTCCTCATCGATGAGTTCGATCCGCACGAGCCCTTCGACACTCCCGAGCCGTGGGCGTCGATGTATGACCCCGACTGGGAGGGCGAGCGGTTGATCTGGCCGCCCTACGCGGTCGGCGCGCTCGAGCGCGGTGTTCTCACCCCTCGCGAGGCGGCGCACATCCGCGGTAACTACGGCTCGAAGCTCTCGATGATCGATCACTGGTTCGGTCGGGTGCTCGATTCGGTCGACCGACTCGGCGACGACGTCGCCGTGATGGTGTGCACTGACCACGGCCTCTACCTCGGTGAGCGGGATCTTTTCGGAAAGCCTGGCGCGCCGCTGTGGCCCGAGCTCGCGAGGATCCCGCTGATGGTCCGCTGGCCCGGGGTGGAGCCCCGAAGAGAGGAAGCGCTGACCACCACGGTGGACCTTCACGCGACGCTCTGTGAGGTGTTCGGTGTGACGCCGGAGCATCGGACTCACGGTCACTCCCTCGTCGATCTGATTGAGGGTCGAGTCGGCTCGGTACGCGACCATCTGCTCGCCGGGTACTGGTCGCGGCACGTCTACGTCGTCGACGCCGATCGCACCTACGGGCGGTCAGCGGTCGGCGATCCGTTCCCCCTCGCGATGTGGTCGAACCGGTGGTCGTCGATGCCGATCGAGCACGCGGTGCCCGGCTACCGGTTCCCAAGGCCCGACCGACGAGCCGAACTGCGGTCGATGCCCGGTTCTGAGGTGCCGGTCCTCCGCCAGCCCTTTGTTGAGGGTGACCTCCTCCCGTTCTGGTCGCACGCGATGCCGGTCGACGACCACCATCTGCATCTCGTTGACGATCCCGACTGTGTGGAGGAGCGTGCCGGCAGCGATCTCGAAGCGGAGGCCGTGGATCTGCTGCGTCACGCCCTCGAGCAGGTCGACGCCCCCGAGGAGCAGTTCGCGCGGCTCGGTCTGCGATGAGCCAGCGTTAGCCTCGGCGTCATGTCGGGTCGTTACGTCGTTCGCACCTATGGGTGTCAGATGAACGAGCACGATTCCGAGCGGATCGCCGGCCTTCTCGAGAGCGACGGGTTCAGCCAGGCGGACGACCTCGACGCTGCCGATGTGGTGGTGCTCAACACCTGCTGCATCCGCGAGAACGCCGACAACAAGCTCTACGGCAACCTCGGTCACCTGAAGACCTGGAAGGACGCCGCTCCCGGACGCCGCATCGTGGTCGCCGGGTGCCTCGCCCAGAAGGATCGCGAGACGGTTCGCGAGCGCGCCCCCTATGTCGATGTGGTGCTCGGCACTCACAACGTTCACCGCACCGCTGAACTCCTCGGCTCGGTTGAGCGCGATGGACCCGTCACCGAGATCTTCGAGGAGGCGATCGTCGACGACGAGGTGCTCTTCCCGTCGGCGCTGCCGGTCAGGCGTGAGGTCTCCCACTCCGCGTGGGTGACGATCCAAATCGGTTGCGATAACAACTGCGCCTTCTGCATCGTTCCCGCGGTGAGAGGCGCCGAGGTCTCGCGCCCCTTCGACGACGTGGTGGCCGAGGTCGCGCGATTCGCCGCCGACGGGGTCACCGAGGTCACGCTCCTCGGCCAGAACGTCAACTCCTACGGTCGCGACCTGCAGCTCGCACTGCGGCGCGCCGGCGATGTCGACGCCCGCCCCCGCCCACTTTTCGCCGATCTGCTCGCCGCGGTCGGTGCGGTCGACGGGATCAGGCGCGTCCGCTTCACCAGCCCGCACCCAAAGGACATGCGACCCGAAACCTTCGAGGCGATGGCGGCGACGAACGAGGTGTGCGAGCACCTGCACTATCCGCTTCAGTCGGGCAGCGACCGCGTGCTCGCGCTGATGCACCGCGGGTACACCGCTGAGCGGTATCTCGACCGCCTCGCCGAAGCTCGCGCGACCATTCCCGATCTCGCCGTGTCCACCGACATCATCGTCGGCTTCCCGGGCGAGACCGAGGACGACTTCGAGCGCACCCTCGAGGTGGCGGCCGCCGCCGAGTACGACTACGCCTACACCTTCATCTACTCGCCGAGACCCGGCACCGAGGCCGCTGAGGCCGTCGATGACTTCGTGGATGCCGAGGTGGCTCGCGATCGGTTCGAACGGTTGAGGGTTGTCGTGGAGCGCTCGGCGCTCGCCCGCCACGAGGCTCGAGTGGGTCGGGTTGAGGAGGTCCTCGTGGAGGGACCGTCAAAACGCGACCCGTCGGTCACCTCTGGGCGGACCCGTCAGAACAAGCTGGTCCACTTCACCCCGCCCCGGCCACTGCGCGCCGGGTCCTACGCGACCGTCGAGGTGACTCGAGGCGCCCCCCACTTCCTTGAGGGATGCTTCGTGGACCTCATCTCTGAGGCCACCCATCGCACACGGATCCCCGTGCTCTCCCTCTGACCGGATGACGAACACCGCGCGGGTGGCGCTCATTGGGGCGACGGCTTCGGGGAAGTCTTCCCTCGCCCTTGCGTTCGCGTCCCGTCACGGTGATATCGAGATCGTCTCGGTCGACTCGATGCAGGTGTATCGGGGCATGGACATCGGCACCGCCTCCCCGAGCCGTGAGGAGCGCGCCGCGGTCCCGCACCATCTGATTGATGTGTGCGATCCCTCTGAGGAGTTCACCGTCGCTCGCTTCCGAGATCTCCTCGACGAGGCGCTGCTCGGCATTGGACGGCGCGGACATCGAGCCCTCCTGGTCGGCGGCACCGGGTTGTATCACCGGTGCGCGGTCGACGGCCTCGAACTCGCCGGCGGCGACGACGCGGTTCGCGCACGACTCGAGGCGGAGGCGATTGAGTTTGGGGTGGAGGAGCTGCACCGACGTCTCGCCTCGCTCGACCCGGTGGCCGCGGACCGGATGGAACCGACCAACCTCAGACGGGTTGTTCGGGCTCTGGAGGTCATCGAGGTCACCGGCCGCCCGTTCTCGTCGTTCGGCGACGGGCTCGACCGCTATCCGCCGACACCGGTCGCCCAGATCGGGTTGCGTTGGGAGCGATCCGCTCTGGCCGAGCGGATCGAGGCCCGGGTGCACGCGATGGTCAACTCGGGGTTCGTCGATGAGGTCATCGCTCTGCTCGACGTCTCCCCATCGCGCACGGCGATGCAGGCACTCGGATACGCCGAGATCGCCGCCCACCTCCGCGGCGAGTGCTCCCTCGATGAGGCGATCGACGCCACCGTGCTCCACACGCGCCAGTTCGCGGTACGCCAGGAGCGCTGGTTCCGTCGCGACCCGCGCATACGCTGGGTGGACATCACCGTCGACCCGATTCCCGAGGCCATGGATGTCCTCGAGGAGGTCTGGGACCTCGGCGGTGGAACGGACCACACATGACGAGCGCACCCGTTAGGAACAGCCGACCGTGACCACCCTCCGGAAGCTGCACGGGCTCGGCAACGACTTCCTCGTGACCTTCGATCTCGATGACGCCGTCGACGCGGTGGCCTTCGCTCGCGCGATCTGCGATCGGCGTCGCGGTGTTGGTGCGGATGGTTTGCTGATCGGCTCGGTGCCGGCGCTCGATCAACCCTCCGGTGTCGATGTTGTGATGCGGCTACTCAACGCCGATGGCTCCGCGGCAGAGATGAGCGGGAACGGCATCCGGTGCTTTGCGCAGGCCTGGATTGAGCACCGGGGCGGAGTGGTTCCGGGCACGGTGGCGGTGGCCACCGATGCCGGCCTTCGAACCGTCGAGATACGGAGCCATGACGGAACGACCATGGTGTCCTCGGTCGAGATGGGCGAGGTGTCCGACACGGTCGAGCCGATCGGGTGGTCGGCGACCGGGTGCCATCCGGATCGACCGGTCCGCCACCTCAGCCTCGGCAACCCCCATGCGGTGGTCGGGGTTGACGATGTCGAGGTGGTCGATCTCGCGGCGCTCGGATCGGTGGTGCCAGAGGTGAATCTGGAGATCGTCGAGCCGGGCCCGGGTCGTCACGAGGTGCGAATGCGCGTTCACGAGCGGGGAGTGGGCATCACCGAGGCCTGTGGCACCGGGGCCTGCGCGACCGCCGTCGCCGCGCTCGAATGGGGCCTCGTCACCGCCGATGCGAACGGGGAGGTGACGGTCCACATGGACGGCGGCACCGTCACCGTCGCCGTCGACCGCGACACCCGCGCAGCGGTGCTGTCGGGTCCCTCCGTAGCGGTCGCCACCGTCGAGATCGAACCGCGGTGAGCAACCCGTACTCAGAGGCGCTCGGCGCCACCCTGATCGATCGAACGATCAGGGAGAAGATCGTCCTGGTCGGGGTCACCCTGCCGGGGTCCACTGAGGACGACACCGAGGCGAGCCTCGATGAGCTCGAACTGCTGGTCGACACCGCTGGGGCCGACGTTTGCGCGCGGCTGGTGCAGCGACGTGATGCGCCCGACCACACCTTCTTCATCGGCAAGGGCAAGGCGGAGGAGTTGAAGGCGATCTGTCTCGCAGTCGACGCCGACACGGTGGTCTTCGACAACGAGCTCAACCCGGCTCAGCAGTTCCAACTCGAGAAACTGCTCGGCCGCACCGCGATCGATCGCACCGCGGTCATCCTCGACATTTTCGCGCAGAACGCCCACACCCTCGAGGGGCGAGCGCAGGTGGAGCTCGCGCTCCTTCGCTATCGACTGCCGCGGCTCCGACGAGGCGGCACGGCGAAGCTCTCGCAGCAGCGCGGAGGGGTCGGCGCGAGGTTCGGTGGTGGTGAGACCAAGATCGAGGTCGACCGGCGCCGCATCATCCGCCGTATCCGGTCCCTTGAGTCCGAGCTGCGTGAACTGGCCTCGACGCGCGCGCTCCAACGCAAAAGTCGGAGCCGTTCGGGGCTGGCCGAGGTGACCATCGTCGGGTACACCAACGCCGGCAAGAGCACCCTGTTGAACCGGCTCACCCAGGCCGGGGTGCTGGCCGAGGACCGACTCTTCGCCACCCTCGATCCGACCACGAGGCGCCTGTCACTCCCCGGCGGTGAGCCGGTGTTGCTGACCGACACGGTCGGGTTCGTCCGGCGCCTGCCCCACGGACTCATCGAGGCGTTCAAGGGCACCCTCGAGGTGGCGGCGACGGCTGATCAACTCGTGCACGTCGTCAACGCCGGAGCCCCCGATCCCGAGGGCCAGATCGCTGCCGTGCGCGAGGTGCTCGCCGAGATCGATGCCGATCGCGTCCCGGAGATGATCGTGTTCAACAAGAGCGACCTCGATCCGACTGGCGCAGCTGACCTGGTGGCCGACCATCCCGGCTCGGTGGCGGTGAGCTCGCTCACCGGCGACGGCATCGATCTCATGCTCGCGACGCTCGGGGATCGCCTGCGCTCACTCACCGAGGTGGTCGAGCTCTTCATCCCGTGGAATCGCGGTGATGTGCTCGCCTCGGTGCATCGCGAGGGTCAGATCGTCTCGACCGCCGACGAGGCCGATGGTCAGCGCACGAGGGTCCGGCTCTCCGATGCCTCGCTCGGGCGGCTCCGCGAGTTCCTCGTCACCACGAGCCCGGGAGGGGGAGAATGAACTCCATGACTCCTCAGGGATTTGTGCCGCCCCCGTATCCCTACGACCGGCTCGACCGTCTGCGGCATCACGCCGACCGGTTCTCCGGTGGGGTCATCGACCTCTCGATCGGCACGCCCTTCGACCCACCGGCCGCCTCGGTCGTGGCGGCGCTCGCGACTTCGGGGGCCGAGCGCGGGTACCCGCCGTCCATCGGGTCGGAGGCGCTGCGGTCGGCCGCGGCGAGGTGGATGGATCGTCGATTCGCTGTCGACGTGCCGATTTCGGCGATTGCGGCCTGCGTCGGTTCGAAGGAGTTCGTTGTCACTGCCCCTCAGTGGTTGCGACTGAGATCTCCAGAGCGCGACACGGTGCTCTTCCCCGCGGTCGCGTATCCGAGTTATGAGATGGGCGCGACGCTCGCCGGTTGTCGCGCGGTGCCGGTTCCATCCACCGCCGATGGGGTGATGGACCTTGGCGCGATCTCGGCCGATGACACGGCGCGGGCGCTCGCGCTGTGGGTCAACTCGCCCGCCAATCCGTCCGGGGAGCTCGACGACCTCGTGGCGGCGGCCGCATGGGGTCGTACCCACGGTGTCCCGGTGCTCTCCGACGAGTGCTACGCAGAGTTCACTTGGGACGGCCCGGCGCGAACGATCCTCGAGCACGGCCTCGAGGGCGTCATCGCCCTCCACTCGCTCTCGAAGCGGTCGAATCTCGCGGGGGCTCGGGTGGCGTTCTACGCCGGCGATCCCGAACTCGTCCACTACCTGTCGGAGGTTCGCAAGCACGTCGGGATGATGATGCCCGGCCCGGTGCAGGCCGCCGGTGTGGTTGCCCTCGACGACGACGCGCAGGTGGCCGAGCAGCGCGACCGCTATCGAGAGCGCCTCGATGCCGCGGCCCGCGCGATCAGCCAATGGTCGGAGATCGACATTGCTCGCCCAGCCGGTGGCTTCTACCTGTGGTTCCGCGTCGGCGATGCCTGGGAGTTCGCGGAGCGTCTGGCTATCGAGGGTGGATGCCTGGTGAGCCCGGGTGAGTTCTACGGCGAGGCAGCGCGCGACCACGTCCGGGTCGCGGTGGTCACCTCCATCGAGCGGATCGATCTCCTCGCGACCCGACTCTCGGGGGGCGGCGACCGGTGAGATGGTCGCATCGGCCCGAACGGGCCGGTGGTGGACGTCGGTGGGTCGTGCCGGCTCTGCTGGCCATCGGGGCGCTGGTCGCGACGGCGCTTACTTTGGTCTCCGCCGGGCCGCTCCCGGCGTCCGTGGTCGATGGCCTCGCCCGAGCGGTGGGAGGGTGCGATTCGCTCCTCGAGGTGGATCGCTCGGGGACCCTCATCGTGTTCTCGGAGGAACGTGGCGGCGCTGTCGATGCCATTGGATCGTGCGGCGCGGTCGCGCCGGGGGAGCGGAACCGAGTGCGGGCGGGGTCAGTAGTGATCGCTGATGTCTCCGGATCGGCGCTCGATCTCGACGGTCGCGACCGCGGCCGCGCGGTGGAGGTCGGAGACTGGCGGGCGACGGTGCTCGGTCAAGTCGAGGTGGAGCCGGGGTCGTTCCTCGTGAGGGTCGACGGCGACGGGGTGGTGGCCCTCGGTCTCGATCCACGGGAGGTCGAGTCGCGCCGGAGGGGAACGGCGGTGGCCGTTCTGATCGGTGGACTCGCGGTGGCCGCGCTGGCCGCGGTGTCGTCGCGTCGGCCGGCTACCTCGGATCGTCCGGTGATCAGCGTGTGGGATCCGCCGAGCGGGCCAAGACTCGGTTGAGAACGTCTCGGCTCAGAGGCGCCGGATGACGGTGACCACGCGGCCGAAGATGGACACCTCGTCGGCGGGGAATTCCATCGGCTCCATGGTCGGGTTGGCTGGTACGAGCACGATGTTGGTGCCGCGAGGCTGATACGTCTTCACGGTCGCCTCATCGCCGGGGATGCCAGCGACGACGATGTCACCGCGCTCGGCCGTGTTCTGCTGAACCGCGATCACGAAGTCGCCGTCGAGGATGCCGGCGTCGATCATGGACTCGCCTCGTACGCGCAACATGAAGAGCTCGCCGTCACCGGTGAAGTCGGCTGGCAGCGGCAGGAGCTCCTCGACGTTCTCGTGGGCAAGGACATCGGTGCCCGCGGCGACATCGCCGACAAGGGGCACGTGGCGCACCGGACGGCGCTCCATGGCCACGCCCGAGTTGGAGTCCCAGGTGACCTCGATCGCGCGGGGCTTGGTGGGGTCTCGGCGTAGGTAGCCGAGGCGCGTGAGGGTGTTGAGGTGGGTGTGGACGGTCGACGGGGAGTTGAGGCCGACCGCCTCGCCGATCTCGCGCACCGACGGCGGGTAGCCGCGGTCGCGCATCTGCGACTCGATGAAGGTGAGGATCTCACGCTGGCGGGCACTGATCTTGGGCGAGGCCATGAGCGGCATCGTACGCCCGTTCGATTGTGAAGTCAAACATGTGTTCGTTCGGTTGGGGATCAGATGTTCGGGAATTTTCTTCCGAGCGGGGTTGACACGAACAGATGTTCGGGGTACAAATGTTCCCAGAACAGGTGTTCGTAGCGCGGTCGATCGAGGCCGTTCAACGAATTCCGGTGTTCCCGGGCCGAACCGGGGGTGTCACACCCCCTCCGTACGGTCCATGGCACACCGCTCAACGCAGATCAGGAGCACAACATGAGCACTATCGCACTCCACAACCCCGCCGCTCTCCGCACCGGCCCCCGACCGAGCGAGGCGGTCTACCGCCGTCGTCGGCTCGTGGTCGGCACGGTGCTCGCACTGATGGTCGTCACCGCCGGGCTCGCGGTGAATGAGGCACTGGCCGGTATCGGTGGCGTGACTGCCTCCGCCGCCGATACCGCGCCGTCCAACGCGCCATCAACGGTTACCGCCCTTCCGGGCGACACGTTGTGGGCGATCGCGGTCGAGCACCACGGCTCGGTCGACCTCCACCGGTATCTCGACCGGCTGGTCCTGCTCAACGGCGGCCCGAGCATCCAGGCCGGGCAGGTCGTTCGTCTTCCCTGAGTGCCCGGGGGTCACGACGACCCCCGATTACCCTCGGGGGCGTGCACTGTCCTGCCTGTCGCGCCGATGACACGAAGGTCGTCGACTCGCGTCTGGCCGAGGAGGGCAACGCGGTCCGGCGCCGTCGCGAGTGCCTTGACTGCGGCTATCGCTTCACCACGTTCGAGCGGATGGACGAGGTTCCGCTTGTGGTCGTGAAGTCCGATGGCACTCGCGAGGCCTTCGACCGCGCCAAGGTCACCGCCGGCGTGTCCGCCGCTTCCAAAGGCCGATCGCTCGGTGACGCTGATATCGCCGCGTTGGTCGACGGGGTTGAGGAGGAGATGCGCGCCATCGGGGCCGCAGTCTCAACGGCGCAGGTCGGCGTCGCCGTGCTTGACCGCCTCCGCCTCCTCGACGATGTGGCTTATCTGAGGTTCGCCTCGGTGTACAAGGACTTCGATGCGGCCGCTGATTTCCACCGCGAGATCGAGCTGCTCAGCAAGTCCGATCCCGCTCCCACCGCGTGAGCAGGTGATCCCCGGCGATCAGCACGTGCCGGCGGCGGAAGTGACGCAGTTGTTCGGTCGGGCCATCGAGTGCTCGCTGGCCCGTGCCGGCGACGAGGGTCGGTGAGATGGTCAGGTTGATGGCGTCAATCAGATCGTGGAGGTGCAGCGCCGCGTTCAACCTCGGTCCTCCCTCAAGATGTATGGGCGCGGCGCCGACTGCGAATCGCTCACGGACCCCTCGAATGGCGCCCTCGATGTCGACGTCGTCCTCACCCGCTCGGATCACGTCGATGTGGTCGGGAACGT
>JAURCL010000004.1 GCA_030828465.1 Acidimicrobiales bacterium | reverse complement strand
GATCACCGAGGAGGCGCCAATCCGACCCGAGAACGTCTACGCCGAGACCAAGGCGATGATGGAGCGGATCATCGAGTGGTACGGCGTCACGAGCGGTCTGCGCTGGGCGAGCCTGCGCTATTTCAACGCCGCCGGCGCCAGTGCCGACGGCGTGATCGGCGAGGACTGGAGCTCAACGACCAATCTCGTGCCACTCGTGATGCAGGCGGCCCTCACCGACGTCGGTCCGGTCGAGGTGTTCGGCACCGATTTCGACACACCGGATGGCTCAGGGGTGCGCGACTACATCCACGTCGAGGATCTCTCAGAGGCCCATCTGGCGGCCTTGCGCTATCTCGAGGCCGGAGGTGAGAACTTGACGGTGAATCTCGGCACGGGTACCGGCACCTCGGTGCTCGAGATCCTCGCGATGACCGCCGAGATCCATGGTGCCGAGGTACCCCATCGCGTCTCGGGACGCCGACTGGGTGACCCGGCGACGGTGTTCGCCGATTCGACCCTCGCGGAGCGAACGCTCGGGTGGACAGCGACGCGCCGTCTGCGCGAGATCATCTCCTCGGCCTACGCCTGGCATCGCCAGGATTGACCGTCACCCGTCGCCGCTGAGGAGCTCTCGCACCCGATCCTTCGGACGGCCGATGATCGCCCGAGTCGCGGTCACCACGACCGGTCGCTGGAGCAGTTGCTTGTGCTTCACGAGCACGGCCACCACCTGATCGTCAGTCGCCACGTCATCCTCGGTGAGACCGAGTTTCTTCCAGAGGCTGTCGCGACGCACCAGGTTGGTCGCCGGGTCCTCAAGTTTCGCGATGATGTCGCGCAGTGTCGGCTCGTCGGGCGGGGTCTTCCCGTAGAGGACGATCTCGAACTTGACGCCAAGTTCCTCGGCAATGCTCACGGCATTGCTACTGCTGCCTCAATGCGGGTTGTGGTAGATCGTGACGCTCACAGGCCTTGTCTACTTCATCCGAGCATTACGGATGGAGAACTTCGCTTCACCGCCTCATCAGATGCTGGGGAACGACCCAATAGCACCCCAAACCAACTCGGTGGGGCGGGTGGGGATCGAACCCACGACCCGGGGATTATGAGTCCCTTGCTCTGACCACTGAGCTACCGCCCCAATACGAACGGGGCCCCGAAGGGCCCCGCTCCCAGCTCCGGGAGCAGGGCTCGAACCTGCGACCCGCTGATTAACAGTCAGCTGCTCTGCCAACTGAGCTATCCCGGAATGGCTCCCACACACTACCGGTCAGCCTCCGAGCGGCCACGCCCTCATTCGGCGTCAAGGAACTCGCGGAGGCGCTGAGCCGTTCCGGGCGACCGAAGCTTCATCAGGGTCTTCGCCTCGATCTGTCGGATGCGCTCCCGGGTCACCCCGAGCGCCTCGCCCACCTCCTCGAGGGTCAGCGGGCGGCTGTTCGTCGGTCCGATCCCAAAACGCATCTTGATGATCTCGGCCTCGCGCTCACCGAGGGAACCAATCACCTGATTGACGGTCTGTTCAAGGAGGCGCCGCGCGGCTTCCGCGTCGGGCGCTGAACCACGATCCTCAACGAAGTCACCGCGCACCGCGTCCTCGTCCTCTCCGACCGGGCTGTCGAGAGAGAGCGGTTCCATGGAGATCTGCAGCAACTCCTCAACCCGCTCCACCGGGATGTGCAGTCGGGCCGCCAACTCCTCGGGAGTCGGGTCGCGCTGCAACTCCGACAACAACTCGCGACGGGTCCGGGTCAGGCGGTTGATGTGCTCCACCATGTGCACCGGTATCCGAATGGTGCGGGCCTGATCAGCGATGCAGCGAGTGATCGCCTGACGGATCCACCAGGTCGCGTAGGTGGAGAACTTGAAACCCTTGGCGTGGTCAAACTTCTCGACCGCGCGCATCAACCCGAGGTTGCCCTCCTGCACCAAATCGAGCAGTTGCACCCCGCGGTTCGAGTACCGCTTGGCGATGCTCACCACCAGGCGCAAGTTGGCCTGAGTGAGTTCGCTCCGCGCCCGCTCCCCCATGGTCACCTGGCGCGTCAGCCGTCGGACCTCCGACGGATCCTCCACCCCCGCGTCAATCGAGGCGGCAGCGGCGGCTCCCTGCTCGACGAGTTGGGCGAGCCGACGCTCCTCCTCGACCGTGAGCAGGTCCACGCGTCCGATATCGCGGAGATACATCCGAACGCTGTCACCCCCGCCTTCCTCGCCGCGACCCCGTCGACTGCGGCGACTCGTTCTGCGCCGATCGAGAAGACGTTCATCGTCGGGCTCGACCCCACCCGACGGGGTGTCATCGTGATCGACCCGGTCATCGATCTCGATGCCAAGCGCCGCGAGCGCCCCCGTGATCACCCCAAGGTTGTCCTCGTTGAGTTCAACCTCGCGGAAGACGTGCGCGATCCGGTCCGCTTGTATCGATCCGCTCACCCGACCCAGTTCAATGAGCTCGCCCCATTCCACCTCGGACACACCAGCCAGTGGGGTCGGCCCCGCCGCCGATGCGGATACCGACCGTGACAGCCCGCTCACAAGACACCGCCGGACTGGGGCGACGCCGGGGAATCCATCGATCCGGTCGGATCCCGCTCGGTCAGCCAACCGAGGAGCAGATCGAGGGCCTCGCGGCCGCGGTCGGAGTCGTGAAGCACCTCAATCAACCGTCGGGCCTCCGTGTCAGCCACGATCCGCGACGGATCGACCGGGCCTCGCAGCGCTCGACGAACCGCCGTCGCGGCCAGATGACGCACCTCCACCTCCGGATCGATCTCGAGATCGACAATGGCGGCCCGCTCCAAGATCTCGCGGGCCTCCGGATCAGCCGCGGTCAGGGCGCCGTGCAGATCACCGGGGTTGGCGGCGATCGCGTCGAAGGCCCGCCGATTGACCTCGTCGAGGAACAGTTCACCGACCAGGATCGGCGCTACCTCATCCCACGACTGGACGAGAGCGCTCAACACAGCGAATTCGGCAGTGTCTCGGTGCCGAGCCGTGCCTGACGGCCTCGGAGCCTCCATCTGCGGACGGCGGGTGCCACGCTCAGCGATCTTCACGAGATCACCAACCGCCAGTCCGAGTTGCGTGGCCACCTGACCGGCGTAGATCTTTCGAACATTCACGTTCGGGTGCTCGTTCACGACCGCCATGGCTCGCTCACCGGCCCGCACCCGCTGCTCGGGGGTGTCGGCCGGCTGAGCCTGGAGCACCCGATCGAGCCGGAAGGCGAGAAACGGCATGGCCGAGTCGATGCTCGCGGCGAGCGCCTCCGGGTCGTCGAGCGCCAGATCTCCCGGATCGCGGCCACCGGGGAAGCGCGCCACCGACACCTCGATGTCGTACTTCTGCTCCCACTCATAGAAGCGCTCGGCGGCGCCCTGGCCGGCCGCGTCGGCGTCGAAGGCCAGCACCACGCGCGAGGTGTAGCGCTTGAGGAGACGCACGTGCTCTTCGGTGAAGGCGGTGCCGCACGTCGCGACCGCGATCGGGAGACCACTCGAGTGGAAGCCGATCACGTCGGTGTAGCCCTCGCACACGATCGCCCGGTTCTGCCGCACGATCTCGCTCTTCGCCCAGTTCAAGCCGTAGAGGGTGCGTGACTTCGTGTAGATCGGGGTCTCCGAGGAGTTCTTGTACTTCGCCGGATCATCGGAGCCGGGCAGGATCCGCCCACCGAGCGCGACCGCTTCACCGTTCTCATCGAAGATGGGGAAGATCACCCGCGCGCGGAACGAATCCTGGAGGCGTTGGCGACGGTTGACGAAGGCAAGACCCGTCGCGATCAGATCGTCGCGGGGAGCATCGAGCGCGCCCGAGAGCACATCCCAGTCGTCGGGGGCCCATCCGAGGCGGAACGTGCGAGCCGTCTCACCGGCAAGCCCACGAGCCCGCAGATAATCGCGCGCTGGCCGAGCATCCGCTGAGTTCAGCAGCCGGTCGTGATACCACTCGACAGCCGAGCCCATTGTGGCGACGAGGCGCTTGCGTCGCGCGCGCTCCTTCGACTGCCCGGTCGAGGTGTAATTCAACTGGATGCCGAGTCGACCGGCGAGATGCTCGACCGCCCCGACGAAGTCGGTGTGCTCGATCGACTGCACGAAATTGAAGACGTCACCGGCGGCGTCACAGCCGAAGCACTTGTACCGACCGGTCTCCTCGCGAACGTTGAACGAGGGCGTCTTCTCGCCGTGGAACGGACAGAGACCGACCCAGTTTCGGCCGGCGCGCTTCAGTTGAACGTGCGCTCCGACGACATCGACGATCGAGGCGGCTGAGCGGATGCGCTCGATGTCGTCATCCGCGATCGCCATGGGCCGAATCTAGTTCTCAGCCACCGCGTCCATCAGCGGCGAGAACGCCGCGGACACCGATCATTGACGGCCGAGGAGGCCACCGAGCGCGCCACCCGACGGACCGGACCCACCCCCGACGGCGGCGGAGATCCACCCGAGCAACTCATTCGGGTTGCGGGTCTGCGTCCACACTCGGCCGGGTCCCGTGAAATCGAACACGAGCCCCTCACCGCTCTTCACGGTCTGCACGAGCCCACCCGACGCCTGCCGGATCTGCATGCCAATCGACTCGGTGTAGGCCACCATGTGGCCGGTGTCGACGGTGAAGTGCTGGCCGGCCTCGAGATTCCACACCTCGAGCGCGCCATAACAACTGAACACGACCTGCCCGGAGCCAGCCGCGCGGAGGATGAATCCACCCTCGGAACCGAAGAGGTTTCGAAACCCGCCCCACTTGGTGTCGATCTCGATGGTTTGCTCATTCGCCAACCAGGAGCCCTTCGAGATGAACAGCGCCGAGTCGAGAGTGACGGAGTGAACCGTGATGTCACCAGGCAGGCGCGCCGCCACATCGACGAAACCACCCTCAGAGGGGGCCGTGTAGGTGGACACGAAGAAGCTCTCGCCACCGAGGGCAGCGCGCTTCAGCGACTTCATGACGCCGCCCTCCGCCCGCGACCGCAGCTCCACCCCAGCCGACATGGCCATCATCGCCCCCGACTCAACTCGAGCGGACTCGCCTCCCTGCATCTGTAAGCGGGCGACGCCGTAGGCGGGTGTGTGGCGGGTGGTGATCTCCATGGGGTCATCCTGCCACGGCCCACTCGGGGCCGTGGCTCAGATCACTTCTGGGAGTCGCTAGAGCCGACGATGGCCTGCGCCGCGGAGAGCCGAGCGATCGGCACTCGGAACGGCGAGCAGCTCACGTAGTCGAGACCGAGTCGATAGAAGAGCTCGATCGATTCGGGATCGCCACCGTGCTCACCACACACACCGAGTTTCAGGTCAGGCTTGGTGGAGCGGCCGCGCTCGGCTCCGAGCCGCACGAGATCGCCGACACCCGACTGATCGATGGTGTCGAACGGGTTCCGCTTGAGCAGACCCTGCTCGAGGTAGGCCGGCATCATCCGACTCTCGACGTCGTCCCGGCTGAACCCGAAGGTCAACTGGGTGAGGTCGTTGGTGCCGAATGAGAAGAAGTCGGCTGCCTCGGCGATCTCATCGGCGCGCACGGCGGCCCGCGGCGTCTCAACCATGGTGCCGATCGAGATGTGCGGCTTACGGCGCATGCCCTTGAGCGCGGCGTCGACCTCCTCTTGGACCCACGAGCGAGCGAGGGCGAGTTCCTCACGGGTGACCGTGAGCGGGATCATGATCTCGACGATCGGGCGACCCCCCGCCTCGCGCAGCTTGGCGGCGGCGTCGAGAAGAGCGCGCACCTGCATGGCGTAGAGGCCCGGCTTGATCACACCGAGCCGGACACCGCGCGTGCCGATCATCGGGTTGTGCTCGGCCCATGACTCGGCGGCCGCGAGCAACTTCTGCTCACGCGAGGAGAGTCCGCGCTTGGCGGCCTTCACCTTCAACTCCTCCACCGAGGGCAAGAACTCATGCAACGGCGGGTCGAGGAGGCGCACCGTGACCGGGAGACCGTCCATCGCCTCGAGGATCTCTTCGAAGTCGGCCTGCTGAGCCACGCGAAGTTGCTCGAGGGCCTTGGCCTCCTTGCGCGGGGTGTCGGCGAGGATCATCGCGCGCACGATCGGCAGACGATCGGGGGCCAGGAACATGTGCTCGGTACGGCAGAGGCCAATGCCCTCAGCACCCTTCTCGCGGGCGACGGCGGCGTCAGCGCCGGTGTCGGCGTTGGCCCGGACAGCGAGACGACCCTTACGGATCGCGTCGGCCCAGGTGAGGATGATGTCGTATTCCTTCGGAGGCTTGGCGTTGGCCATCTCGAGGGCGCCAAGCATGATCTCGCCGGTGTGACCATCGATGGAGATCACATCACCCTGCTTGACGACGGTGTTCCCAACACTGAACTGGCGGCCGTCGATGCGAACCTGCTCGGCACCGACAACCGCTGGGGTGCCCCAGCCACGGGCGACCACGGCGGCGTGGCTGACGAGCCCGCCGCGAGAGGTCAAGATGCCCTGGGCGACCATCATGCCGTGGACGTCCTCGGGGCTCGTCTCGCTGCGCACCAAGATGACCTTCTCACCCTTCTTGGCGGCGGCCTCGGCATCGTCGGCGGTCAGGTAGACGCGGCCAACCGCGGCCCCAGGGGACGCCCCGAGACCCTTGGCGATCGCCGTCGTCTTCTTCGAGAACTGCGGGTGGAGCACCGACTCGAGGTGCTCGGCGGTGACCCGCATCACAGCCTCCTCACGGGAGATCTTCCACGACTTGCGCTTCACGCCCTCGGTGCCCTTGGTCATGTCGACCGCCATCCTCAGCGCCGCGGCGCCGGTCCGCTTGCCGACGCGGGTCTGCAGCATCCACAGGCGCCCCTGCTCGATGGTGAACTCGGTGTCGCACATATCGGTGTAGTGCTCCTCGAGTCGCTTGAAGATCTTGAGGAGGTCAGCGTGGATCTTGGGGAACAGCCGCTTCATATCGTCGAGGCCGAGGGTGTTGCGGATGCCGGCCACGACGTCCTCACCCTGGGCGTTCACGAGGAAGTCGCCATAGGGGCGGTTCTCGCCGGTCGCGGCGTTGCGAGTGAACCCGACGCCGGTGCTGGAGTTGTCGTCACGGTTGCCGAAGACCATGGTCTGCACGTTGACGGCGGTGCCGAGTTCGTGGCTGATCTTCTCGCGCACCCGGTAGGCAATGGCGCGGGCACCGTTCCATGAGCGGAACACGGCCTCGATCGCTCCATCGAGCTGGGCGCGGGGATCCTGCGGGAACGGCGCGCCGGTGGCGCGGCGAACCGCGGTCAGATACGTCTTGACCAAGCCCTTCAGGACAGCGGCGTCGAGTTCGGCGTCGTTCGAGGTGCCGGCCTTGGCCTTGGCGGCCTCGAGGGGGTGCTCGAAGACCTCACCGTCGACGCCGAGCACGATGCGGCCGTACATGGCGATGAAGCGGCGATACGAGTCGTATGCGAAGCGCTCATCGCCGGTCACCGAGGCGAGACCCTTCACGCTCTCGTCGTTCAACCCCAGGTTGAGGACGGTGTCCATCATGCCCGGCATCGAGAACTTGGCGCCCGAGCGAACACTGACAAGGAGCGGATCGGCGGCGTCACCGAGACGGCGACCCATCGTCTTCTCAAGCTTGGCAACATGACGTGTCACCTCAGCATCGAGACCCTCCGGCCATCCGCCGTGCATGTAGGCGCGACACGCGTCGGTCGACACCGTGAACCCCGGGGGCACCGGCAGACCGAGCACCGTGGTCATCTCCGCGAGGTTCGCCCCCTTCCCACCGAGAAGGTCCTTGTAGGACATGGGGGGCTTGCGATGGGCGTGATCGAATGCGTAGACGTAAGGCACGTTTGGCGAGTCTACGAGCGGGCACCGCGGGGAGACCACCGTCGCAACGATCATTGCGATCGCGTCTCGCGGGTACGGTGCGGCCATGGTCGCCACTGCTGAAGGCAGGCTCGCGCTCTTCGGATTCCCGGTTCGGGCCACCTCGGGGTTCTGGTTCTTCCTCCTGATCGTCTTCGGTCTCGACCCCGGTCCCGAGGGTCTCGTCCTCGCGATCTCCCTCGCCGTGTTCACCATGGTCCACGAACTCGGTCACGCCCTCGTGGCGCGACGACTCGGAGCGGAAGCCTCCATCTCGCTCGGATTCATGGTCGGCTACACCTCGTTTCAGCCGGGCCGTCCCATCTCCACCCCGGGTCGGATGGCGCTCTCAGCCGCTGGCCCCGCCACACACATCGCCGTCGGATGGATCTGCTTGCTGCCATGGGCCGCCCATCCTCTCGACGTCGACGCGATCTCGGCGAGCGGTATCGCGACCGCGGTGTGGTGGGCCGGAGTGGTGATCGGCGCGGCCAATCTCATTCCCCTCTGGCCGCTCGATGGCGGGCATCTCCTCTCCCACGCCGTCGGTCCGCTCCTCGGTCCAGCAGCGGTGCGAGCGGTGATCGGCCTGAGCGCGATGCTCACCACCGCGGGGATCATCTGGGCGGCGCGGAGCCCCGAGTGGCGCTCACTTGTGGTGGTGGGGGCCCTACTGCTCTGGTCGCAGGTCTCGGCGCTCCAATTCAGTCGCTGAATGCGCGGCCGACCCGCGCGAGCGCGTGCTCACCGGCGACGCTCGTCACCTCGCCCACCTCGGCGCCGTCGCGCACCACTGGCGATCCAACCTCAGTGCCGACCTCGACGAGGAGCCGGACGATCCGTCGGGGAGGCACCGCTCCTCGGGAGTCCATCCGCTCAACGAGTTCCTGCCCCGGGTAGCACCCCTTGGTGAACGAGACGGCCACCTCGGTGAGCCCGGTCTCGGCGGCGAGGGTCTCGCCCGGGATGATCTCGCTGCCGAGCGCCGGCCATCCGTCGACGATCCGCGACTGCTCCTCGCTGCTGTCGCGTGCGCGCTCGGCCGCGGTGAGCGTGAACTCGGCCGCCGTCCGCAGACGGAAACGCAACAGTCGGGCGACCACCGCCTCCCCGAAGCTCGGGTCGACATCGACGATGAGGCGGTCCTCGGCGGTTCGCGTCACGCCAACCGCGGCGCAGACCCGCCCATCTGGCTCAAGCACGAGACTGAGCACCCGTGCGCCGGTGGCAAGCGACTCGACGTCTTGGGAGAGTTGGCTGTGGAGGTAACGGACCGCGTCGGGTCCGGTGACCTCGATCAGGTCCCTCGGCCCGGGAACCACGTACGACGAGTCGACCCCGCTCATCGACGTCCCATCCGACGGGCTGCCGGGATGGCAGCGAGGAGCGCGGCTGCCTTGTTGTGGCATTCGAGATCCTCGTCCTCAGGGATCGAATCGGCCACCACTCCAGCACCGGCCTGCAAGGAGGCGGTCGTGCCATCAGCGCGCACGAACATGGTGCGGATGCAGATCGCGGTATCGAGATTGCCCGACCAATCGAGATAGCCGACCACGCCGGCGTACGGCCCGCGCTTGACGGGTTCGAGCGCGTCGATGATCTCCATGGCCCGCACCTTCGGCGCGCCGCTCACCGTGCCAGCCGGCAGCGTCGCTCGCAGCACATCGATCGGGCCGAGGCCCTCGCGAAGGGTTCCCGACACCTGCGAGGTGAGGTGCATGACATGCGAGTAGCGCTCGAGGGTCATGAACTCGTCGGGTCGCACGGTGCCGAACTCAGCGACTCGGCCGACGTCGTTTCGGGCCAAATCGACGAGCATCACGTGCTCGGCACGCTCCTTGGGGTGCTCGATCAACTCGGCCGCCAGCCGGCGATCGTGCTCATCATCGACACCACGACGACGCGTTCCGGCGATCGGGCGGCTGATCACCGTGCGTCCGCGCAATTGCACCATCGGCTCAGGCGACGAGCCGACGAGAGTGACTCCCTCGGTGCGTAGGAAATACATGTAGGGGCTCGGGTTGACCTGACGCAACACGCGGTACACGTCAAAGGGATCGGCACCGAGTTCCAGGTCGAACCGCTGGCTGAGCACCACTTGGAAGATGTCGCCGGCGAGGATGTGCTCCTTCGCCACCTCCACCGCCCGCCGGTAGTCACCAGTACCGGTCGGTGAGGTCACCTCCGGATTCGGTTCGGACGGGTCGGGAGGTTCGGCTGGCGGCTGGGCGAGGGGCTCAGCGAGCCGGGACGCCGCCTCGCCGACCGCCTGGCCAGCGGCCTCCCGGGCGGCGAGCAGACCGTCCCGATCGAGACCTCCCGTCATGACCGACTCGATGAGCAGGATCCGCTGACGCCAATGATCGAAGACCGCGAGGGAGCCGATGAGGCTCATGACCGCGTCGGGCATGCCGTGGTCGTCGGCGGGAACATCGGGCAGGTGCTCGATCTCTCGCACCACGTCGTAGCCAAGGAAGCCGGCGAGGCCACCGAAAAGCGGGGGCAGATCCTCGATCTCGGGCGAGGAGTGCGCGGCGAGGAGTTGCTCGAGGGCGACGAGCATTCCTTGATCCGTGGGAAGGTCGACACCGGGGTCGCCGGAGATCGTCACCCGGCCGTCGCGCAACACCAGGGTTGCCACCGGATCGCGGCCGATGAAGGAGAACCTGCTCCAGCGCTCACCGTGCTCGACCGACTCGAAGACGAAACCGGGATCGTCGCCGACGAGCTTCATGAAAGCCGAGACCGGGGTCTCCAGATCGGCCAGCACCTCGGTCCACACCGGCACCACCGTGTGTTCGGCGGCGAGTTCGAGGAAGGTTTCCGGGTCGGGATGGAGCTTCATGGCGCCAGTGGGCGGAAGAAACAGGTCCGCTCACCTGTGTGGCAGGCCCCTCGACCGTGCTGCACCACGCCGAACAGCAAGGTGTCACCATCGCAGTCGTAGCGCGCCCACCGGACCTCCTGGTGATCGCCGCTGGTGTCGCCCTTGCGCCACAACTCCGAACGGCTGCGCGACCAGTAGACCATGCGGCCCTCACTGAGGGTCATCGAGAGCGACTCGGCGTTCATCCAGGCCAGCATGAGCACCTCGCCGGAGTCCACATCCTGCGCAATGGCGGGCACCAATCCGCGATCATCAAAGCGGACCATGGCGAGCAGATCGTCGGTGGCCGTCACCGGGGTCCAATTCGTGCCGTGCTCCACGGGCCCAGCCTAGGGAGCCGCTAGAGGTACAGGCCGGTCGACGCCTCAATCCGCTCAGCGGCCACCGCGTGTAGATCGCGCTCGCGCAACATGATCAGGTCCTCACCCTGCACCTCGACCTCGTAACGGTCGTCCGGCGAGAAGAGCACGAGATCGCCCACCTCGGCGGCTCGGACGTTCTGCCCAAGGGCGACGACTTCCGCCCAGATGAGCCGTTTGGCCATCTGCGCCGTCGCCGGAATGAGGATGCCCCCCGATGAGCGGCGCTCCCCGTCATCGCGGCCGATCCGCACCAGCAGGCGGTCGTTGAGCATCTTGATGGGGAGTTTGTCGGCGGGCGACGTCACGCGGCGAGGGTACCGGCGGTCGGCCTAGACCGTCTTGCCTCGCCCGTCCTACCCAGACCCTGTTGCGCGGCCCGTCCATCCGAGCTCCTCGGCGGCCCCTAGGGTCGGGGACGTGAACCGTCTCGGCGGGGAGACCTCCCCCTACCTCCGCCAGCACCGGGATAACCCGGTCGACTGGTACCCCTGGTCACCGGAGGCCTTCGAGGAGGCCCGACGACGCGACGTCCCCGTCCTTCTGAGCGTTGGCTACTCGGCCTGCCACTGGTGCCATGTCATGGCGCACGAATGCTTCGAGGATGACGAAGTCGCCGAGGCGATGAACTCAGGTTTCGTCAACATCAAGGTCGACCGAGAGGAGCGACCCGACGTCGACTCGATCTACATGGACGCCGTCGTCGCCCTCACCGGTCGCGGGGGCTGGCCGCTCACCGTGGTGCTCGATCACGACGCACGGCCGTTCTGGGGTGGGACCTACTACCCGAAGCCGGCGTTTCTCAACTTGCTTGGTGCCCTCGGCGAGGTGTGGCGAGACCGGCGGGAAGAACTCGACGCCAACGCCACGGCCCTCGTAGCCGCTGTCGATGCCACCTCCGCCGTGTCCCCGAGCGACGAACTTCCCGGACTCGAGGTGGTGAACGAGGTACTCAACCGACTCGCGGGCGCCTTCGACGCCGACTGGGGCGGCTTCGGACAGGCCCCGAAGTTTCCCTCCACCTTCCACCTCGAGTTGATCATGCGGGCGTACATGACCAACGGAGGCGAGGGCGCCGCGACGGTGGCCACCACCACCCTCGACGCGATGGCCTCAGGCGGCATGTACGACCACCTCGGCGGCGGCTTCGCGCGGTACTCCGTCGACCGCGAGTGGTTGGTCCCGCACTTCGAAAAGATGCTCTACGACCAAGCCCTACTCATCCGCGCCTACCGACAGGGATGGTCGCTCTTCCGCCGCGACGACTGGCGCCTCGTGGTCGAGGAGACCGTCGAGTACGTCCTCGGCACGCTCGCCGACCCCGCCGGCGGGATCCACTCGGCCGAGGACGCCGACTCCCTCGCCCCCGACGGCACTTCGGTGGAGGGCTGGTTCTACACCTGGACACCGGAGGAGGTGCGAGCGGTCCTCGGCGACGACGCCGACGCGCTCCTCGAGTGGTTCGGCATCGATGAGGGTGGCAACTTCGAGGGGCGGAGCATCCCGAACCGCCTGCACGCCCGCGGATCGCTCCAGCGTCCTCCCGCCATCGAAGACGGGCGGCGCCGGCTGCTTGAGGCCCGCTCGCGACGTCCGCGGCCGGGCCGTGACGACAAGGTGCTCACCGAATGGAACGCCCTGTTCATCTCGGCGTTGCTCGATGCCGCTACCGCCCTCGACCGACCGGACTGGGTTGGGGCAGCCGAGCAGATCGGCCGCTTCCTGGTGAGCGAACTACGCACCGAGGAGGGCCGATGGCTCCGCTCCTGGCAAGCGGATGGACAGCCGCGGGCGCGCCATGACGCGATCGCCGCCGACCACGCCGCGCTCGTCGACGCCTTCACTCGCCTCGGCGAGGCGACTGGCCGGGCTGAGTGGACCCTCATAGCCATCGAGACCGCTGACACAATGCTCGATCACTTTTGGGATGCCGAGAACGGGGGTTTGTTCACCACCGCCGACGATGCCGAGCAACTCGTCGTGAGGCAAAAGGACGTGCACGACCAGGCCGTACCGTCGGCCAACTCGACGGCGGCCCTCGCCCTCATCCGGCTCGGATCGTTGACCGGCGACCAGCGCTACACCAACCATGCCGATCGCATCCTCATGCTGCTCGGAGCCCTCATCGAACGGGCTCCGACGGCCTTCTCGAACGCACTCGCCGCCCTCGAGGTCAGGCACCGAGGGATCACCGAGGTCGTCATCCCCGGCGAACACCCCGATCTCGTCAGGGTGGCCAGGGCGGTGTGGCGACCCGACATGGTGCTCGCTTGGGGTGAGCGATTCGACTCTCCGCTCTGGGAGGGTAGAGAGCCGGGCTTCGCCTACGTCTGCCGCGACCGGGTCTGCGATCTCCCCGCCGACTCCCCCGAGTCGCTGCTCGCGCAGCTCACCGGCCGAGGCTGATCACCAGCGCGAGCGATGCACGATCGCGTCGACCCCGCGTCGGGCCCGACCCGCGCTGCGGCCTTGATGGGCCGCCCCCACCTCGGCCTCGCCGAGGGCGATGGTCGCCACGATCTCCATCCGATCAGGGATCCCGAGCGCCGTTCTCACCTGATCGGTTGCTCCGAAGGGGCCGAAGAACAGCGCGCCGAGCCCCTCGTCCTCGGCGGCGAGAAGCAGCACCATCGCCGCCATCGACGCGTCGACCGTCCAATACGCCACGGGCCAGGCCTCGCGGGACACGCCGAGACCCGTATGCGCCTTATCGGGCTCGGCATAGCGAGACAGGTAGGCCTCGGGATCGGCCACGACGACCATCACCACCGGCGCGAGCAACAGGCCGGGCCACGCGAATCCCGCTCGACGCTCCTCGGGAAGAGTCGCGTCCCAGTAGCGAGCGGTGTCCGCCCCGGACAGCACGACGAGATGCCACCCCTGGGTCTTGCCTGCACTCGGGGCTCGACTGGCGAGATCCACCATGCGGTCGAGGATCTCCGGATCGACCGGAGCGCCGGTGAAGGCCCGGCTCATGCGCCGGTTGCGGACGACCTCGGCGAGGTCGCCCATCTCAGCGGGCGCCGAGCTTGACCAGGTCCTCGGCCATTGTCCAGCCGTAGGCGATCAGGACGCCGCCACGCTTGTCATCGACGGCCGAGAAGAGTTTGCGCTGCGCCGCTGCGACCTTCTCAGGCTTGAGAGCCTCGTGGTCGATGAATCCGCCACGACCGTCGGAGGTAACGGTGAACGACTCCGCCTCATAGGTCGAGTCAACGCCGAAGCGCTTCGCGAGTCGCCTTCCCCAGGCGCGCTCCTCACCGACCGCCCGCGCTCCCGGCCGCGGCGTGACATCGTCGAGATCTTTGAGGATCACCATCGCATCGGCCGACACGAAACGCGAACCGACCACGACATCCTCGTCGGGGAAAGCCATCAGCGCGCGGTGGAACGCCTCCTTCATGAGCCCCCTCAGCACCGTCTCGCGCTTAGCGTGGCGCTTTGTGCTCATCATGCCGATGAGCACACAGGGCGTTCCGCCGATGCGCTCGAGAGTCGAGAAGGTGAACCCGTGCAACGTCGTCCCGATACGCGCCGTGGTCGACAGGACCCACTCCTCACGGGCTTTCGAGATCGCGCCGATGTCGAAAGAGCCCCCCATCGAGGCCATCTCATCCAGTTGCGAATCGGTGACCGCACTGGCGTCGTTCGTCACCACTTCTACCGACATAACCCTTCTCCCACGGTAGGCCTACCCCCCCATTGTGCCATCTGAACACGATGAGGCGACAAGTCAGCGCTCAGAGCCTGACCGCATCGTGACCGAACGCGACCCGAATCTCACCGATCACTCGGTCGACATCGACCCGATAATCATCCGGGAGGCGCACGATCTGGCCGGGTGGCACCTCGATCTCGACCGGCGTCTGACCGGGATGCTCGCTGATGATCTCTCGGAGTCGGTCGATCCCTCCGGCATCAAGTTGGTTGGCGTTCAGCCGCACGGTCAGCAACGACGCCGGACCGTCGCTCAACCCGTCGAGGACCGAGATCTCCATCGCGATGAGGCCGAATCGAGACTCGTCGCGTCGGTCCAACCGGGCCTTCACGGCGACAATGACGTCGTCTTGGAGCTTGTGCCCCTGACTGGCGAGCATCTTCGGGAACACGGTGACTTCAATAGAAGCCGCGAGATCCTCGAGCACGAAGGCGGCCATCTGATCTCCGGCCCGGGTGTACTTGCGGGCGAGGGAGGTCACCACACCGCCGACCACCACGATCGACCCGTCGTCCATGGTCTCGAGATCGCTGATCGAGCGCTCGACCCTGCGTCTGAGCGCCGACTCGGCCCCTCGTAACGGATGATCGGAGACGTAGAGGCCGAGCATCTCCTTCTCGACGCGAAGACGCTCCGACTTGTCGAACTCGCGGTCCGGAATCTCGACGGTCTCGGAGAACACCGGATCCGCGTCATCGTCTCCCCAGCCACCAAAGAGGCTCATGACGCCCTGAGATCGCTCGCGGCGTCGGGTGAGGGTCGTGTCGATGATCTGCTCGAATACGGCGAGCAAACCGAGGCGCGGATGACCGAGGGCGTCGAAGGCACCCGCCCTGATCAACGACTCGACCGTGCGGCGATGCAGCACCGGTTCGGGCGCACGCTCGGCGAAATCGTGGAACGACTCATAAGGGCCGTTGTCCCGCCGCTCCTCGAGGAGCTGCTCCATCAGCCCGACACCAACGTTTCGCACCGCGGACAGCCCGAACACGATCACGCCGGGGCAGCCATGAGGCAGCTCGACACCGGGTGGCACCCGATCGACCGGCAGGGCCGTGAAGTCGGTCTCGGCCCGGTTGATGTCGGGGGTGAGGACCGGAATGCTCGCGGATCGGCAATCAGCCAAGTAGACCGCTGCCTTGTCGAGCTTGTCCTTCACACTCGTCAACAGCGCCGCCAGGTACTCGACCGGATAATGGGCCTTCAGGTAGGCGGTCTGGTAGGTGACGAGGCCGTAGCCGAAGGTGTGGCTCTTGTTGAAGGCGTAGTCGGCGAATCGCTCAATGACATCGAACAGCTCGCGGCCGAGCTTCTCCCCGTAGCCGGTCTGCACGCATCCCGCCTCGAACATCGCGCGCTCGGCCTCCATGAGGTCGCGCTGCTTCTTGCCGCAGGCTTTGCGAAGGTTGTCCGCCTGGGCGAGGTCGTAGCCGGCGAATCGCTGGGCGACCCGCATGACGCTCTCCTGATAGATCATCAGCCCGAAGGTGTCATCGAGCACCTCGACGGCGTCGGGATGGAAGTACTCCACCGGCTTTCGCCCGTTCTTGCGATCCGCGTAGTCGTAGTGCATGTTGACGCTCATCGGCCCGGGTCGATAGAGCGCCAAGACCGCTGAGACGTCCTCGAAGGAGTTCGGGGCGAGGGCTTTCAGCAACTGGCGCATCGGCGGAGACTCGAGCTGGAACACACCGATGGTGTCGCCGCGCGACAGCAGGTCGAAGGTGGCGGAGTCGTCGAGGGGCACCTGATCGATGTCGAAGTCCGCCTGCCCGCCGGCTCGAACCATGGCCTGGGTGTCGGTGATGACATCGAGGTTGCGCAGGCCGAGGAAGTCCATCTTGAGGAGGCCGAGCTCCTCGACGCCATGCATCTCAAACTGGGTGACGAGCGGGGCGTCCTCGGGGTTCTGGTTGGACTCCGGTTTGCGCTGCACCGGCAGGTACTCGGTGACCGGGTCCTTCGTGATGACCACGGCCGCCGCATGGATGCCATCCGAGCGCTTCAGGCCCTCGAGCCCCTTGGCGACATCGACGATGCGACGCACGTCGGGGTCCGCCTCGTACATGTCGCGCAACTCTCCCGCGGCCTTGTAGCCGTCGCGATACTTCTCGTCTTCCTCGAAGCAGTAGCGCAACGGGGTGTCGCGCCCCATTACGAGCGGCGGCATGGCCTTGGCCACCCGATCGCCGGCGGCATACGGCAGGCCGAGCACCCGGGCGGCGTCGCGCACCGCGTTGCGCGCCTTGATGGTGCCGAACGTGATGATCTGCGCGACGTGATCGCGGCCGTACTTGTCGGCGGCGTAACGAATCATCTCGTCGCGGTACCTCGAGTCGAAGTCCATGTCGATGTCGGGCATCGAGATACGCGACGGATTCAAGAACCGTTCGAAGAGCAGGTCGTAGCGGATCGGGTCGAGGTCCGTGATCCACAGGCAGTACGCGACGGCGCAGCCCGCCGCCGAGCCTCGGCCGGGTCCGACGCGGATACCTGAGTCGCGAGCATGGCGGATGAGATCCCAGACGATCAGGAAGTACGAGGAGAAACCCATCGAGGCGATCACCTCGAGCTCATAGGAGAGGCGCTCGACCGCTGCCGGAGGCAGGTCGTTCCCCCATCGACGCTTCGCCCCCTCCCAGGTGAGGTGCTCGAGGTAGGCCCGATCGTCGGTGAACCCCTCGGGCAGAGGAAAGTCGGGAAGCAGCGCGTCGCCGAAGGTGATGTCGAGCTCGGCCCGCTCTGCTATCCACAGCGTGTTGTCGCAGGCATCGGGGACCTCGCGGAACAGGTACCGCATCTCGGCCGCCGTCTTCAGATAGTGGCTGCCCTCACCCTTGAACTTGAAGCGATCCTGATCGGAGAGCAGTGAGCTGGTCTGGACGCAGAGCAGCGCGTCGTGCGCCTCGTGGTCGTGGGCGTGGGTGTAGTGCGAGTCGTTTGTCGCAAGGAGTGGGGCGCCGATCGCCTTGGCGATCTCGATCAGCTGTGGGTTCGTCTCGTGCTGCTCGGGGATGCCGTGGTCCTGGAGCTCGACGAAGAGGTTGTCGCGACCGAAGATGTCCTGAAGCCGGGCCGCCTTGGCGAGCGCCCCGTCGTAGTCGCCGCGCATCAGGGTCTGCAGCACCTGCCCTCCCAGGCAGCCGGTGGTGGCGATGAGCCCGTCGGAGTACTTCTCGAGCAGCTCCCAGTCGATCCGTGGCTTGTAGTAGTAGCCCTCGAGGAACGCGAGGCTCGAAAGCTGGATGAGGTTGCGGTAGCCGACGCCATTCTCGGCGAGCAGCGTCAGGTGGTAGTAGAGCTTGTGCCCACCCTCGGTGTCGCCTCCGGAGTCATCCATGCGGCCACGGCGAGCCGGCCGTTCATGACGACTGTCGTGGGCCATGTAGGCCTCGGTGCCGATGATTGGCTTGATGCCCCGGTTCCGGCACTCCTTGTAGAACTCAAGGGTCCCGTACATGTTGCCGTGATCCGTGATGCCGAGGGCCGGCTGACCATCGTCGAGCGCCTTCGCGACGACATCGTCGATCCGCGAGGCACCATCGAGCATCGAGAACTCGGTGTGGACATGGAGATGAGTGAAGGAGTCAGGCACGTATCGGTTGCGGATGTTCGGGGCGGACGGGACGAATCACATTGATGTGGTTCGTCGAACCTACCAGAGCCGTCCACACCGAGATCCGGCGACCGGGCCCACCCTCAGAGGTACGTACCGGGACGCTCCGCGGGGCCCTGAGGAAGTTGCCGAATCTGATCGAGTTGCTGCCGAGCGGCGAGTTGCTGGGCGAAGAGGGTTGCCTGGATGCCGTGGAAGAGGCCCTCGAGCCAGCCGACGAGTTGCGCCTGCGCCACACGGAGCTCACTCTCAGACGGGACCTCCCCGTCCTCGAAGGGCAGCGTCAGGATGCGCAGTTCGTCCTGGAGATCGGGAGACAGCGCCTCGGACAGCTCGATGATCGAGCGCTCGTACACCTCGGCCAGTCGCTCGCGACTCGCCTCGTCAAGGGGCGACTGCCGTACCTCCTCGAGGAGCTGCTTCACCATCGAGCCGATGCGCATGACCTTGGCGGGTTCGGTCACCGATCCGGTGACGGTCTGATCGGATTCCTCTCCCCCGCCCGACACGAGCTCTGCTCCGGCGTCGTTTCCGTTCTCATTCATCGACTGCTCCCTCCCTGCGCGCTCAGGCCCGACCTCGGGCGGCCATCAACGGTACGAGCATCTCCTCAGCGGTGAGTGAACCGTGCCGGCAGATCAACTCGAACGGGCCGCTGTCATCGGGGTCGTGGTAACTCACGGGATCGCGGGCCGCGATGACCACGTCACCGAGGCGCGCTCTCACCGGAGGCGGAACCCTCAGGCCGAACCAGCGCTCGTCGAGCACCTCCTCGATGGTGCGCACCCAACCCGTGCTGCCCAACTCCGATTCGACCGCGTCGTACAGGTCGTTGGTTGCCCCGCGCCGGGCGTGAAACCACCGCATGCGACCCTCACCTGACTGACCGCTGGTGAGCCCGAGGATCTCGACGGAGGGCTCGATGATGCGGTCGCCCACCTCGACCTGACCGTGATCCGCCGTCACCACGAGCGCCGTATCGGCATCGATCACCTCGAGGAGGTCACCGACCAGGCGATCAGCGTCGCGTAGTTCGGCGTCGTAGAACGCTCCGAGACCGCGCTCGTGCGCGATCTTGTCGACTCCGGCGTAGTACGCGTACACGAGGGGTCGGCCCTCGTCGAGCAAGCCGCGCACAAGCACCGGAATCGATGAGGAGGCTCTCCACCCCACCGGTTCGCCTCCTCGCAGATGCGCCTCGGAGAACGCAGACCCGATCAGTTCCGACGGGGTCACGATCGGCACCCGCGATCCGAGGAACGGGGGGTGCGGCTGGATCTCGGAGGGAGGAGCGTCGAAGCGTCGATCGCCCGAGGGTCCGTGCCAGCGCAGCGAGTTGAGGATCGATCCGCCCACCATCATTCGGTAGCCGACGATGCCGTGCTCCCCCGGGGTCAATCCTGTGGCGATCGTGGTGAGCGCTGTGGCCGTGGTGCTCGGGGCAACCGAGGTGATGAACGAGCCATCAAGGGAGGCCAGGTTCGGCAGGGCGCTCCGGCGCTCCTCCAGTTGGAGCCAGCCCAGCCCGTCGAGGACAAGCAGCACCACCGCGCGTGCCCCATCGAGCGCGGCCGGCATCCAGTGGGGACGCGGGGCCGATCCGGTCAGCGCGGGCATGAGCCCGTCAAGGCAGGCGCCGCCGTAGTCGGGGAAGACGGGAGTCGCGGGGGTGCTCATGGCTCGGACATGGTCGGTGAGGTATCCCGACGCGTGTCAACGGTACCGCCGCCGACCTCCTACGATGGCCTCGTGCGAGTCTCGACACGAGGTGATTACGCGTGTCGAGCCCTGCTGTCCTTGGCTCTGCGCGACGACCCCTCCTGCCCGACATCGGTGCGCGACATCGCTGAGCGGACCGCCCTGCCCCAGCCCTATCTCGAGCAGATCCTTCTCGCGTTGAAGGGAGCTGGGATCGTGCGCTCGAAGCGCGGGGTCGGTGGCGGCTATGTGCTCGCCCGCGATCCGGAGGCGATTCGACTCAGCGAGATCCTTTCGGCGGTAGATGGTCCGATCACTCTCGGTGACTTCGGCGAACCACACGCCGACGGAGCCTGCGACCACGAGGGCCAGTGCGTGCTCCTATCCATCTGGCAGGTGGCCGGTGAGACGATGCGCTCTCACCTCGAGGGCTACACCCTGTCCGCGATCGTCGACATGGCGCGCGGAGCGGCGACCTGGCCGACGATCGCGGACTGAGCGCCCCTCAAGCCGGAGTCAGCGAGTCGAGGACGCCGCGCAGGTCGGTGGCAATCGGGCTCTCGAACGACACCCGATCTCCCGAGCCGGGGTGGGTGAGTTCGAGGCGGCTCGCGTGCAGGAACGGACGATCCAGTCCGAGGGTCGGACGACGCTGTCCGTACCAGGGGTCGCCGATCAACGGGTGACCGATGGAGGAGAGATGAACGCGGATCTGATGGGTGCGCCCTGTCTCGAGACGGCACTCAAGCAGGGTGGGATGACCACGATCCTCGTAGGCCTGCAACACCTCGTACTCGGTGCGGGCGTCACGGCCGTCGGCGACCACCGCCATCCGCATCGGATCACGCTGGGATCGGCCGATCGGCGCGTCGATCACCCCGTGAGGCGCCTCGGGGAGACCCCACACCAGCGCGACATAGGTGCGGCCGGCGGAGTGGTCGACGAACTGCTCGATCAACGCCTCACGAGCCGCCTCGCTGCGGGCAACCACGAGCAGGCCGGTGCTCCCGGCGTCGAGACGATGGACGATGCCCGGCCTCACCGGATCACCGATCCCCTCCAGATCGGGATACGCGGCGAGGAGTCCGTTGACGAGGGTCCCGTCGGGGTTTCCCGCACCCGGGTGCACCACCAGTCCCGCCGGTTTGTCGACGACGATGATCCAGTCATCGGCATGGACCACGCCGAACTCGACCCCTGGGTCCGCGGTGGGCAGGTCCGCTCCGGGAAGCCGCGATTCATCGACGATCACCAACTGCCCCTCCTCGAGCCGAAGGCGTCCGACCATCTCGAGATGACCATCGACAGACACGCCACCCAAGGCGACGACGCTCTGGGCGGCTGAGCGGGAGACGTCGAGCATGAGCGCCACGATCCGATCGAGCCGCTCCCCGCTGAGCGCCGCCGGCACCTCCTCTTCGATCATGTCTCCCGCCCGCTGTCAGTGGATCGGGCCTCGAGAAGGAGTGCGAGCACCAGGAGAACGGCGCCGATGTTGATCGCGGCGTCGGCCACGTTGAACACGGGGAACCATTGGAGATCGATGAAATCGACGACGGCGCCTCTCAGCAGCCCCTCATCGCGTAGCAGCCGGTCGATCAGGTTGCCCGCGGCACCCCCCATGATGAGACCGAGCGCGATCGCCTGAGCAGGCGGCATCACGCGGGCGGTCTGGCGGATGAGCAGCGCGATGATGACCGCGGCCAGAAGCCCGATCACGACTCCAAGACCTTGGCCGGCTCCGAAGGCCATCCCCTCGTTGAACGTGAGGCGGAAGCGCAGGGTCCAGACGAGGTCGATGGTGCGACCTCCACTCAGGCGCCCGAGCGCCCATTCTTTGGTGCCCTGGTCGACGACGATCACCGCCGCGCCGATCGGCAGGGCGAGGCGACGACCGGCCCGCCCGTCTCGGCTCACCGCCCGATACCGCCGACCTTCTCCTCGACGAGTTCGGTAGCCCAGGGAATCGCTTCGAGTCGCTCCCTCGGAATAGGTCTCGCGGAGATGAGCGAGAACCCGTACCGACCCGATGTGATGCGCTCGAGTGCGGCGTCGATCTCGGCAACGGCTTCGCGGGCCTGGGCGCTCAGCGCGAGATCACGTTCGCGCTCCACCACCATGGTGTCGCCCTCCCCGCCCTCATCGTCGAACTGCACATCGCCCATCTCGGCCTCGTCGATGAGTTCCTGAGCGTCATGCTCGAGGCGATCGGCTTGTCCAACGAGACGCTCGCGCTCCTCAAGGAGCAAAGCGCGCTGAGCCTTAAGGAATCGGACGTCGAATTCCTTGGTGTAGGCGATTCCATCCTTCGAGGTGCCTCGAGGCTTGGGGAATTCGGGACCGACTTTCTTCGGCGGTGCCGGCTTGGCAACGGCCTTCTTCGGTGCGACCTTCTTCGCTTCCGGCTTCTTCGGTGCCGGCTTCGCGACAGTCTTCTTTAGCGCGGCCTTCTTGGGCGCAGCCTTCTTTGGTGCGACCTTCTTTGGTGCGACCTTCTTTGGCGCAGCCTTCTTAGGCACAGCCTTCTTGGGTGCAGCCTTCTTTGGCGCAGCCTTCTTTGGCGCGACCTTCTTGGGTGCGACCTTCTTGGGTGCGACCTTCTTGGGTGCAGCCTTCTTGGGTGCAGCCTTCTTGGGTGCAGCCTTCTTTGGTGCAGCCTTCTTGGGTGCAGCCTTCTTGGGTGCAGCCTTCTTTGGCGCGGCCTTCTTGGGTGCAGCCTTCTTGGGTGCAGCCTTCTTTGGCGCGGCTTTCTTGGGCGCAGCCTTCTTCGCTACCGATTTCTTCGCGGCTGACTTCTTCGCGGCCATGGGGGACCTCCCGTCGTTGGTCGGGGAACACTATCGCCCGTCACCAAGCGGGCCACGGAGATCACCCAGCCGACATCCGCTCCACAACGACCTCGGCCTCAGCCGCTGAACCGGCCACCACCACGTCGAGCGCAAGGGTCTCACCAGCGACCAGGTCGCGGTGGGCGTCAAGCGCGCGGATGACGTCATCGGGTCCGCTGACCGTCAGCCGGATCCGATCACTCACGTCCAAACCCACATCACGGCGCTCCTGCTGGACTCGGCGGATCAGGTCACGCGCCACCCCCTCAATCTCCAGTTCAGGGGTGACCTGGGTGTCGAGCACGACGATGCCGCCATCGCGAGGCAGGGTCGCTGCCGCTCCCTCGGCCGCCGACACCAACCGGAAATCGAACTCTCCCGGCTCGAGATCGTGCTCACCGACCCGCACACCCGACACCGTCTCCGACCAATCCCCGCGCTTGTGAGCCACGATGACCTCCTGCGTGGCTCCTCCGAGCCGCGGACCCAGCGCCTTCGGGTTCAGAACGAGCTCTTTACGCCCATGCGCGGCGAGGTCGTCGGTGAGGACGACGTCTTTCAGGTTGAGTTCGTCGCGGATGATTCCGAGATGAGGGCGGAGCACCTCGGCGTCCGGGGTAGCCACGGTCGCCGAGGCGAGCGGCAGGCGGACCCGGAGGCCTTCAGCTTTGCGAAGCGAAAGCAGGGTCGAGCAGGCATCGCGCACGAGCGCCATGCCCCGCGCGAGGTCAGCGTCGACGGGAAATGCCTCGGCGCTCGGCCAGTCGAGCAGGTGGACGCTGCCCTCTCCGACGAGGCCGGTGTGGATGTGCTCGCTCACGAGCGGGAGCAGGGGCGCGCTCACCCGACAGAGCGTCACCATCGCCGTGTGGAGGGTGTCGATCGCGTCCTGGTCGCCCTCCCAGAAGCGTTCACGGCTTCGACGGATGTACCAGTTGGTGAGCGTGTCCAAGAAGCGCTCCACGGTCTCGCACGCCCCGTACAGGTCGTAGGCCTCCATCGCCGCCGTGGAGTCCGAGACCAAGCGGTTCAACTCACCGAGCAGGTACCGATCGAGGACATCGGTCTGATCGGTGCGCTCCACACCCTCGCGCCCGGCCGCGCGGGCGTAGAGCGTCAAGAAGTAGTAGGCGTTCCAGAACGGCAGAACGACACGCCTGACGGTGTCGCGGATGCCGGTCTCCGACACGGAGAAGTCGAGACCTCTGAGGATCGGCGAGGACAGCAGATACCAGCGCATCGCATCCGAGCCGTGCGCGTCGAACATCTCGTTCGGGTCCGGATAGTTGCGAAGCGACTTCGACATCTTCGAGCCGTCGTCCCCGAGCACGATCCCGTGGCTCACACAGTTCTCGAATGCCGGTCGGTCGAAGAGCGCGGTGGCCAGAACGTGCATCGTGTAGAACCAGCCGCGCGTCTGACCGAGGTACTCCACGATGAAGTCCCCCGGATAGTGATGCTCAAACCACTCAGCGTTCTCGAACGGATAGTGCACCTGGGCGAACGGCATCGACCCCGACTCGAACCAGCAGTCCAACACCTCGGGGACCCGACGCATCATCGACCGACCCGTCGGGTCGTCGGGGTTCGGACGCACCAAGTCGTCGATGGCAGGGCGATGCAAGTCGGTGACGGGGACGCTGAAATCCGCCTCGAGCTCGGCGATCGACCCGTACACGTCGGTTCGCGGGTACTCGGGATCGTCGCTCACCCAGACCGGAATCGGGGATCCCCAGAATCGGTTCCGGGAGATCGACCAGTCGCGGGCGTTCGCCAGCCACTTGCCGAAACTGCCTTCCTTCACATGGGAGGGCACCCAGTTGATATCGCCGTTCAACTCGACCATGCGGTCTCGGATCCGCGTCACCTCGACGAACCACGACGAGATCGCGCGGTACACCAACGGCTCCGCGCACCGCCAGCAGTGCGGATAGGCGTGGTCGTAGCTGTCGTGCCGCACCAGGGCGCCGATCTCCTTGAGCGCCCGGATCACCTCGGGATTCGCCTCAAAGACGTGGGTGCCCGCCCAGCGCGAGATCTCTGACGTGTAGCGACCCCGCTCATCCATCGGGCAGATCGTCGGGATGCCGGCTGCCGAGCAGACGGCCTGGTCCTCCTCGCCGAAGCCCGGTGCCATGTGAACGACACCGGTGCCATCCTCGGTGGTGACGAAGTCACCCGGAAGCACCTGGAAGGCGTTCTCGGTACCGGCGAGGAAGTCGAACACCGGAGCGTAGGTGCGCCCGACGAGCTCGGAGCCGAGCACCGTGGCGACCACCTCTCCGCCCTCGAGTTGGGCGGAGTAGGACTCAAGTCGGGCGGAGGCGATGATGTACCGCTCCCCTTCGAGCGCGACGATGGAGTACTCGATGTCTGGGCCTACCGCGAGCGCGAGGTTGGAGGGCAGCGTCCAAGGTGTCGTCGTCCACGCAAGGATCCGCTCGCCGGTGTCGAGGCGGAACCAGACCGTGACAGCGGGATCTTGCCGGTCGCGGTACACGTCGTCCATCCGGGTCTCGGTGTTGCTGAGCGGTGTCTCACATCGCCAGCAATACGCCAGAACCCGGAACCCCTCGTAGATGAGGCCCTTGTCCCAGAGTTGACGGAAAGCCCACATGACGCTCTCCATGTAGTCGAGGTCGAGGGTCTTGTAGTCGTTGTCGAAGTCCACCCACCGCGCCTGGCGGTTGACGTAGGCGCGCCACTCGTTGGTGTACTGCAGCACGCTGGTGCGGCAGGCGTCGTTGAACCGATCGATACCGAACGCCGAGATCTCAGGGTGACCCGAGATACCGAGTTCCTTCTCGGCCTGCACCTCGGCTGGCAGGCCATGGCAGTCCCAGCCGAACCGTCGCTCCACCCGGCGACCGCGCATCGTTTGGTATCGCGGCACCGCGTCCTTGACGTATCCGGTGAGCAGGTGGCCGTAGTGAGGGAGTCCGTTGGCGAACGGTGGGCCGTCGTAGAACACGAACTCGTTGGCCCCATCGGCGCCTGCGTCTCGGGCCTCAACCGAGCGCCGGAAAGTGTCGTCGCGCTCCCAAGCAGCGATCACCTCGCTCTCGAGAGAGGGCAAGTCGGGCTGTGGGGGGACGTCGGGGTACTTCACGTTGATCGCTCACTCGGCCGTCGTTACGGCCCGCCGAATGCTACCGGTGGGTTCGACACCCGCTCCGGGTGCTCGGACTCAGGCGCCGCCCGGATGATTCGACGGCTTCAGCAAGTACACGCCGTTCGCGATCTTCTCCATCGTCCCGTCGAGCGCGTAGCAGAGGCCGCTCGCGAAATCGATAAGGCGTCGCGCGATCTCGCGATCGGAGCCCTCGAGATTCATGATGACGGGCTGACCGACCTTGAACGCGTCCGCCACTTCTTGGGCCTGCTCGAAGCCTCGTGGCCGGACGGTCACCGGATCTGCATTGCGGGCCGAGGGCCGAACGGTGCGCACCTTCACCGAGGGATCCTCACTGGTGGGTCGGCGGATCGGTCCGGTGTCGCCGCGCGAGGGGAACACCGGCCGGTTCGGCGGCACTACCTCTTCCTCATCCTCGAGGTCGAACTCGTCGCGCTCGACATCCTCGACGTCGTCGTAGTCGTCGTAGGCGTCGTCGGGGCCGAGCCCGAGATAGTCCATCGTCTTCTTCCACACCGACATGCCGAGATCCTCCTCGGGTCGAACGCTAGTTCACGGGCACCGAAGGGACCGGGCACCCTCACTCAGCTGCGCTCGCCGAAGAGGGCCGAACCGATGCGCACCATGGTCGAGCCCTCGCGCACAGCGACCTCCAGGTCACCCGACATCCCCATCGAGCAGTGCTCGAGACCGAGATGATCGACCAGTGCGCGCGCCATCGCGAAGTGCGGGCCCGCCGCCTCGACCCCACCCGAGGTCGGCGCCACACACATGAGCCCAAGCACCTCGAGTCCCATCTGGCGGGCGGTCTCGACGAGGGCCGGCACCTCCGCCGGGTCGCAGCCCCCCTTGCCGGTTTCGTCGGCCGGCGATACCTGGATCATCACCGACAGACCCGAGGCGCGCCGCGCGATCTCGGTGAGCAGCGAGGGTCGGTCCACCGACTGGATGACATTGGCGTGGCGCGCGACCACGCGGACCTTGTTGGACTGAAGTTGCCCGATGAAGTGGACTGGGCAGCCACTCGCGGCTGCCTCGGCAATCGCCGATGCCTTGGCGTCGAGCTCCTGGGCGTAGTTCTCACCGATGCCGTCGGCACCCGCGGCCACTGCCGCGAGCACCGCTTCGGCGGGAAATGACTTGGTGACTGCGACGACGGCCACGTCGGAGCCACCGGCGAGCGCGACGCGCTCTCTGACCTCGCGGAGGCGCTCGGCGACCCCGGCGGGATCGACCGGCACGGGACCGGGGGTCACGACGTCAGCGAAGGAATTCGGGGACGTCGAAACCGTCGTCGTCCTCATCGTCGCCATCCGGCCCGAAGAGATCGGAGAGGCGCGAGGAAGGACGCTCGCTCGATGAAGCGGCGGCCTCGACACGGTCGAAACCGGCGGCGATCACAGTGATCCGGAGAGAATCGCCGATCTCGTCGTCGATGACCGTTCCGAAGATGATATTCGCGTCGGGATGGGCGACACCGTGGATGATCTCGGCGGCGGCGTTCATCTCGAAGAGACCCATGCTGGACGGACCCGTGATGTTGAGGAGCACCCCGCGCGCGCCGTCGATGGCCGACTCGAGGAGCGGCGAGGAGATGGCGGACTTGGCGGCGCTGACCGCGCGGTCCTCGCCCGAGGCCTCCCCAATGCCCATGAGGGCCGACCCGGCGTTCGCGAGCACCATTTTCACATCGGCGAAGTCGGTGTTGATCAGGCCCGGGATGGTGAGCAGGTTGGTGATGCCCGAGACGCCTTGGAGGAGCACCTCATTGGCGATGTTGAACGCGGCGGTCACGCTCGTCTTCTCATTGGCCACGGACAGCAGGCGGTCGTTGGGGATGACGATCAGCGTGTCGACCTTCTCCTTCAGCCGCTGCACGCCCGCATCGGCGGTTACCGAGCGTCGACGCCCCTCGAAGGAGAACGGGCGCGTGACCACACCGATGGTCAGCGCGCCGGCCTCGCGAGCGATCTCAGCGATCACTGGGGAAGCGCCTGTGCCGGTGCCACCGCCCTCACCCGCGGTGATGAACACCATGTCCGCGCCCTTGACCATCTCGGCGATCTCGTCGGCATGCGCCTCCGCCGCGCTTCGGCCGACCTCGGGGTCACTGCCCGCGCCGAGACCCCTCGTCAACTCGCGACCGATATCGAGCTTCACATCAGCGTCGCTCATGAGCAGGGCTTGGGCGTCGGTGTTGACGGCGATGAACTCGACACCGCGAAGGCCCGCGTCGATCATTCGGTTCACGGCGTTGACTCCGCCGCCACCGACACCGATCACCTTGATCACCGCCAGGTAGTTCTGAGGCGCACCGTTCATCTCAGGGTCCCTTCCATCGCGCGACCCATCATGGTAAGCGGGTTGCTCTCGCGAAGTCGTCTCATACGTTCTTTAGTTCCCGGCGATAAATCTTCTCGTGTCGGCTCCGCGGGTGCGGACCTCTCCGGGGCTGGACGGATGCTAGCGCAGGTCAGCGGATCGTCACCTCGTCGGTGGAGACGTCGATCACCGCGGCCGACGACGCGGCCCCCGACGCGTACACCGTCTCGAGCCGAACCAGCTTGGCGAAGAGGTCTCGAGCGGCACCGAAGCGGATCTCGGTGTCGTCATCGAGCACGACGACGAGGTCGTTGCCCGCCTCGTCAACTTGGACGAGGGAGACCCGATCGAGGATTGAGCCCGTCAGCGTGCGCCCGAGCGTCGCCGCGCCGACGTAGCCGGGGGGCGCGAACTCACCGGCGGCGAGCGCCGGGGGCTCCACCCCGACAAGGAGGAGGTACTCGAAGGGCCATCCATCGATCACGTCCAGCACGCGTCCCTCCCCATCGAGCACCCGAAAGAGGTCATCGGGGCCCGGATAGGAGAGCACCGGCTCTCGTTCGGAGATATCGATCACCAGCCCGTAGGGCAGATCGGTGCGAACGCTCGCCTCGTCAACCCACGGGATCGCCTCGATCTCGGCCTCGAGCGCTTCGGTGTCAACGAGGATCACGGGGGTGCCGATCACCGAATCGATCGCCGCACGGAGCGCCACCTGGTCGGTGTACACGTTGCCCGACACGCGGACATCCGCCTCGCGCACCCCGAACGACGACGAGCCGAGTGAGGCGAGCAGGCCGACCGCGACGAGCAGCAGGGCGGCAAGGACGACAAGACGCCGAAGGCGGCGACGCCCCGCTTGGCGATTGACCGCGATACGCCGGGCTCTCAGCCGGGTCTCGGAGGCCGAGCGAGTCGCTCGGGGTTGACCGTCAGCGCCATCGTCCACAATGACCACGCGGTGACGGGCTCCTCCCGGGTTGAGATCGCCATCGAGATAGACCGAGTCAGGGCCGTCGTCGTCGACGATGGAGAGCACTCGTCGCAACCCAGTGGGCTGGTCGGGGTCCCGATCGGCCATGAGCGAAACCTAGTGACCCGCCGGGGTGGCCGGTCGGGCACCGGCGGCCTCGGCGACCTCAGCGTCGAAACCGAGCAGGCGCACCTCCGAACGCAAGTCGTGACCGGTGCGTTCCAACACCTCCGCGCGGACACGAGCCATGAGACGCACCACATCAGAGGCGGCGCCACCGGGCTCGGAGAGGATGAAGTTGGCGTGCTTGTCCGACACCGAAGCCGTTCCGTCCCGACATCCACGCAGGCCGAGCGTGTCGATGAGCGCGCCCGCCGAGATCTCCCCGGGAACCGGGTTGACGAAAACCGACCCGCAGTTCTGGCCACCCGGTTGGTGCTCCCGACGCCACCGAACGATGTCGTCGATCTCAGCCTCCGACCGCTCCACTTCGCGGGGTCGCAGCACCAGCGTGGCGTCGAGCACGACATCGTCCGCGGCGATACCCGAACTGCGGAATCCGAAGCCGACACCATCGACACCAACCCAACGGGGTGAGCCTCCGAGGGTCAGAATCGTCGCACCCGAGATCGATGCGGCCATATCGGACCCGTGCCCCCCGGCATTCATCCGTACGGCACCACCGATCGTGCCTGGTACACCCACCGCCCACTCGAAGCCACCGAGCCCAGCGGCCGCCGTGCGCCGCGCCACCACCGGCAGGGGCGCCGCCGAGCCGGCACTCACCTCGACGAGTTCGGCGGCTCCGACGGTCGGGATCGAGACCGCCTCGAAGTCCGCGACCAGTCGAAGCACGACGCCGTCAAAACCGGTGTCGGCGACCAACACATTGGATCCCCGCCCGAGAACCACCACCGAAGTGTCAGCCTCACTGAGGATCCGACCCACCTCGATGAGCGCCTCGACGTGGTCGATGCTGACCGTGAGCGCCGCCGTTCCCCCGATGCGATATGTCGTCAACTCGCCGAGTGGGCTGTCCCGCTCGAGCGTCACTCCTTGCACGGCACCGAGCGCGACGGCGAGCGCAACGGCGTCCATCACGCTGCCGACCCTCGCCCGCTGCGCATCCGGGCCTCCACCACCTCATCAGGAAGGGAAGCGATGTCTCCGCAACCCATCGAGATGCAGACGTCTCCCTCGCCGACCTCGGCGGCGAGGAAGCGGATCAGGTCCTCACGCTGGCGCATCCACACCACCCGGCGCGTCGGGTCAGCCTCCGTGACGGCATTGACCACGAGTTTCCCGGTCACCCCGGGAATTGGAGTCGTACCCGAGGAGTAGATGTCGGTCAGGACCACCAGGTCCGCATCGGCGAAGCACTCGGCGTAATCGCGCCAGATCTCCGACATCCGGTTGAAACGGTTCGGTTGAAAGACCGCGATCACCCGCCGCCAGCCATCGCCCGAGTGACGCGCCGCGGCGAGCACAGCGGCGATCTCGGCAGGCAGGTGGGCGTAGTCGTCCACGAAGGTGGCTCCCCCATCGACCGCTCGGATGTCGAATCGTCGGGCCACCCCACCGAAAGCGCCGAGCGCGCGGGCCGCGACATCGGGATCGACCCCGATCTCCACCGCAAGAGCGAGCGCCCCCGTCGCGTTCACCGCGTTGTGGACTCCTCGAAGGGGCAGGCGCACCTGCGTGCGACCACCCGGGTGTTCCACGGCGAAGTCCTGACGACCTTCGGAGGCGACCACGTCGACGACTCGATAGCGCGACTCGGGGTGGAGCCCGTAGGAGACGCAGTCGGGGCGGCGAGCGAGCGGCTCGGCGACCGGATCATCGAGGCAGACCACACGCGGCCCCGCCACGCGGTCGAGGTAGTCCGAGAAACTCTCGACGAGTGCGGCGAAGGACCCGAAGTGATCGAGATGGTCGCGGTCGATGTTGGTGAGGACCGTTCCGACGAGGGGCAGATGACTGTGCGTGCCATCGCTCTCATCGGCCTCGACCACGAACCAGTCCGAGCCGGTCCACTCGGCGCCCGTGCCGACATCAGCCACATCGCCACCGATGATGAACCCGGGCCGACGACCCGCCGCAGCGAGCATGAGCATGAGCATCGACGAGGTGGTCGTCTTGCCGTGCGTGCCAGCGACGGCGAGCGCTCCGGTCCTCGCGCAGATCGCGGCGAGGATGCCGGCCCGCGAGGTCACGGCGATACCCCGCCGGCGCGCCTCATCCAACTCATTGAGATCGATAGGGATGGCCGTGGACGCGGTGACGACATCGCAGCCGTGCACATGGCGGCGGTCATGACCGATGTGTACGCGGACCCCCGCCGCCCGGAGCCGCTCGAGCACCTGGCGCTCCCGAATGTCACTACCTGACACGTCGTGGCCCATCCCGGCGAGGGCGATCGCGACCGCGCTCATCCCGGGCCCACCGACGCCGACGACGTGGATGCGACGCGGCTCAGCGAGGTCGGGGATCACCGTCGGAAGGCGCTGCTCGATCACTTCGGTCACGTTAGGGGTCGCCATCAGCCACAGCGTCGATCAGTTCGGCGAGCCGCCCCGACCGACTGACCGCACCCATCTCGCGGGCACGACGCGCGATGTCATCGAGTCGGGCGCGGTCGTTCCGCAATGCATCGATCACGGTGCCAAGCGACCCGAGTTCGGACTCGGCCAACGCGATCGCTCCCCCGCCATCGGCCAGCCAGCGGACGTTCTCCCGCTGGTGGTCCTCGGCCGCTCCGTCCCAGGGAACCAGCACCGACGGGACGCCGACCGCGGCGACCTCGTGAACGGTGCTCGCACCTCCACGACCGATCACCAGATCGGCCGCCTCGTACAGGGTCGACATGTCCTCACTGAAGCCCGAAGGCACGTAGGCGACCCCTGAGGAGCCGTCGAGCGCCTCAGGCAGGTCAGCCACGAAGCGACGACCGGCGAGGTGGACAACCGCCAGTCCGCGATCGTTGGCGCGCTCCTCGATCAGGCGGACGACGGCGGCGTTCAGGGCAGCCGAACCGAGTGACCCGCCGAGAGCAACCACGAGGAAGCGGTCATCGGCGATGCCGAGGCGCGTTCGGGCCGGGCCGCGGCCACCCGACCGGTCAGCGGTGAGGATCGCGCGTCTGAGCGGGGCGCCGGTGAAGGTCGCCCGCGGTAGCGCTGAGTCCGGAAACGCGACTGCGCAAGCAGCAGCGAACCGGGCGCTGAGCGTGCTCGCCCGGCCGGGACGGCGGTCGTAGCTGACCACAACGACCGGAATTCTGAGGAGCCGGGCGGCGAGAACCGGGGGGAGACTGGCGTACCCCCCGACCGACACCACGACCCTTGGTCGACGCCGACGAAGCAGCCCGAGCGACGAGAGGACCGCCGCCACCATGAGTGGCGGGAACATCAGGTTGGCAGCGGTAATGCGGCGCTGCAGCCCGACCACGCGGAGCAGGGTGAAGGGCACCCCGAGCGGCGGAACCATCTCCCCCTCGACGCCCCGAGTGGATCCGACGTAGTGCAGATCGTCGGGCCGGTGCCCGTTGGCCATCGCGGCCTCTAACACCGAGATCGCGGGCAGCACGTGGCCAGCGGTGCCGCCCCCGGCGACCAGCAGTCGGATCCCGGCCACGACGCGTCCGTTCCTCAGCGCGCTTTCGTGGTGCGACGCCGCGCGGGCGCCGAGACCGCCGAGCGTTCCGACACGCCGCGACGCGCCACATTGAGCAACAAACCGGCGGCGACGAGCGAGGTCGACATCGACGAGCCGCCGTAGGAGAAGAACGGAAGGGTGATGCCAGTCACCGGCATGATCGCGACGACTCCGCCGACGTTCACCAACGTCTGCAGTCCGAACCATGACGCGATTCCCGCGGCGAGCATCTGCCCGAACCGGTCCGGGGCCGCGAGCGCCGCCTGGATCCCGAACCAGACGAGCATGCCGAACCCGCCGATGACCGCGATCGATCCGACGATGCCCAGCTCGTCGGCGACGATGGCGAAGATGAAATCACTGTGCGCGAGTGGGAGGTAGCCGAGCTTCGACCGGCTCCCTCCGATACCCGATCCCGTCAGACCGCCATTGGCGATCGACAGCAGACCCTGCCAGGACTGATAGGCGAGGTAGTCCTTGTTTCCCTCCACGTCGAGGAAGGCGACAAATCGGTTGAAGCGCCTCGGCGTGGCGACGATGACCAGTAGGAGCACGAAGGCGCTGGCACCGGCGATCGCCCCGATGTGGCGCAGCGGAGCTCCAGAGAAGAGCAGCATGGCCATCACGACGGCCATGAGCACGACGGCCGAACCGACGTCACCTTGGGCCATGCAGGCCGCGGAGGCGAGGCCACCGAGTCCGGCGACCGGGACCGCCATCACCCTCCAGTCACCGACCGACCGCTCGCGTCGGGCGACCATGTCGGCCGCGAGGATGATCACCAAGATCTTCAGGATCTCCGAGGGTTGGAACCCGATCGGCCCGAGGTTCACCCACGACCGCGCGTCGTTGACCTCCTTGCCAACGCCGTCGACGAACGGGAGACCCATCAACGCGAACCCGAGGATCGCGGCCGGGAGCGCGATCGGCCTGATCGATCGGTAGGGCACCCTCATCGCGATGAGCATCCCGAGGATCCCGAGTGCGGTCCACATCACCTGTTTCAGCACCATTGAGTAGGGCGACGCGTCGCCTCCCACGTTCTTGGCCGCCGAGGCCGACAGGAGCATCACCAATCCGAGGAGGACGAGGACGGCGACGACGACCATGATCGCGTAATACGAGAGCGGTGCCGTGTCGAGTTGCTCACGTCGAAGCGCACCCGCGAGCCCCTCCCGACTGCGCGAATCCTGATGACGCCGGCTGCCCCGGCCGCTCTCGCGCCCCTTCTCGATCGCCGCTCGGCGTCGTCGGGCGAGATCGTCCCCCTTGATCAGCGCGAGGCCCATGTCATGCTCCCTTCACCATGGCTCCGCTCCGCGCGAGGTCATCGACCACGCGAGCGAAGTGCTCCCCCCGGGCGGCGTATCCACCGGCCGGATACCAGTCGAAACTCGCGCAGGCCGGCGAGAGAAGAACGACATCACCCTTGTTGGCCTCGTCGACGGCCGCTCGAACAGCGGACTCCATCGAACCGGCATGACGCACCGGAACGCTGGCGGCGAACACCGCATCGATCTCGGCGGCGGCCTCACCGATGGCGATGACCCCGCGAATGTGCGAGCCAGCTTCGGCGAGTACGCCGAGGTCGAGGTCCTTGTTACGCCCGCCGGCGATCAGCACGACACTCGGGAAGGAGCGGATCGCGGCGAGGGCGGCGTGCGGGGTGGTGGCCTTCGAGTCGTTGAAGCAGTCGATTCCGTCGACCCGGCCGACGAGCGAGATGCGATGCGCCGGCGCCTCGAAGTCGGCAAGCGCTCCCGCCACCTCGGACACGGTGGCGAGACCGGTCTCGATCACCGAGGCAGCTGCGGCGAGGCCATTTGAGATGTCGTGCGGAAGGCTGCGACGCATGTCCCCCGCTTCGATAATTACGCCGGACGGTGACACCAGAGCACCCTTGACGAACCGGTAGTCGCCACTCTCCCCAACCGAGACACATCGACCCGGCGAATCGGCGAGGTGACGCTGAACGATCGGGTCATCGATGTTGCCGATCGACACGTCCTCGGGGGTCTGCTGACTGAAGATCCGCGCCTTCGCCGCCTCGTAGGTGGCCATGGAGTCGTGCCAATTGAGATGGTCGGGTGCGAGGTTGAGCCAGATCGCTGCCTCAGCGCGAAAGCCCTCGGTGAACGCGAGTCGGAAACTCGAGCACTCCACCACGTACACGTCGACGTCCATCTCGAGGGCGTCGAGGAGCGGGGTGTCGGTGTTGCCGCAGGCGACGGTCCTCCGGCCGGCCGACTCGAGCATCGCGGTGATCATCGAGACCGTCGTCGTCTTCCCATCGGTACCGGTGACCGCGACCATCGGACGCGCCCCTCCGGTGCGCTCCTGCTCCCACATCCAAGCCAATTCGATCTCGCTGGCGACGCGTCGGTCCGCCGCTCTCGCCGCTCGGATGAGCGGATGCGACTCGGCCACCCCGGGAGCCGGCGAGATCAGATCGAAAGCGCGCACAAACCCGTGGAGGTCGGATGGCGGCTGTTCGATCTCGAGACCAAGCCGAGCGGCCTGCGCGACCTTCGCGTCGTCGATGGCGTCATCGGTGACAACCACTTGGTGACCGAGGCGTTGCATCGCCCGCACCGTCGCCGCTCCAGCGATGCCGAGGCCGTGGACGAGGGATGTGATCGTCATCGGGCGGCGATCCTCGTGAAGTCGCCGATGAAGATCGCGAGCGCCAGGGCCACCGAGACGGCGGCCAACAGCCAGAACCGAATGATCACTGTGGTCTCCGGCCATCCCCCGAGCTCGAAGTGGTGATGGATCGGTGACATGCGGAACAGCCGGCGTCGACGGCCCGATGCCTTGAACACCGCCATCTGCACCGCCACCGAACCCGCCTCCACCACGTTGATCCCGCAGATGAGGACGAGGAGGAGATGGGTGTTCATGGTCAGCGCCGAGAAGGCCAGGGCCGAGCCGATCCCGAGCGCGCCGACGTCGCCCATGAAGATTCGCGCCGGGGCCGCGTTCCACCAGAGGAACCCGAGGCACGCCCCGGCGAATGCGGCCGCGAGCACCCCCATGTCGAGTGGGTTGACCACCTCGTAGATGTCCGGGTTCCTGAATGCCCAGTACCCGATGATGGTGAAGGCACCGAACCCCATCAGGGCCGAGCCTCCGGCGAGGCCATCGAGTCCGTCGGTCACGTTCACGGCGTTCGTCGTCGCCCAGACGAGCAGTCCCGCCCACACGATCCACACGAACTGGGGAACCTCGAAGCCGAGGTCGCCGGCGCGCGTCAGGCTGATCGTCTCGGAGATGCCGGTCGAGGCGACGAGCCACCACGCCATGCCGAAACTCATCAACATGGTGAGGTAGTTCTTCTGCTTCCAGAAGATGCCTCGGTTGTGGCGTTTGCGAACCTTGATCCAGTCGTCGGCGAACCCCATCGCGGCCATCGCGAGCACACCGACCCACACGATCATCGCCTGGTCGGAGAATGGAAGGTCGCGCACGTGGGCGACGATCCAGCCGATGAGCGCCGCGCCGATGATGGCGAGGCCCCCCATCGTCGGGGTGCCCTGTTTCGGCATGTGGTGCTCGAGTCCGAGGGTCCGGTCGTCCTCCACGAGGATCGGTTGGCCCTGTCCACGCGCCTGGAAGAAGACGATCAGGAAGCGCGTTCCGAGGAGCGACACCAGCGCCGACACGGCTCCGGCGATCATGATCGCGATCATGCGTCCACCCCGAGCGCGGCGCGCGCGATCTCCCGGTCGTCGAAATGCCGGAGACCGCCGGCGCTCTCCTGGGTCGTCTCGTGACCCTTGCCGGCGATCAGCACGATCTCACCAGCACCGGCCTCGTCGATGGCGCGTCGGATTGCCAACTCGCGGTCGACCTCCACCACCACGTCGGCACGCTCAGACTCCGACATACCCGAGAGCATGTCCGACAGGATCGCCTCGGGCCGTTCACCCCTCGGGTTGTCCGAGGTCAGTACCGCGCGGTCGGCGGCGAGAGCGGCACGACCCATTTCGGGACGCTTCTCACGGTCGCGTTCCCCTCCACATCCGATGACGACGGTGCAGCGAGCCGTCGGGGCGGCCTCCCTCGCTCCCTGGATGAGCCTCGTCAGCGCATCCGGGGTGTGGGCGTAGTCGACCACCACGAGGGGGGCCGAGGGATCGGTCGATGCCACCGGCTCGAATCGGCCGGGCACCGGCGCGCATCCGCGAAGGGCGGCGACTGCCGCCGCCTCGTCCACGCCGAGAAGGACTGCTGCGTCGAGCACGGCGAGGGCGTTGAGCACATTGACGGCCCCTCCCATCGGGAGATCGACGCGATGCCCCCTCCAGGTGAACGACACGGAAGTAACGCCGAGGCGCACGTCGGTCGCCTCGGCCGAGGCGTACGCCTGTGTCGGCACCTCCGCCCCGTCGAGGAGCAGCCGGCCATGGATGTCGTCGGCGTTGACCAGAGCGCGTTGGCACAGCTCTGAGGAGAAGAGCCGGGCCTTCGCCCGGAAGTACTCCTCGGTCGTGCCGTGCAGGTCGAGATGATCACGACCGAGGTTGGTGAACACCGCGAGGTCGAACCGGACACCGGTCACCCGGTCGAGCACCAATGCGTGCGAGGAGACCTCCATCACCACGGCGGTCCGGCCATCACTGACCGAACGAGCGAGGCCCCGCTGGAGATCAGGTGACTCCGGAGTGGTCCGGGGCCCACTCAAGGTGCCGATCACCTCGACGTCGTGTCCGGCGGCTACCAGGATCTGACCGAGGAGTTGGGCGATCGTCGTCTTGCCGTTCGTGCCGGTAATCCCGACCATGAGCAGCCTCGTCGCCGGATCGCCGTGGACGGCGACCGAGGCGTGCGCCATCGCCTCGCGCGTGTCGCTAACCACGATTTGGGGGACCTCTACCTCGAGGGGCCGCTCGACCAGCAAGGCGACAGCGCCACGCTCGACGGCCTCGGCCGCGTGGTCGTGACCGTCGTGACGCGCGCCGACGAGGCAGGCGAAGAGGCAGCCCTTGGTGACCTCCCGCGAATCGTGATGCACATCGGAGACCACGACGGCGGCCGCGTCGAGCGCGAGGCCCGCGGTCTCCACGGTGAGGAGCAGTCGGGACGGGATCCGTCCGGCGACCGCGTCGAGACCGAGACCGGTCGCCATGGCGATCACGCCTGCTCGCAGGTGGGCGGGGTGTCGGGGGGCTGCATCCCGAGTTCGTGGGCAACGGTCGGCACGAGTCTCGAGAACACCGGCGCCGCCGCCGTGCCTCCGAAGCGGTTGATCGTGCCCGCCGGCGGCTCGTCGATGCTGATGAGCACCGTGATCTGCGGTTCCTCAGCAGGGAAGAACCCAACGAAGCTCGAGTAGTAGGCGTAGCGGCCGTTCTCGTCGAGGTAGCCGCCGTTCGGTTGCGCCTTCAATCCGGTGCCGGTCTTTCCGGCGACATTGAACGAGTCGACCCGGGCCCGCGACCCGGTGCCGGCGCAGATGACGTCGACCATCATCGACTGCACGGTCTCAGCGACCGCGGGGGTGATGACCTCGTGGGTGGCCGATGCCGAGGTCGGCTCGATGGCGCCACCCCGATCGACGGTCGCGCGCACCAAGCGGGGCGCGACGTAGAGACCGTCGTTTGCGATCACGTTGACGGCCGAAACCAACTGGATGCCCGTACTCGCCACACCCTGCCCGTAGCTGACGGTCACCTGCTCGGACCCTTGCAACTCGGTCCAGTGGTGGAGGATTCCGGCCGACTCGCCTGGGAACCCGAGAGCTGACACGGAGCCGAGGCCGAACAGCCTCATGTAATCCCAGTGGGTTGGCCGACCGGTCGCCTGCTGGATGTCGATCGTGCCGATGTTCGACGACTCGACGAGGATCCGGCGGACGCTCATCTCCTCATCTGGGTGCTCATGGGAGTCCTTCAGGAGGTCCTCGCCGTACTCGCGCCTCCACGGGACGATGAACGTCGAGTCCTCGGTGACCGCACCCTCGTTCAGACCGGCGGCGACGGTGATGACCTTGGCGACCGAGCCCGGCTCGTACGAGTCGACCGCGGCCAAGTTGCCCGAAGTGATCCGCACCTCTCCCGACTCGACCTCGCGCTTGACCGTCGCCATGGCGAGCAGATCACCGGTGTCGGTGTCCATGACGATGCACTGGCCCGCCTTCGCGCCGATCTGGTTCACCTGGGCGGTGAGCGCGGATTCGCAGGCGTGCTGGATCGAACGATCGATCGTGAGGATCAAATCGTCACCGGGAACGGGAGCGGAGATCACGACCTCACTTCCCGGGATCGACCGACCACCCGGGGCGACCTCGCGCTGACGCTCCCCCGAGACACCGGTGAGCATCGAGTCGAACTGCATCTCGAGTCCGGCGATGCCGATGCCGTCGATGTCGGTGAGTCCGATGACCGATCGTCCGGTGTCCCCGCCGGGAAGCACCCTGCGCGGTTCCGCGTCGACGTTGACCCCCGAGAGACGGAGCTCGGCGAGTTGCTCACCGAGGGCGTCGTCGACCTGCCGGCGCACGTAGACGAACCCGCGCTCCTTCGCGATCATTTCTCCCCAGAGTCGCTCCTGCTCGCTCGCATCGAGCCCGAGCACCGAGGTCAACACCGCGAGGGTCGACGATGGGTCGTCGATGAGCTTCGGATTGATGCTGATGGTGCTGGCGGGGATGGACACGGCGAGCTCCTCGCCGTTGCGGTCGAAGATGGTGCCCCGATCGGCGGTGATATTGGCGGTCCGTGTCCACTGGTCGGTGGCAGCCGCTCGAAGCGACGCTCCCCCGGCGGTCTGGAGTTCGACGATCTTGAGGACGACGATCAGCAGAAGGCCGCAGATCGCGAGGGTGACGAACCGCATGCGACGACGTGCGTCCCCGCCGGTGAGCGTGGCGGCCGGCCGCGCGGTGCGCACGTTGCGCCGACGCGGACCCGTCTCGGCGGGGCGACGGGCGCGGTGCCCCGACGGAACGGTCACGCCGGGCCTGCGCTTGGGTCCGCTCCGCGGAGCGACCGTCGGAGTGCGACGCCGCACCGCAGGAGGAGGCGGAGTGCGCCGGCTCATCGCTGCATGCCGCCCACTCGCTTGACCAGTCGGAACTGGTCGAGCGGTCCGAGATTGTCGGGCGCCTGGGAGATCTCAGGGGACATGCCGGTGCGGGCGATCGTGATGGCGAGGACCTGCGGGTCGATCGGCAGGAATCGACTCGAGGACGCGGGCTCCATGCCGAGGAGGCGCCCTTCGGTGTCGAGCCGGGTCGGCGACCGGAGTTCAGCGCGGATACTGCGAAGGGCGTCGAAGTCCTCGTTCGCTGCCGCGATACGACGGTCGAGCTGGTCGATCTGGAACTGGCGAGCCGCGATCTGCGTGTGGAGGACGGCGATGAGCGCCATGCCGAGTGCCGCGGCCGTGAAGGCGATGATGATCACCCGCGCGGCCCGCCCTCTCGTTTGGACGAGACTCAGCTTCGGTCGACTCTGCGGCCGCTTGATCCGGGCCAGATCGATGAGCGGAAGCGCCATCAGCGCTCCCCGCTCTCAGCGGCGACCCGCTCCACGACTCGGAGCCGGGCCGAGGAGGCGCGGCGGTTCCGAGACACCTCGGTGTCCGAGGGCCGTTTGCGGTGTCCTCGCACCAGACGGACCGTCTGGACGGCTCCGCAAACGCAGGGCAACTCAGGTGGGCACAGGCAGCGGTCGACGGCGGCTCGGAACCGGTTCTTGACGATGCGGTCCTCGCCGGAGTGGTAGGTCAGCACGGCGACGCGACCTCCGGGGGCCACGGCGTCGACGGCCTGATCGATCGCCTCGGGAAGGATGTCGAGTTCCCCGTTCACCTCGATGCGGATGGCCTGGAAGGTCCGCTTGGCAGGATGCCCCCCAGTGCGTCGGGCCGGAGCGGGAATGGCCGCGGTCACCACCGCCGCGAGGTCGGTGGTGCGTTCGATCGGGCGGGCGGCGACGATCGCCCGGGCAATACGCCGAGCGAAACGTTCGTCGCCGTGGCGCTCGATCACATCGGCCAAGCGAGCCTCGTCGTATCCGTTGACGATGTCGTCGGCCGACCACTCCGCCGAGGCATCCATACGCATGTCGACCGGACCGTCATGCCGATAGGAGAAGCCGCGATCGGCGCTGTCGAGCTGGTGACTTGAGACACCGAGGTCGAAGAGCGCTCCGCTCAACTCCCCCACTTCTCGCTCGTCCATCACCTCGCGCAGCGCGTCGAACCGAGCGTGCGCGGAGGTGAACCTGCTTCCGAAGCGCTCCAAGCGGGCTCCGGCCGCCTCCAAGGCGGCTCGATCGCGGTCGAGGCCGAGGACCTGTAGGTCGGCGCGAGATTCGAGGATCGCCTCGGCGTGTCCTCCCCCGCCGAGAGTGGCATCGAGGACGACGCCCGGCGGCACATCGGCGAAGACCTCCACGATCTCCTCGCGCATGACCGGCTCATGCTCGAAACGCTCGGCGCTGCTCACTCGTCCCTCCACACCCGCGGGGCGACCTCGTAGTCGTCCTCGGCCGAGATGGTCTCGTAGCGGGAGGGGCGCCAGAGCTCGATCGTGTTGAGGTTGCCGACGATCATCGCCGTGCCGGCCTCGGTGAGCCCGGCGAACTCGCGGGCTTTGTCATCGAGGGTCAGCCGACCCTGCTTGTCGACGGCAACGGACGTGGTGTTGGTGGCGAGTGACCGCCTGACACCGGGCGCGGCCTCATCGCGCTTCACGGCGTCGATCACCTCGGCAGCCTCGGCCTCGAACACGGCGGCGGTCCTCAGGGTTACGCAACCCTGCGGATCGAGGGTGGCGTAGCACCGATCGCCGAGGTCGCCCCGAAACGACGACGGAAGCGAGAGCCGACCGTTGTCGTCGATGCTGCGGTCGTAGACCCCGACGAACACCTTCCGTGTCCTCGCCTTCCTGTCATCCGCTTTCGGTGGCTGCCTCTGCCGCACGCCGGGAGGCGGACCCGACGGCTCAAGAAGTATGGCCTCCAATCTTCACCAATGTCAACCATTATTCACCAAACAGTCCCGAAACGGTCCCGGCAGCATCCAGTGGCACACCGAGGCAGCATCGAAGGACACGTCTCGCCGCGGCACGAAATGACCTGAGCGCGGCGATCGCAAGCGCGAGAGGGCGCTCGAGCGGCGAACGCGCGCCAGACCGGCGATCGACGTCTCAGCCGGCGAGCAACGCCGCCGGCAGCGCGCCGACGGCTGACTCCACCGTCACCCGGGGAAGCCAGGCAATAGCGGCCGGGCCCGCGATGTCGGGCCGGACCGCCGTCGACAACAGATCGATCGGGAAGGCCACCGAGTCGACCGTGTGCACCTGGCACTGAACCCGCGACCAGTCGCGCGACCTCCGCTGACTCATGCCGACCAGCTTTCGGCCATCGAGAAGCACCTCCCCCGGACCGAGCCCGGCAAAGCAGACGAGTTCGGCCCAAGCGCCATGGGTCACTCCCCCGGCATGCACTTCAAGGCGCCCGGCGAGGTTGTCATCCGCCGCACCGAGAACGGTCGCCCACGCCCGGCCGACCAGGTCCATCGAGGCACGAACATCGACCGTCACCGTGCCGGGACGGTGGGGAATCCACACATCCACCCAGATCGCGAGCGTGTCGTCCACGAGGACCAACCCGCCACCCGACTTCCGTCTGACCAGACCCATCCCCGTTTGCCCAATCGCTCGCAGGTCGATCAGCGACTCGTCTTGGCGGGATCCGAGCACCACCGCGGGCGCGGTGGGCCGGCAGCGACGCACGGTGAGAATGGACTCCGATGGAGGGTCCCAAGCGTGCAGCGACTCCGCGGGGCTCCAGACCTCGGCGACGGCGTACTCCGACACCCCGTTGACGCTAGGCCCGGACGCGCCGGGTCGGACCTCAGCTCGCGCGGGCGAGGTACGGCTTCCAGGCGTCGGGCATGCGAGATGCGCCGACGACAACCCAACTTCCCGGCCGGGGAGGGCACCCCGGTCGGCGGAGCCTCATGCCGGCCTCCTCGGGGGTGCGGTCGCGCTTCGCCAGATTGCACCGACGACAGGCCGCCACCAGGTTCTCCCAGTCATGGCCACCGCCACGCGATCGGGGAAACACATGGTCGATGGAATCGGCGGCTCCGCCGCAGTACTGGCAGGTGTGGTCATCCCGGGCGAACACAGCCCGCCGCGACAGCACCGCCTGGCGACGGCGGGCCACTCGAACCATGTACCGCAGACGAACCACTGAGGGCACGGGCACAGTCAGCGAGGGCGAGCGGAGCACACCACCGTCGTGCTCAATGATCTCCGCCTTGTCGTCGAGGACGAGGCAGGTGGCGCGGCGGAACGAGACAATGCTCAGCGGCTCGTACGAGGCATTGAGCACGAGCACGTTCCGCATCGGTCAGACGGAGCCTCTCAGCCCGCGTGTGAGCGGATCATCCTCCGCCAATCGCGACACCACGCGAGATAGTTCACCACATCCCGCGGCTCCGCTGAGCGACCTCCCCGACCCGATCCGTCACCTCCGTACTGGGTGACGAGTCGGAACCGCAAGTAGTCCATCGGGGGTCCGGGCCGACGCGCCCCAGAGCGCCACCACCCCGGGGGAGAAAGCACCGCGAGTTGACGGATCGCGCTCGGCCACAGCCCGGGGCGCAGAAGAATCGCCGCGAGCGCGCGCACTGCGACTCGAAGGCTCACGCCGGTCGGGGCTCCTTCGGCAGACCGAGGACCATCTCGCCGATGATGTTGCGCTGGATCTGCGATGACCCGGCATAGATCGTTCCGGCGCGCGCGTTGAGGAATGTGCCGACCCACGAGGCCGAGGAGTTCGGAGCGCCGGCGTCGTCGGTCTGGAAGGCCGAGGAGGGCTGCCGGCCCGACGGGACCATCGCCTCAGCGCCGAGGATGTCGACCGCCAACTCGGTCACCGTGAGGTGGTACTCGCTCCAGAAGAGCTTCGAGATCGCGCCGTCGGGACCCGGGTGCGCGCCGGCGAGGAACTGGGTGAGCACTCGCATGCCGCTGTAGCGCATGACCTGCACCTTCGAGTACGCCTGAGCGATCCTCTGGCGGATGACCGGATCACGGTCGAGTCCACGCTCCCGCGCGAGCAGCACCAGACGATCCACCTCCGCCTGGAACCGGATCGGTGCCGTGGCAGCCGCCTCTCCGCGCTCGAAGCCGAGGAGGGTCATGGCGACCGCCCAACCGTTGTTCAGTCCACCGACCACCTCGTCGACCGGGCAGACGGCATCGGTGTAGAAGACCTCGTTGAATTCGCTCTCCCCCGAAATCATCTTGATCGGCCGCACGTCGATGCCCGGTTGACGCATGTCGACCAGCAGGAAGGAGATCCCCTTGTGCTTCGGAGCATCGGGATCGGTGCGGGCGAGGGTGAAGATGTGGTCGGCGAGGTGGCCGGCCGAGGTCCAGATCTTCTGACCGTTGAGAATCCACTGGTCGCCGTCGCGGACGGCCTTCAGACCGAGATTGCCGAGATCGGAACCAGCGTTCGGCTCGCTATAGCCCTGGCACCAGGTGTCCTCTCCCGAGAGGATCCTCGGCAGGTAGCGCTCCTTCTGCTCGTCGGTTCCCATGAGCAGCAGCGTGTTCCCGAGCATCTGGATTCCGAACACGTCATTCGGTCCTCCGGTCGGCACTCCCGCGCGCGCGAACTCCTCGGCGAGGATCACCTGTTCGAGCGCCGACAGCCCGGCGCCGCCGTATTGGACTGGCCAGCCGGGGGCGAGGTAACCGGCTTCGAAGAGCGTCTGACGCCATTCGGCGACGAACTCCTCAAGGGCTGCCCCCTCCAACGAGCCGATGCCGGACCAGTTGGACGGGAGCTTCTCGGCGAGGAAGGCCTGGGCTTTCTCGCGATAGGCCTCAGCGGAGGGTTCGTAGGTGGGGCGCATGCCCTGAGAGTAGTTCGGGCTCAGGACGGCGACATCGCCGGAACCGGATCTATGCCTCCGGAGGCGACCCGGTGCCTCGCCACCGACGCGGCACCGACGAGAACATGTTGACGCACAGCTCGGATGTGGAGTTCCTCGAGGTGCACCAAGCGGCTCCGCTGGTCGAGTTCGACGCTCAAGGCGTCGGTGAGGCGACGACCAAGGGCGGTGACGACCGGACCACCGATCACGATGCGGTGGATGTCGAGCATGGCAGCCAACGACGCACAGGCGCGAGCCAGCATGATCCCAGCCCGGTCGATCGTGGCCTCGGGCACCCTCGACACCTCCCGCCCGAACTGCGACTCGAGGCTCACCGCGCCGGCGTACAGGTCGAGACAACCCGGCGATCCACAGGGACACACCGCGCCGTCGGGATCCACCAGGAGGTGGCCGAATGCACCGAGGTGACCATTTGCGCCCGCCACGAGACGCCCATCGCGGACGATGCCGCCGTCGACCTGATCACCGAGGTACACACCGATGACCGAACCTCGATCGGGCGCGTTCGCTATCGCGTGCGCGTGCCCAGTTGAACTGAGCACCGTCGGGAGGCCGGTGGCCTCCGCCATGAGGCGACGCAGTGGCACCCCCTCCCAACCGTGCACTGCCACCGAGCGGAACTCACCGATGTCGGCCAGCACCGGACCCGGCCCAGTGACCCCGCACACCGCTGGCCGCGCCTCAGGCGGTGTGGCGGCGAGCACCCGGTCGACGAGTCGTGTCAGGGCGACCCATGGCTGACGACTCGGGGGCACCACCCGATCCCGCACTCCAACTTCTCCGTCGGGGCCAACCACGCCAGCGACCAGATGTCGGACCCCGAGGTCGACGGCGAGGACGTTGAACGGCTGTTCGCTCGGCTCGGCCTCGGACTCAGCCACGGCGCGGCCACCCGGAGGCGAGCCAGTTCGCCACCGGGGACTCGGCGAGGCGCTCACGCCCGATCAGCCTCACCTCGGAGGCGACCACCGAGGCGAGCACCAACACCACCACGAAGCCGACGAACGACAGCAGGAAGCTGACCGCCAGACCGATCACGGTGACGAAGAGTGCGATGATCGCACCGACCGCGGCAAGCGCAAGCCGGCGACGCGAGACCCGATAGCCGCGCTCAGCGAAGGTGGGATCCTGCTCGAGTTCCTGCTCGATCTGGCGGAGGATGCGCTGTTCGTCTTCGGAGAGGGGCATGACCTTGACCTCGCGGTTTCGCGGTCGGAGATGATCGCGTGACCCACATCTTGGCACCCCGAAGGCAGATCCTCAACGCGAGCGGGGCTTCAGCCCGCTGGCGCGAACGATCGACGACCGACCGAAACGCGCCCGGATCTCATCCAGCGCGCGGTCGGTGCTGTCGTGGGCGGGCTGATCAGCTTCCGACGACCACAGGTCGAGTTGCCGAACCGGCTCGACAAGATTCGATGCCGACACCCCAAGGAGACGCAGGGCACCCCGACTCATCACCTCGGCGAGCGCGGGCTCGAGCCGCGTCACGATCTCGACGGCGGTGTCGAGCGGTTCCCCGTCGGTGACCGACCGGGTGACGGTCTGGAAGTCGGCGAACTTGGCCTTCAGCGTCACTGTGCGGGCGGCCAAGGTCGATGAGCGCAGTCGCGCCGCAACCGCATCGGCCAGACGAACGAGTTCGGCTCGAGCAGTAACGATCTCGGAGACATCCGAACCGAACGTCTCCTCCTGCCCGATGGACTTCGCCGCGCGATCGACCTCCACCGGACGGTCGTCGATTCCGAGCGACAGCCGTCGAAGGTGAGCGGCCGCCGAGACCCCGATCCGGGCCTCAAGGAGCCCAGCCGGTGCCTCGACGATGTCGGGCACCCGACGAATCCCTATGTCGTGCAGTCGAGCGAGCGTCTTGGGACCGACGCCCCAGAGGCGCTCCACCGGCAGACCAGCGACAAAGGATGCCTCCTCACCCGGTGCGACGATCACCACGCCGCGACCCGGGCGCACCCCGTCGGTCGCGGCGATCGGCTTCGCCTCGACCGATGCCAACTTCGCGACGAACTTGTTGGTCGCCACGCCGACCGAGCATCCGAGCCCCACTTCCTCAGCCACCCGGGTTCGCACGAGCCGCGCGATGGCGAGCGGCTCGCCGAGCAGAGCACGCGCGCCAGTGACGTCAAGGAACGCCTCGTCGAGGGCCAGCGGCTCCACGAGCGGCGTGATCGAGTCAAAGACGGACCGAACCTGCGCGCTCACCTCGGCGTATCGGTGATGATCGGCAGGCAGAAACACTGCGTCCGGGCATCGCCTCCGCGCGGTGACTGATGCCATCGCCGAGTGGACGCCGTGACGACGCGCCTCGTAGGACGCCGCGGCCACCACTCCTCGCGAGCCATCGCCGCCCACCACGACCGGGCGACCGACGAGTTCGGGCCGCCGGAGCAACTCGACAGACACGTAGAAGGCGTCCATGTCGACGTGGAGGATCACGCGCGGTTCCCCGGCACCGGTCATCGACCCGATACTCCCACGTCGACCGGCCGCGCGGGTGGCGATAGTTTCCGGTCGATGAGTGGTCCGACTCCGACCGTCGAGGAACGTCGTCTGTCGGCGCTCCCCTCGGTGACCGCCCGCGCCGTCGCCTTCGTTGGCGTGATTCTCGGTGGCCTGGCCGGCGGTCTCATCGGTCACTCCCTCGTCGACATCCAGTGCACCGGCGACTGCGACGTCCCGACCGCCCTCGGGCTCGTCGTCGGGGCGACCTCCGCGGCGCTCGGAATGGCCGTCGTCGGGGTTCTCGCTCTCCGCGCGATGGGCGAGTGGCGGGAGATTCAGGACCGGGAACGAGCCGGACACGCCCCGTGAGCGCCGGCCCGTTCCCCTCGGCCACCGAACTGCGAACCCTCTGCGAGCGACTGGCTGAGACCGCGGGAGCGATCGCACTTGAGGGGCGCGGACGGCGTGTCCCCGAAGCCGGCACCAAGTCGTCGCGAACGGACATGGTGACCGAGTTCGACCTCGCGGCCGAACGCTCCATTCGCGAGGTGCTCAAACGCGAGCGCCCCGGCGACGAAATCCTCGGTGAGGAGGAAGGCTCCAGCCCCGGATCCACCGGCTATCGCTGGGCGATCGACCCGATCGATGGCACCACCAACTTCGCCTACGGCCTTCCCCTGTGGGCCACCTCGGTGGCGGTGGCTCGTGAGGACACCACGATCGCCGGCGCGGTTCGGCTGCCGGCCCTCGGTCGCACCTACTCCGCCGATCTTGGCGGTGGCGCGACCCTGGACGGCCGCTCGATCACGGTCTCGAGCGCCAGCGAGATCCAGCTCGCCCTCGTTGGAACCGGGTTCGGTTACGACTCCGATCTCCGACGCCGCCAGGCGCGAACCGTCGCGGCGCTGATCGGCCAGGTGCGCGACATCCGACGAACGGGTTCCGCCGCTGTCGATCTCTGCCTCGTCGCCGATGGCTCCCTCGACGCGTACTACGAGGAGCATCTCAACGAATGGGATGTCGCCGCTGGACTCCTGATCGCTCGCGAGGCCGGTGCCACCGTTAGCGACCTCTCGGGCGGGCCGGTGCATCCCGGGTCAGTGCTGGTCTCCTCCCCGAGGACCCATGGGGCGATGCTGGAACTGCTCGGTCGGTCACGAGGCGACGGGCGCGACGGGTAACCCGGTCGCGGATCGGGCAGACTGTGGCCGTGGGAACGCGAATCCTCACCGTGGAGGACGACGAGCGGATCAGGACCGCCGTGCGCCTCGCCCTTGAGGACGAGGGCTGGACCGTCGACGAGGCTGAGAGCGGCGAGGACGCCGTCGCCATCTTCCAGACCACCCCACCAGATGTCGTGCTGATCGACATCATGCTGCCCGGCATGGACGGCTTCGAGCTCTGCCGTGGGATCAGGCGATCGAGCGACGTGCCCGTAGTGATGGTCACGGCCCGCAACGACACCCACGACATCGTCGCTGGGCTCGAGGCCGGGGCCGATGACTACCTCACGAAGCCCTTCGCCCCGAAGGAGCTATCGGCGCGTATCCGGGCCCTTCTGCGTCGCGCCCGCCCGGGATCCACCCCGCACGCCCGCCTCGTCTTCGGCGACCTCGAACTGGTTCCCGATGAGGGCAAGGTGCTGCGGGGCGGTTCGGAGGTGCACCTGACGAAGACCGAGTTCCGCCTGCTGTGCGAACTGGCCGACAACCCCGGGAAGGTGTTCTCGCGGGAGGCCCTTCTCGACAAGGTGTGGGGCTACGACTACTTCGGCGACGGTCGCCTGGTCGACGTTCACGTCCGTCGCCTCCGCACGAAGATCGAGGCCGACCCCGCAAATCCACGACATGTAGTGACCGTCCGGGGCCTCGGCTACCGCCTCCAGACGTGACCCTCATCGCCGAGGCGCCGACGCCTCGCACCCCGGCCGACCACTCAGCGGGACCCACCGGCGTCCGGCGCCGTTTGCGCGGCGGACTCCGGCGCAGGATCCTCCTCATCTTCACCCTCGGATCAGCCGTCCTCGCCGTCCTACTCGCCGGAGCGACCTACGCGCTGACGCGATCGAACGTCGTGCAGCAAACTGAGACGGCCGGCATCGAAGCGACCCGTCGCAACGCGCAGACGGTGCAGAACAATCTGCGCGGACCGGCTCCGTCGGCCCAGCCGGCCATCGACGCCCTCGAGTCGCTCGGCGTGCAACGCGCCCTGATCTGGTCGAACGATCAATGGTGGGCCTCGAGCAACCGCTATCAGGCCGCGGCGCTCCCCCAAGCCTTGGTCGACCGAGTCATCGACGACGTGATCCCGGCGCGGATGATCACCAATGTCGAGGGCGATCCCCACGTCGTCGTCGGCTGGCCCCTCGCCGAGGGCGCCGCCTATTTCGAGTTCTTCACCCTCGACGACGTCTCCACCACGCTGCAGAGCGTGCAGCTATCGCTCTACCTCGCCGGTGGGATCACGATCGCGCTCGCGGTCATCGCCGGTGTGGTGCTCTCGCGGCGCGCCGTGCGCCCGGTGGCCGATGCCGCCATGGCCGCGAAGGCCATCGCCGGCGGTCGGCTCGAGACACGGCTGGCCACCACCGCTGACCCCGATCTCGGCGCCCTCGCCGATTCGTTCAATGAGATGGCGCGAGCGTTGCAGGAGCGCATCGAGCGCGACGCGCGCTTCGCCTCCGACGTCAGCCACGAGTTGCGCTCCCCGCTCATGACCCTCGCCGCCTCGATCGAGGTGATCGAGGGTCGGCGCGACGAGATGCCCGATCGGGCTCGAGCGGCCGTGGACCTGCTGTCGAGCGACGTGGCGCGGTTCCGAACGCTCGTGGAGGACCTCCTCGAGATCTCCCGCTTCGACGCCGGCGCGGTGCATCCGAATCTGGACGAGTTGCTCACCGCCGAGTTCGTGACCCAGGCGGTCGCCGTCAGTTCCCTTCCCGACACCCCGGTGGTCGTCGAGGACCGAGCCGACAACACCCTCATCACCGGCGACCGGCGACGACTGGCGCGCGTGATCGCCAACCTCATCGACAACGCCCGAATTCACGGTGGTGGGTCAGCGACGGTGCGGGTCGGGATTCCGGCGATGGACGCTGAGATCTCCCGCGTCCGTATCGAGGTGTCCGACTCCGGTCCCGGCGTCCCCGAGGAGGAGCGGCGCCTCATCTTCGAGCGGTTTGCCCGCGGCGGCGGATCGGGCAGACGTCGCGACAACGATGGGGCTGGCCTCGGTCTCGCGCTCGTGGCGGAGCACGTCCGTCTCCACTCCGGCTCGGTCTGGGTGGAGATGGGCCCCGAGGGCCTCGGGTCGGCCTTCGTGATCGAACTGCCCGCCGAGGACCTCGGAGACGAATCGTGAGTCGGATCGGAGCGTTGAGCTCCATCGCCGCCCTCACCGCCGTGCTCGTCACCGGATGCGGCATCCGACCCGACGCGGCGCCCCGGGACATCCCGATCGAGGACCGCTCGCTCCCGGCGTCACCGATCTCGGCGGCTGGAGTGTCGGGCGGGGACGCCCGGATCTACCTCCTCACACCGACCGAGCCCCGCCAGGTCCGCTCGGTGACCCGGTCGTCGGGCACCCGCGACGATCTGCTCGCCGCCCTCGTCGCCGGACCGACCGAGGATGAGCTCTCGCTTCCGCTCAGTTCCGCGCTACCAGCCGAGCTCGAGGTGCTGAGCACCCGCTCGGTGGGCTCGGTCCTCTACGTCGATCTGTCCTCGGCGATCGCCGAATTGTCGGGATCTGGCCTCACCCTTGCCGTGGCGCAGATCGTGTTCACCGCGACCGACATCGTCGGCGTCGACGCGGTTCAGCTCACCGTTGACGGACAGCGATTCCCTTGGCCTCGACCGGACGGCGCCACCACGACCGGTCTGCTGCGCTCCTTCGACTTCCCCGGCTACGCCGTGTCCGCGCAGCCTGACTATCCGGTGCTCCCCGCCCGGGTGTGAGGTTCAGGCGAAGAAGATCTCGGCGACATCGGTGAACAGCGCGAGGTCGACGGGCCGGCTCCGGCCCGCCGCCTCGGCGAGCGGGACCGTAACGATCTCACTGCCTCGGAGCGCCACCATCGAACCCCAGGCACCGCCGTGTACGGCGTCGATCGCGGCGACACCGAATCGCGTTGACAGCACGCGGTCGAAGGCGGTGGGGGTGCCACCGCGTTGGACGTGGCCGAGCAGGACCGGTCGGGTCTCGAACCCCGTTCGACGGCCGATCTCGTCGGCAACGATGTGCCCGATCCCGCCGAGTCGAGCATGTCCGAAGCGATCAACCTCAGGGTCAGATCCGCTGGCGAGGGAGCCCTCGACCGGCACCGCGCCTTCGGCCACCACCACGATTGAGGCGTACCGGCCACGGCTGTGGCGTCGGGTAAGACGCTCGCACACCTGATCGACGTCGAAGGGATGCTCGGGTACGAGCACCACGGTCGCGCCCCCGGCGATCCCCGCGTGCGTCGCGATCCAACCGCTGTTGCGGCCCATGACCTCCACGACCATGACGCGGTCGTGGCTCTCGGCCGTGGTGTGGAGGCGATCGATCGCATCGGTGGCGATCTGCACCGCGGTGTTGAAACCGAACGTGAGGTCGGTGCCGACGATGTCGTTGTCGATCGTCTTCGGCACCCCGAGGACGGGGATCCCGTGTTCTCGGTGCAGGAGTTCGGCGACGGTCAACGAGCCGTTTCCTCCGATCACGATGATGCCGTCGAGACCGAGGTCGTGGATCGTCGTCCGGACGCGCTCCACCCCGTCGCTGTGATCGAGTGGGCTGCCACGTCGCGTGCCGAGGACGGTGCCACCTCGGGGCAGGCTCCCGCGCATGCTCTCAACGGTGAGGGGCATCGTCCGACGGTCCATCACCCCGTCCCAGGCATCCAAGAAACCGACGATGTCGTCGCCGAGCACGCGTTCGCCCTTGCGCACGATGGCCCGGATCACTGCGTTGAGACCCGGGCAGTCTCCGCCCCCGGTCAGGACTCCCACTCGCACCCGTCGGATACTACGAGTGAGCGCTGCTAGAACGAACGCATGGCTTGGGATTCAACTCGTCCCGTCCCCTGGGGACGTCTCGTCCGGGAATGGATCGTCTACGTCTTCATCATGCTGGTCGTGCTCGTCCTGGTGGTCGACGGCGCCGACCGAGTCGGGGCCGTCGCGGGACTGCTCGTGTCCGGCCCCCTGTACGTCGCCTTCGGCGCCGTGCTCGCCAAGTTCGGGTACAAGCGCGACCGTCTGCGCCGTGCCCGACCCGCGGTCGCCGAACCGTCTCCCGAGCCCACCCCTCGTCCGCGGCCGGCGCCCACCCGCCGCACCGGAGGCGGGCGCCCGCGCCGCTGAGCGATCCGAGACCGAGGGGTACGATCACTGAATGAGCGCCACCTGCGTGATCGCGATCGATGCCGGCACCACAGGAGTCCGCGCTCGGGCGGTGTACGTCGACGGTCGCCCTCCGGTCGCCTCCTACCGAGAGTTCACCCAGCACTTCCCGAACCCGGGCTGGGTCGAGCACGACCCAGACGAGATCTGGTCATCGGTGGTCACCACGCTGTCGGAGGTCATCGGTGAGGTCGGAGTCGACAACGTCGCCGCGATCGGCATCACCAACCAACGCGAGACCGTCGTCGCCTGGGATCGGACCACCGGGGAGCCGTTCGGAACCGCCATCGTCTGGCAGGACCGCCGCACCGCCGACCGATGCGAGGCGCTCACCGCAGCCGGGCACCTCGATCTGATCCGAACCCGCACAGGCCTCGTCCTCGACCCCTACTTCAGTGGGACCAAGTTCGAATGGTTGATTCGCGAGCGCTCGCTCCCGACCGATGACCGGCTCGCCCTCGGCACCATCGACTCGTGGCTGATCTATCGCCTCACCTCCGGCGCCGAGCATCTGACCGATGTGACGAACGCCTCGCGGACGATGCTCTTCGACATCGCCAACCTGCGCTGGGATGAAGAGCTCTGCGATCTGCTGTCGGTCCCGATGAGCGCGCTCCCCGAAGTGCGGCCATCGAGCGGACGACTGTGCCTCACCGCGGCCGAGGGCCTACCGACGGGCATCCCGGTCTCGGGGATCGCTGGCGATCAGCAGGCGGCGCTCTTCGGCCAGAACTGCCTGCGACCCGGTCAGGCGAAGAACACCTACGGCACCGGCAGCTTCATCCTCCTCAACGTCGGCGACTCATGCCCCGAGCCAACCCCCGGCATGCTGACCACCGTCGCATGGCAACTCGCCGACGGTTCTGTCACGTATGCCCTCGAAGGGGCGGTCTTCGTGACCGGTGCCGCCATTCAGTGGCTGCGCGACGGCCTCGGCATCATCTCCGAGGCCGCGGAGATCGGCCCGCTCGCCGCTTCAGTCACCGATTCCGGTGGTGTCTATGTGGTTCCGGCCTTCGCCGGTCTCGGCTCACCGTGGTGGGACCCGCGGGCGCGGGGCACGATCTGCGGTCTGACGCGAGGATCCTCGAAAGCGCATCTGGCTCGCGCGGTCGTTGAATCGATGGCGTATCAGGTGCGCGACGTCGTCGACGCCATGGTCGCCGCGAGCGGTGTTCCGATCACCGACCTCCGCGTCGATGGCGGAGCCTCCGTGATGGACCTGCTGCTCCAGTTCCAGGCTGACCAACTGGGAGTCCGCGTGATCCGCCCCGCCGACCGCGAGTCGACCGCGCTCGGCGCCGCCTATCTCGCGGGCCTCGCCGAGGGGGTGTGGCCCAATGAGGAGTCGCTCGCCGCAGCCTGGTCCGTCGAGGCCACGTTTGAGCCCGAGCCTGACCGGACGCTCGCCGACCTCGGCCACGGCGAGTGGTTGCGGGCCGTCGAGCGGTCCCGTGGTTGGGCCGCGAGCTGATCTGAATTAGTCGAGCAGGCTCGCGGCAACCCGCATGATCGCGTCGACCCGATCGCGCTCACGGGTGTGAATGGGTCGGCTCGCTCGGCGTGCCACGAGCACGGGTCCGTCGGGCCGACTCGACCAGAAGACGTCGCTCTCGGGCCCAGCTGACAGGGGATGCTCGCGCCCACGGCGGTAGGGATCGAGCGCACCCCCCTCGGGCAGATCACCCACTCGGGCCATCTCTACCCCGTCACGGAGGAGGACCGCCCAGTCGGCGCCGATCAGTTCAGCAAGTAAGGAAACGAGCGTCGCTCGACGCTCACTGGGTGCCACCTCGGCCACCTCGGCGATGAGCGCCAGGGCGGCGAGGTCAGGGTCGACATGTCCTCCCTCGATCGCTCGGACATCCTCCACAGCGACCCCGTCAACAGCGTCGATCTCGCTGACCATGAGCGCGACCAGCCCGTCATCGGGCAGCACCACGACGAGCTCGTCGATCACGCTGCCCGCTCCGCTCTCGAGCACCTCGATACCGAGGACGTCGCCGCGAACAGCGCCTATGCGGCTTGCCACCTGTCCAAGAGCGCCTGGGCGATCGGGCAACCAGACCCGGACGACGACGGTGTGCACGGCGAAAGGCTACGACGGCGCGGTTTCAACCGTGTGACGAGCCGGTACGGATCAACCGAGCTTGACGAGGCCGCGCTTCAGGTTGCGCATCGCCTGCGTGATGCGCTGCTCGTTCTCGATCAGCGCGAAACGAACGAAACCCTCACCACCGGGGCCGAAACCGACACCGGGCGAGAGCGCGACATCGCACTCGCGGACCAGCATCGAGCAGAACTCCACTGAGTCCATCTCGCGATAGGCCTCGGGAATCGGCGCCCACACGAACATCGTGCCTCCGGGCTTCGGCACATCCCAGCCGATCTTCGCCAAGCCGTCGATGAGGGTGTCGCATCTGCTCTCGTAGATCGAGCAGATCTCCTTCGGGTAGTCGGGCTCCTCCCGGAACACGACGGTGGCCGCGATCTGCACCGGCTGGAACATCCCGTAGTCGAGATAGCTCTTCAACTTGACGAGGGCCTGCACGACCTCGGCGTTGCCCACCATGAACGCGGAGCGCCAACCGGCCATCGAGAACGACTTCGTCATCGAGTACTGCTCGACAGCGACATCCTTGGCTCCCTCCGCCTGCAAGATGCTCGGGGGGCGCACTCCACCGAAGCCGATATCGGCGTAGGCGAAGTCGTGGACCACGATCATCTCGCGCTCTCGGCAGAAGTCGACCACGCGCTGCATGAAGGCGAGGTCGACGCTTGCCCCAGTCGGATTGTGTGGGAACGAGATCACGAGCACCCTCGGCTTCGGCCAACCCACTTCGTAGGCGGTGTGGAGCGACTCGAAGAATCCCTCCTCAAAGTCGTCGCGGTCATCGGGATTGCTGAGTCCGCGGATCGGCACCTGACGGAGATCAGCGCCGGCGAAGAGCGGTCCGTACATGTGGATCGGGTACGAGGGAGTCGGCACGATGGCGGCGTCGCCACGTTCGAGGAGCACCCACATGAGGTGCGAGAAGCCCTCCTTGGAACCAATGGTGTTGGTGATCTCAAGTTCTGGATCGAGATCGACGCCCCAATTGGTGGCGTAGTACTTCGCGACCTCTTCGCGGAGGCGCGGCAAACCGCGACTGAGTGAGTAGCGATGGTTGCGCGGATTCCTCGCCGCCTCGGCGAGCTTCTCGACGGCGATGTCGGGCGAGGGGATGTCGGGGTTCCCGAATCCGAGATCGATCACATCGGCCCCCGACCGGCGTGCCTCGAGCTTCAGGCCGTTGATGATCGTGAAGACGTAAGGAGGGAGGTTGGTGATCCGGCGAAACTCCACACCGGCACGCTACCGGCGCACCGGTTGCTCAGGTCTCGTGGAGGAGTGCGGCGCCGACCGCCCCGGCGCGCTCGCCGAACTCGGCGAACTTCACTCGCGGATGGGGACGAAGATCGGGTTGGTAGAGCAACTCACCGAACCATCGTTGGATCGGCCCGAGGTAGAGATCGGAGCCGGCCGCGAGACCTCCGCCGAGCACGAAGAGATCGGGGTCCAAGATGTTGGTGAGGTTGACGAGACCGAGCGCGACCCAGCGGCCGAAGGCGTCGATGACTCGGAGCGAGTCGTGGTCCCCCTCGCGGGCCGCCGCCTGGACGTGCTCGCCGCGCACCGACTCCGGGTCTCCCCCGGCCAACTCGAGCACCCTCGAGACCCGCCGGCCGACCGCGTACTCCCGGGCGAGGCGCGCGAGGCCGGACCCGGAGGCGTAGCGCTCCCAGCATCCCTGGCGTCCGCAAGGGCACGGTGGCCCATCGGGGTCGACGACCATGTGTCCGTACTCACCGGCGAATCCGTGTGCGCCTCGCTGGAGGGCCCCTCCGGCGACGACACCCCCTCCGATGCCCGTGCCGAGAGTCACGAGCATGAGGTCGTCGCTGTCGCTACCGGCTCCGAGTCGCCACTCGGCCAGCGTGCCGCAGGTGGCGTCGTTATCGACCCGCACGGGCTGATCGAGGCGTGCACCAAGCAGACCGGCCACGTCGAAGTCGGCGACACCGTCAAGGTTGGGAGCTGCGCGCAGGACGCCGGCGTAGGTGACCAGACCAGGCACTCCGATACCGACCGTGACCACCGGACCGATGCGGGTCTCGACATCGGACACCATCGCAGCGAGGGTGTCGATGAGAAGCGGGAGACTGCCCGGGCCCCTTGGGGTTGGCTGTCGGGCCTCGTCGATGACCGCTCCGGCATCGTCGAGAACCACTCCGAGGCACTTCGTGCCACCAACATCGATACCGAGACGGAACCCGTTCGTCACGAGCAGCGGTGCCCCGGTCGGTCTCCGGGCACGCTCAGGCCTCGGCCAGGTCCTTGAGGCCGCGGACCGCATTGAGGATGCGGCGCTCGGCGCGGCGCTTCACGAAGCCGGGAAGCGGGACGACCAGCTCAATGGCGAGGTCGTAGGTGACCTGAGTGCGCGAGTCGTCGACCGACTCGAGCGTGTACGCCCCGTCGATCGACCGCTGGATGTCGCCGTCGACCATCGACCAGACGAGGCGAGCGGGCGCGGAGGAGTAGTCGTACCGGAGCGTGTAGTGGGTGCTCCGACCGAGCGCGGAAGCGCGGAACTCGACCTCCGTCGGGCGCCCCTCGTCGTCGCGCGCGCGGACCACGACCTCCTTCACATCATGGGCCCAGTTCGGATAGCCCTCGATGTCGGTGGCGATCGACCAGACCCGGTCGATCGGGGCTTCGATGGTGATCGTCTCCGAAGCGCTGTCAGCCATGGTCCTCATTCTGCCCGATCGGCCCCTGCTCGGGTGTGACAGCCGAACGTCGGGGTTCGAAGCGGCCATGATGGGCCGCCCACAGTCCATTGAGACCGAGCCCGAGCATCGGCACGAGGAACCCGACCGCGAGTGACGACCCAGGGTTGCCATCGGGGCCGTTCGGTCGTGCGAGCGTCGTGGTGAGGGCGACGATGATCTGCACCGCAAGCGCCGAGTTCATCACCCTCGTCACCGGCGAGGGCACCGACGGGCCGAGGAGCAAGAAGAGTTGCGTGACCGAGATCTCCTCGGTTCTCGATCGCTGGACGGCGTTGAAGAAGCCCCAGAGGAAGGCCGCCACCCCGACCGCGAAGAGCGCGAGCGCGGTGATGGCTCCCACCCATTGCGCCGCCGTCGAGAACGAGGCGGCGGCATAGGCCGCCGTCACCACGAACACCGCGGTCAATCCGAGGTGCACCCGAACGAGGGCGTCGGCCATCACGCCGGACTCGGAGCGCTCGGTCATGTCGCTCCGAGCACTTCCGCGAGTCGCGCCGACAGGAGGTCGTAGGTGAAATGGCGCTCGGCCCGCTCTCGGGATCGCTCCCCCATGCGAGCAAGTCTCGCAGGATCGTCGAGTAGCGAGTTGAGCGCTGCGGCGGCGTCGTTCACTGAATCGGGACGGTCGACGACCAGACCGGTGGCCCCGTCCTCCACGGCCTCAGCCGCTCCCCCGCTGCTCCCGGCCAGTTGTGGGACACCACACGCGGCAGCCTCGAGGAAGACGATGCCGAAGCCCTCCTGCTCGAGGCCGGCCCACCGAGTGCGACAGAGCATCGAGGCGACATCTCCGATCGCGTACAGCGCGGGAAGGTCGGCATCAGGAACCCGACCGAGCAGGCTCACCGGGGCGCCGGTCTCGGCGACAAGGCGCCGGAGTCGTCGGTCATCACGGCCGGCACCGGCGATCAGCACCCGCAGGTTCGGCCGAGCCGGGGCGAGTCGGGCGGCAGCCCTGATGAGTACGTCGAAGCCCTTTCGAGGAACCAGACGCGACACCGCGACCACGACCTCGTGCTCGGATCGCAACCCGCGACGCGACCGAGCAGCAGCTCGCTCGGCGGCTCCGAGCGGACGGAACCGATCGACGTCCACCCCGGGCGGGATCACCGTGATCGGGAGCTCGAAGCGCGCAGCGCGCTCCGCCTCGACCGCCGCGTACTCCCCCGCCGAGATGACCAGGCTCGCCCCTCGCAGCACCTTCGCGAGCAGAGGACGCGTCACCGGAAGCCGTCCGGGCACCGTGACTTCGGCTCCATGCAGAACGACGGCGTAGGGCAGGCCGAGTCGAGGACCGATCATGCCGAGGGGTACGGCGGGGTCGAGGACGACGAGTTCAGATCCGGTGCGAGCGACCGCTTCGGTGACCCGCGAGACCATCAACCGATGCGGGAGCAGCACCGGCTCCCGAACGCGCTCGATCGCGAACGGCTGCGCCGCATCGAAGGCGGCCGCATCGCGGTGCGGGCTGGTCAGCACCGCGAAGGACTCGGGAGGCAGGCGCCGCCACCACTCCCAGAGGAGCGACTGGATGCCTCCCACCTTGGGTGGGAAGTCGTTGGTGACGAGCAGATGTCTCATCGGGCGGCCTCCTCGACCGTCTCGGCCCGACCGCGCTCGCGGAGCCGCTCGAGCGACCACCGCGCGTGCTCGGCGAGCATCGGCTGATCACCCTCGGCAAGACGTTGAAGAGCAGCGACCGTTGGCCCATCCCCGGGTGCGGCGGTGTTGCCCAGGACGATCACCGCGTTTCGGCGGAGCCAGATCGGATCGCGATTGGCGAGGTACCAGCGTCCATATCGATCGAGCAACGTCTCATCATCGGAGCCGAGGAGCTCGAGGGCGTCGACGTGGGAGGGTCCACTCTCGCCGAGGGCCTCGGTGGAGCGCGGGCTGAGTCGCACGGTTGGCGGGCAGGCCTCCTGACAGTCATCGCAGCCGTAGAGACGATCTCCGAGCGCCTCCCGGTACTCGACTGGGAAGGTCCCCGGCTTCTGCATAAGCCAGGCGAGACAGCGCCGCGCGTCGATCACCCCGGGGGCAACGATGGCCCCAGTCGGACAGGCGGGCTCACATCGCGAGCAGGTACCGCAACCGTCGCCAACCGGATCTGAGCGCGGGTAGTCGGCGGTCGTGACGATCGACCCGAGGATGAAGAAGCTCCCAGCACCCGAGATCAGCAGGTTGGCGTTGCGGCCGAACCAACCCAGCCCGCCCAGATAGGCGGCCTCTCGATCGACCAGGGAGTTGTCATCGGCGAAGGCGACCGCCCGGTGGCCGGCGGCCCGAATGAGTCGCGCTTCGGCGCGCAGCGCTCGTCGGAGATCCTCGTAGTGGTCGGCTCGGGCGTAACGGGCCACCCTCGCCCATCCGGGCCGAATCGGTTCGGGCTCGACACCTGCCGCGTACGGCATCGCCGCGACGATGATCGATCGGGCGCCGTCGACCGCGCGCCGAGGATCGGTAGAACGCTCGGGGTCTCGGTAGGTGAACTCCATCGAGTCGGCCAGTCCGGCCGAGCCACGCTCCTTGAGTGCTGACCGCGCGCGGTCGAGCACCTCGGCCGGAGCCACACCGAGCGCGGTGATGCCCTGCCCTGCGAGACGATCGCGGATCTCGTCGAGCGTGGGAAGTGGAGCGTCGCGTCGCATGTCGGTGTCCTCCGGTCGAGTGACCGCTCACCTGCCCCAGAGGAGGTCGGCGAAGACCGGGCTGTCGACGAGGTTGGCGCCGAGGGCGCGGGCGTCGGTCCGGATCGCCCGGTCGTCGGTGACGACGACGACGGGACGGCTGACGGGCACTCGGCCAAGCTCCTCCCGGATCGTGTCGTCGGCATCGACACCCTCGGGCGAGTACAGGACTCGGACGTGCCGACGCGCCGGAGCATGAGCGCCGACGATGTTGGCTCCGTCGATGGCCACCACGATGTCGGCCCCCGTGCGGGCCGCGAGCTGTTCGCACCCGCTGAGGAGCCGCTCGCGCTGCTCGGCGATGTCGAGGTGACCGAGGCGACCGAGGGTGACGTTGTAGGCATCCACGATCACCGTCGCGCCACACCGCATGAGATGGTCGGCCGCCCGGTCGGGTAATCCGGTGTAGGCGCCCGGTACTCGGACCGGTTCGCGACGATCGCCCTCGCGTGGCGGGGGGAGCATGGACCGAAGCCCGGCGAGCAAGGTCTCGGCGCCCTTCACCATGTCGCTGAGATGCTCGATGTCGCCGAGGAGATCCCGACGCTCATCGAGAACCCGGTCGCGCACCTCCTCCGCCTCCTGCGCGGCCGCATCTGCGATGCCGGCCTGCTCGGTCGCTCGCTCGAGCCGGGCGGTGGTGGCGGCGTGTCGGTCGCGCTCATGACGGAGGTCCATCCGCGCGGAGCGAAGCGACTCATCGAGGGCATCGTGCTCAGCGGCTGATTTGTCGAGCGCCGACTCGAGTTCCGCAATCCGGTCACGAAGGTCAGTGGTCTCGGCCCGCTCCCGTGTCAACGCCTCCTCGGCGCGGGCGGCCTTCTGCTCGGCTGCATGACGTCTGCGGACCTCGCGCCTGAGCGCCGATGGGTCGTCGTCACTCCCACCATCGTCATCGGACTCGGTGTCCGACGAGCCCGCTCGACCCCACCATTCCGGCTCGTTGGCCAACCATCGTCGGCACCGCTCATCGAGTCGATCGAGGTCGACGAGCTCGGCGCATCTCCGCCGGATGTCCGGTGCGGAGAGCGCGTCCACGATCCGCTTGATATGTCCGACCCCGAGGCGGTCGGGACGGGGAGCAGTCGCCACGGTGTCGACCACCGCATCGGGGCACCAGTCGAGCGGCGGCCCGTCACGGGGCACGAGTACAGGAACGAGCAGCTCAATCAACACTCGGAGGTGCCGGGGGTCGTCGGGGGGAACCTCGCGTCGCGCCCCCGGTCGAGCCATAGAACGATCGTACCGGTGCGCCGGTCAATGGGATGGCTTGACACGAACAGATGTTCGTGTTCGACTGGGGCTGTGTTTCGCCAGCGCAGCCTCGACGACTTGGGGCTCGCACTCTCCGAGGTGACGTTCTGCGTCGTCGATCTCGAGACCACCGGCACCCGCGCCGACTCCGACGCGATCACCGAGATCGGCGCGGTCAAGGTGCGAGGCGGCGAGGTGCTCGGCACGTATCAGACCCTTGTCAACCCGGGCCGACCGATACCTCCGCAGATCACCTTGATCACCGGGCTGACCGACGCCGTGGTCGCTACCGCCCCACGCATCGAATCGGTGCTCCCGAGTCTTGCCACGTTCTGCGAGGGCTGCGTCGTCGTCGCGCACAACGCCCGCTTCGACGTCGGTTTCCTTCGCGCCGCCTTCGAGCGGGCTGGACGCGAGGAGTTCCGCCCACCAGTGCTCGACACGCTCGCCATCGCTCGACGGCTGCTGCGCGACGAGGTGCCGAACTTCCGACTCGGCACCTTGGCTGAGCGGTTCGGCTTCCCGAACTCACCGAGCCACCGGGCCCTCGACGACGCCCGGGCGACCACCGACCTACTGCATCTGCTCATCGAGCGGGCCTCGGCTTGGGGGGTGACCGGTATTGACGACCTCATGCAACTTGGCACGATTGGCGGACACCCGCAGGCCGCGAAGCTGCGCCTCACCACCGATCTCCCCCGCTCGCCCGGCGTCTACCTCTTCCGCGACGCGGTCGGCGATGTCATCTACGTCGGCAAGGCGACCAATCTGCGTCAGCGCGTGAGGAGCTATTTCGGTGGCGACGACCGACGAACGATCGGCCCGATGCTGCGACAGCTCTCCTCTATCGAGCATCTCGAGACCCCTGATCCCCTCACCGCTGAGATCCTCGAGCGCCGTCTCATCATCAGCGCGAGCCCTCGGTTCAACCGGGTCGGACGTCACCCGAGGCGGCCGACATGGATTCGGCTCGACACCACGCAGGAGTGGCCGCGACTCTCGGTGGTGCGCGCCGATGACGGACGCTCGCCGCATCTCGGCCCGGTCGGATCCCACCGTCGCGCCGCTGCGGTCATCGAAGCGATCGAGTCAGTGGTACCGATCCGAAGGTGCTCGGTGCGACTCCCGCGCGGCCACACCCCACGTCCCGAGGCAACGCCGTGCACCGCGCACCAATTAGGTGTCGCTCCGTGTCCCTGCGCCGGTTTCGCCGACCGCGCTGAGTACGACCTCGCGGTCGCGACGATCGTCGACCTCTTCCGCGGTGAGACGACCGCGGTCGTCGAGGAGGCGACCACCCGCATGCGCGATCTCGCGCTCGGACAACGATTCGAGGAGGCGGCCGCCTGCCGGGATCGGCTGGCCGAACTGCTCGGCGCCCTGGAGCGCACCGCGCTCGTCCGAGCGGTGCTCGACGCCGGAGCACTCACGGTTCGCGACGGTGAACTCGAGTTCCACATCGAGGGCGGGGTGCTCCATCACCCATCGATGAAGGGCCACGACCCGGTCGACCCGATCGGCGAGGCGCTCATGCTCGGCCGACATCTGGAGCGGATCGCCGGACGCGCCGAGGTCGTCTCGTGCACGGGAGAGTGGCGCTTCCCCCTGCTATTCGACACCGAAGTGCCGCGCCTCGCGCTCGCTGTCTAGAGGGGAAACCCGTAGCTCGACGAGGCCCGATTTACGGTTCGACGCGCACTCCCTCACGGTCCACCGCAAGTCCGAGCACCTGATCAGCGGAGGCTCCGGTCGCTTCTCGTACGGCGGCGGCGACCTGTTCGAGCTCGTCTGCTCGCGCCCATCCGGCGACCGTTGGGCCCGAGCCCGAGAGCCATACACCGTGTACGCCCGAGACCGACTCCATTGCTGCTGCCGCCTCCGCCGATGCCCGCGCCGCGGAGAAGCGGATGTCTTGGTGCAAGCGATCGGCGACCGAGCGTCGGAGAAGGGCGAGATCGCCGGCTGATGCCGCCATGACCAAGGCGGCCACCCGCGCCATGTTGAACACCGCGTCCGGTCGCGCGACGACCGCGGGCAGCGTGGCTCGCGAGCGATCGGTCGACGTCGAATCGGCCGCCGGCACCCAGACCACGACGCTCAGACCAAGGTGGACGGGAGCCGGGCTGACGAGGTCGCCATCAGCGATCACCAGCCCTCCGAACACCGAGGCCGCGACATTGTCGGGGTGCCCCTCAAGCGCTGCGGTGAGACGGAGAACCTCGGTCCGGGTGCCACGGTCGTTCGATGCCGCTGGTCCGTCCCGTTCGACGTGCGCGAGCATCGCTCCAGCGACCCGCGCCGCGCCGCTGAACCCGAGCCCGCGACCCATCGGAATGCCGCCGATGCCCCAGAGCGGTCCGGAGCCACCCGCGGTTCGGTGGGCGACCACGGCGGGATGGGACTCGTCCAATGCGCTTCCCGAAGCAGGGGCGGGTCCGTTGCCCACAACGGTCCGACGCGACAGCGCGAGCCCGAGCACGTCGAATCCGGGGCCGAGGTTGGCCGAGGAGGCGGGCGCCGAAACTGCGGTCATCGCCGCCTCCCTGCCTTGCGAACTGACTCAGCCATCGGCGAGCTCGCTCGAGCGCCGCTTCAGCCGTTCCAGAAGGTCGGCGGCCCGACCATCGTCGATCACCGCGGACGCGAGTTCGATCCCCTCGGCGAGCCCGTCGACGGCCCCACCGACGGTGAGTCCCGCCGCCGCATTGAGCAGCACGATCTCGCGGTGCGCGCCGGGCGCGCCACCGAGTACTCGGCGGACCACCTCGGCGTTGTGTTCGGGGTCACCGCCGCGCAGATCCTCGTCGTTCACTCTCGTCAGCCCGAGCTCCGAGGGCTCCACGGTGAGACGGCGCTGAATCCCACCGTTCAACTCGATCACCTCTGAAGCCCCGGTCGTGCTCAGCTCATCGAGACCCCCACCGTGCACCACCCAAGCATGGGTAGAGCCGTGGGATGCGAGCGTCTCGACCATTCGGTCGGCGAAACTCGGATCCGCCACGCCGATCACCTGACGGCGGACTCGACCCGGATTCGCCATCGGGCCGAGCAGATTGAACACCGTCGGGATGCCGATCTCTCGTCGCGCGGGAGCGGCGAAACGGAATGCCGGATGGAACCGGGGAGCGAAACAGAATCCGAAGCCCACATCGGCGACGCATTCGGCGACCTCCTCGGGTCCGAGTTCGACGGCCACGCCGAGGGCTTCAAGCACGTCAGCGGTACCACACTTCGACGAGGCGGCCCGGGCGCCGTGCTTGCAGACCGGAACCCCCGCGGCAGCGGTGACGAGACCGGCCATCGTCGAAATGTTGATCGAGTGGGAACGGTCACCGCCGGTGCCGACGATGTCGACCGCGCGATCGAGGACCGAGCCCTCGAGGGGAACGATCTCGGCTTCGCTCAGCACCGCGTCGAGGAGGCCGGACAACTCTTCAGCAGTCTCCCCTTTGGACCGCAGGGCGACAATGAATCCGACCAGTTGCGCCGGTGTGGCGTTCCCACTCAGGATCGTGGTCATCGCGTCTCGGGCCTGGGTGGCCGTGAGGTGTTTGCGAGCGAGCAGGGCGCCGATCAGCCCCGGCCAGCCGCCGTGTTCGAGGAGCGGGTCGGTCGATCCCATCGACCTCAGGTTAGGGGCGCCGCCCAGTCGAGGGACAGGCGCGTCAGGCGGTGCGTCGACGCTGGCGGAGGAGTCGGCGGCGCTCACGCTCGGTGGCTCCGCCCCAGACGCCGACCTTCTCCCGATTGGTCAGGGCGTATTCGAGGCAGGCGACGCGGACCGAGCAGTGCTCGCAAACCGACTTGGCCTCCTCGGCCGTGTCATCCTCGTCGGGATAGAAGAGTGAGGCGTCAAGTCCCCGACACGCCCCCAGCATCCGCCATTCCAGTTCGTGGTTCGCCAACATGAAGCCCCCTGGTCTCCTGCGAGATCCCGAGAATAGAACGCCGCTCGGCATGATTCCAGAGGCGTAGGCCAACCATCACTCCCAGCGATGAAGCCGCCGATGCCATCGCCCGCACCGGCATGGCATCGGGTCGACACCATCGGATGCGGTGCGATTACCGGCTTGAGTGGGCGTGCGCAAGCGCCGCCAACAGCCTCTGAGCGGGCTGTACAGGCCGACCGAGCCGTTCTTCAACCACCCGATTGACGACGACGCTCAACCCAAAAAGCGCAAGGTCTCGAGGAGGGTCGTCTGGGGTGGTCGACTCCGCGGCGTCACGCGCCTCGGCGAGCGCGCCCGGGCCCTCCCCTATCGATCCGCTCTCGATGCGCACGACTCGGATGCCGTTCCGCTCGAGGAGCGCGGCGAGCCGTTCGTCCTCGCCGGTCGCGCGTCCCCGAGGCGATCCGACGAGGCCAACCAGAGCCGGCAGGCCGGGCACACCTTCGATGCCAACCTCGGGCGAGATGGCCTCGAGGTGCTCGACGAGCCCGTGCGACCGCGAGGCGATGTCCTCGGCGGTCGGTCCAAGGAGCCGTGGATAGTCCGAGCGCAACACGTCGAGGCAGCCCGACTGGAGCACGACGATGCCGCCGTCGACGTCTGCCAGCACCCTCAGGTTGCGGGCGGCGAGCTGGAGGAAGCGATCGAGCTGGCCCGATTCGAGGAGCCCTCCCCCGCAACAGGTGACACCGACGAGATCGCAGCCCGTCCCCGACGCCTCGATCACGCTTACCGCGTCACGACCGAACTCCGGGGCGAACTGATCGACCAAGCAGGTCGGCACGATCGCAACCGGACGCTCGGATCCACCGACCGGTCTCCCACGTTGGGCGAACCACTGGGTGAACGACCGATCCGACACAGCCGGAAGTGGCCGCGAATGAGACAGGCCGAAGATCAGCGACATCGCGCGCCGGGCAGCACCACCGACACGAGCCCCAAGCAGCGGATTTACCAGTCGCCGAAGACGGCGTGACCACCGAAGGGTTCCTTCAGAGGAGACCGCGCGACCCGCGAATCCGGCCCGCCACCCGAGTCGCCCCGCTCGGTGGAGGGCGGTGCTGACCGCTTCGATGGCCGAGGGGAGATCGACCGCCTCGGCTCCGACCCCGGGCCGGTGCGGGCAGCCGTCACGACAGAGGTCGCAGTGCGAGCAGAGCGAGATGATCCGGTCTTGTTCGATCGGGGTCAGCAAACCCGTGTCAGCACTCGACCGCGTCCCGACGAGCTCGATCGTCGCAGGGAAGACCCCGCAGAGCTCCACACACTGCCGACAATCGAGGCACACATCGAGACAGCGGGCGAGTTCCATGCGAGCTGCGTGCTCACCGAAGTCGGTGGTCGAGTCCGAGCCGCTCATCCCGCGTGGACCCTAGGCGGCCTCGCACCACCCGGCGCATGAGTCGCTGTCACTCGTCGAGACGGTCGAGCGGAGCCCGGAGGTTGTCGAGGGTGCCCGGACCGGCGAGAGCAGCCGCCGTTCAGACGTCCGCGCACTCACCCGACGAGCCGGGTGAAAACGACGGAACCGGGCCGGGTCCTGCGGGATACACCCGCGGAACCCGACCCGGTTCGCGCCAGTCACTTCGGTTGGATCACTTCAGGTCGAACCGGTCCAGATTCATGACCTTGTCCCAGGCTTTCACGAAGTCGCGCACGAACTTCTCGCCGGAGTCCGACGATCCGTACACGTCCGAGATAGCGCGGAGCACCGAGTTCGAGCCGAACACGAGGTCGTTGCGGGTGCCGGTCCACTTCACATCACCGCTCGCGCGGTCGCGCCCCTCGAACTCGTCGTCGGTGCCCGCCTTGGCGGACCAAACCGTGTTGAGGTCGAGAAGGTTGGTGAAGAAGTCGTTGGACAGGACGCCGACGCGGTCGGTGAAGACACCGTGAGTGGAGCCGGCGGTGTTGGCGCCGAGCACACGGAGTCCGCCGACGAGCACCGCCATCTCTGGAGCGCTCAGGGTGAGCAGTTGCGCCCGGTCGACGAGCAGGTGCTCGGCCTTGCGCTCGTGGCCCTTGCCGACGAAGTTGCGGAATCCATCGGCCTTCGGCTCGAGGACAGCGAACGACTCGGTGTCGGTCATCTCCTGGCTGGCGTCGGTGCGACCCGCCGCGAACGGAACGACGATGTCGAACCCGGCCGCCCGAGCCGCCGACTCGACGGCCGCGCAGCCACCGAGCACGACGAGGTCGGCCATCGAGATCTTCGTTCCCGACGCTTCGAGCTCAGCCTTGATGCCCTCGAGCACCGACAGCACACGACGGAGCTGGTCGGGGTCGTTGGCCTCCCACTCGATCTGCGGGGAGAGACGGATACGACCACCGTTGGCGCCGCCGCGCTTATCGCTGTTGCGGTAGGTGGACGCCGCCGCCCAGGCGGTGCTGACCAGCTCGCCGACGGTCAACCCGGAAGCGATGAGACGCTCCTTGATCGACGCGATCTCGGCATCGCCGACCAGCGCGTGGTCGACGGCCGGAACCGGGTCCTGCCAGATGAGGTCCTCTGCCGGCACCTCGGTGCCGAGGTAGCGGGCCTTCGGACCCATGTCGCGGTGGGTCAGCTTGAACCAGGCGCGAGCGAACGCGTCGGCGAACTCCTCGGGGTTCTCGTGGAAGCGGCGGGAGATCGGCTCGTAGACCGGGTCCATGCGCATGGCCATGTCAGCCGTCGTCATCATCGGGGCGTGACGGCGCGACGGATCGTGCGCGTCGGGGACCAGCTCGGCGGCCGCCGGATCGGACGGCTTCCACTGCTGGGCACCCGCCGGGCTCTTGGTGAGCTCCCACTCGTAGCCAAACAGCATGTCGAAGTAGCTGTTGTCCCACTGCGTCGGGGTCGGGGTCCAAGCACCCTCGATGCCGCTCGTGGTGGTGTCGCCTCCGACTCCCGAGCCGTGGCCGTTCTTCCAGCCGGTGCCCTGCTGCTCGATGGGCGCGCCTTCGGGCTCAGCGCCGACGAGATCGGGGGAACCGGCGCCGTGAGCCTTGCCGAAGGTGTGTCCGCCGGCGGTGAGGGCGACGGTCTCCACATCGTTCATCGCCATGCGACGGAAGGTCTCGCGGATGTCTCGCCCAGAGGCCACCGGATCGGGGTTCCCGTTGGGGCCCTCGGGGTTCACGTAGATGAGACCCATCTGGACGGCACCGAGCGGATTGGCCAGCTCGCGGTCACCGCTGTAGCGCTGGTCGGCGAGCCACTCGGTCTCGGGGCCCCAGAAGATGTCATCCTCAGGCGCGTAGATGTCCTCGCGGCCACCGGCGAAGCCGAAGGTCTTGAAGCCCATCGACTCGAGCGCGACGTTGCCGGCGAGGATCATGAGGTCGGCCCAGGAGATCTTCCGGCCGTACTTCTGCTTGATCGGGAGCAGCAACATGCGGGCCTTGTCGAGGTTGCCGTTGTCGGGCCAGCTGTTGAGTGGGGCAAATCGGTGGTTGCCGGTGCCCGCGCCTCCGCGGCCATCCTCGATGCGATAGGTGCCGGCGGAGTGCCAGGCCATGCGGATCATGAGACCGCCGTAGTGTCCGTAGTCGGCCGGCCACCAGTCCTTGGAGTCGGTCATCATCGCGCGAAGGTCGTCCTTGACGGCTGCGAGGTCGAGCGACTTGAACTCCTCGGCGTAGTCGAAGTCGTCGTCCATGGGGACCGACGCGGGATGGTTCTGATGGAGGATCCCGAGGTTGAGCTGCTCCGGCCACCAGTGCTGGTTGGCCGCGGTCGTTGTCGGGGGATTCGTTCCGTGGACCACGGGACACTTGTCTGTCATTGCTGCTCCTTGTTGGGGATTAGTGGAGATCTTGTGGGTTGTGGGTCGGGCCGTCTCCGGCGCGACCTTCGGCGCATTCCGCGCAGAGGCCGTCGAACACGACGGTGGTGCGCTCGATACGGAAGCCGTCGCCGCCCACGAATTGGAGGGCGTCGAGGTTGGACACGGCGACATCGCGGGCGCTCCGACACCTCGTGCACACCAAATGGTGATGCTCGGAGGTGTTCGGGTCGAAGCGGGTCGCGCCACCCCCGAGGGTGTGGCTCGACAGCTCTCCCATGGCGACCAGATCGTTCAGGGTCTGGTACACGGTGCGCAACGAGATGCCGGGCATCCGGGCGGACGCCTCAGCGAACAACTCATCCGCCGTGGGATGCCGCTGATTGCCGTCGAGGAGCTGGAAGAGCAACTGACGTTGCGGGGTCAGCTTCAGACCGTTCGACCGGAAGGCCTCGGCGAGCTCAGCAGGACTGCGCACGTCGCGAACGTACGTCACCACCACCCCAATCTGCAAGACGTGCAGACAAACTTTCCGTGAAGAGTGGGCGAACGGGCACGAGCCCGCCGCCTCGGCGTACATTCGCCCTATGACCGAGACACCAGTGCGCCGTTGGGACACCGCCGCCCTTCGCGCGGGAGGTTCCGTATCCCTCGTCTTCGCCGTACCGGCGGCCGTAATCGCCCGTTTGGTCGCCGACTCCGCCGCACCCGGAGTGGTGCCAGCGCTCTACCTCGTGTTCATCGGTGGATTCATCGTGGGCGGCGGCTGCGCCGCTTGGGTGCAGCGCGTCGGCATGCCGCTCATGCACGGTCTCGTCGCAGCGGGCGTCACCTATCTCCTCGCACAGGCCGTGCTCGTGATGATCGAGCTGCTCACTGGGGACGAGGTCGATTGGTTCAACGTGATGTTCCAATTGACGGTCGTGCTCGGAGCGGGTCTGCTCGGCGGATTCCTCGGCGGGCGACTGCGGACCAAGGGTCTCCTCCCCTCACAGGAGCGCCAGAGCTCATGATTCTCGTCATCGACATCGGCACCTCGAGCATCCGGGCAGCCGCGGTCGATCCAGGCCCCGGCGAGATCCTCGAGGTCGTCCAGGCGCCGTTCCCGCCATCAACCCCGGCCCCGGGACTGGTTGAGTTCGATCCGGTCGCGCTCGCGACCACCCTGCTCTCGTGCGCCGAGGAGGTCGTGGCGCGTCGCGGCGCCCCCGAGTCGGTGGCGATCACGGCGCAACGGGCGAGCACCGTGGTGTGGGATCGCCAGAGCGGTGCGCCCGTGTCGACCGGGCTCGGCTGGCAGGACCTGCGAACCATCGGTGACTGCCTCGCGGTACGAGCCGAGCACGGCATCGACATCGCGCCCAACCAGACCGCGACCAAGGCCGCTCACCTGATCGCCACCAGCGGGGTGAACCGCGCCGACGTTCTGATCGGCACCATCGACTCTTGGGCGGCGTGGACGCTGAGCGCCGGATCGGCCCATGTGACCGACCACACCAACGCCGCGGTGACCGGTCTGTACTCCCTGTCGGGCGATGGGTGGGACGAGACGGCCTGCGGGATCTTCGGCCTTGACCCGGGCTCACTGCCGAGCATCCTCGACTCCTGCGGCGAGCTGGCGCTGGCCGAGGCGCTTCCCGGGTCACCACCGATCAGGGCGATCGTCGGTGACCAGCAGGCCTCGCTAATCGGCCAGTCGTGCGTGCGTCCCGGAGTCGCGAAGATCACTTTCGGGACGGGCGGCATGCTCGACATGGTCGTCGGCGGGGACCCACCAGCCGAGGCGCGACGAGCCCCAAACGGCTGCTTCCCGATCGTTGGCTGGGCCGAGCGAGGTGCCCTCGAATGGGGGCTTGAGGCGGTCATGCTCGCCGCCGGGTCGAACGTCGATTGGCTGCGCGACGACCTCGGGCTCATCTCGACGAGTGCCGAGAGCCATGAACTGGCCGCTCAATGCGAGGACTCCGGCGGCGTTGTCTTCGTGCCGGCACCGCTCGGCCTCGGCACCCCATCGTGGGACTACGGGGCTCGGGGCACCCTGCTCGGGCTAACCCGGGGAAGCGAGCGGTCTCAGGTGGTCCGCGCCGTTCTGGAGGGAGTGGCGAACCGGGGAGTCGACCTGGTCGAGGCGGCCGAAGCCGACGGCTCGATCGGCATCACCGCGTTGCGCGTCGACGGTGGGATGAGTCGTAACCCGACCTTCCTTCGCGCGCTCTCCGACGCGACCGGTCGGACGGTGGAGGTCTCCCCACATGTGGAGGCGACCACCCTTGGTGCGGCTCGACTCGCCGCGGTCGCCGGTGGGCTTTGGCCCTCGGTGGGCGACCTCGCCGATGAGTGGCGACCCATCGAGGTGATCGAGCCGCGCATCAGCGCGATTCGCGACCGCTGGAGCGACGCGATCGAGCGCTCGCGCGAGTGGATTCCCGGCCTCTCGGCCCTCGACTTCTAGAATGTGGAGCCGCAACGGCGGTCGGGCAGACTGTTCCCGCAGCCGACGCTCGACGACCACTGAAAGGACCTCCCCGTGAACGACGCCCCCAGGGGAACTGAAAATCTGGACGAGGCCACCGGGGCCCGCGACCGACGGGCGATGCTCGTCGCCGGTTTGGCCGGCGCCGTGGTCGCGATCGCTGGAGCCTCGAAGGTCACCGCCGCCGAGAACGACTTCACCGCCGCTGAACTCGACATCCTCCGCTTCGCTCAGCGCCTCGAGTTGACGGCGCGAGACCTCTACGACGCCGCGATGGCCGCCGGCGCTACCGGGGCGATCTGGGAAGCGATGAGCGAACAGCACGAGGCCTACGCCCAGTCGATCGCCGGGCTCACCGGACTCTCAGCTGACAGCCGGAACGACGAGGTCTTCGACGCCCTCGTCGGCGCGTTCTCCTCATCGGGCGCGGCCGAGGCCGCCTACGACCTCGAGTCGGCGGCGGCGGCCACGCATATCGAGGTGCTCGGCCTGCTCAACCATCGCCCTGCCTCGGAGCTGATCGCCTCGATCATCTCGGCGGAGTCGCGGCACTGCGTGGTGCTCGCTGACCTCACCGGACGCGGCACCGATCTCACCTCCCTCCTCGTCAACAACGCCCAGCCCATCCTCCCCGCCTGATCCGGAGATCGACGATGAACCACCCCCGAGCCGCACGACCCAACGGATTCGACCGCCGCACGTTGCTGCGAGCCGGCGGCGTGAGCCTTCTCGGCGGTGCGGTGCTCTCCGCCTGCGCCGCCGACTTCGGTGGCGACACCGCTCCCGGCCGCGTCGGCCTCGCTGACGAGGGGACGCCGCTCCCCGACGGCATCGTCGACGACGTTGTCCTCATGCGCACCATGCAGTCCCTCGAGCACACGGTGGTGGCGGGCCTGACCGCCATGGCCGACGGCGGAATGTTCTCGGCCGCGCAGTCCACCTACATCGACCGTTTCATCTCCGACCACGTCGCGGCGTCCGGCGCTCTCGGCGCGATCATCGAAGCGGGCGGCGGCGAGCAGTTCGCCTGCCCGAACGAGTGGGTCATGACCCGCTACATCGAGCCGATTCTGGCCGCGGTCCAAGGAACCGACGACGAGATGCGGGATGTGCGCGCGATCTCGCACGCCCTCGAAACGATGCTCGCCCACTCCTACCAGCACGTCGTCGGCCTGCTCGATGCGCCAGCACACCGTCGCGCCGCGATGGTCCAGGGTGCCGCCGCGAGTCGCCGCTCGGCGACCCTCGCCGTGCAAAGCTCCGCCGCGCTCCACGGCTACGTCGGCCCTGAGCTCGCGGGTACGCCGGAGAGGACCTCCGACGGCTTCCCGATCCCCTACGCGGTCCCGTCGACCTTCGGGCGGGTCGACCAGATCGAACTGGTCGTCGGCGCGGTCGACGATGAGGGTTCCCGCTTCTCAACCCTGTTGCAGACGCCGGCGGAGAACACCTTCGTCTACGCCTACCAGTCCTGCTGACCCGTACACTCCGCTGCGACGGGGAGTCGGTCGGGTGACCGCGGCGCGGCATGACCGCGTCGAGGAAAGTCGGGACTCCACAGGGCAGGATGCTGGCGAGAGCCAGGTCGGGGCGACCTGACGGACAGTGCAACAGAGAGAGACCGCCGATGGCCCGGGCGACCGGGCACAGGTGAGGGTGAAACGGTGCGGTAAGAGCGCACCAGCGCAGGGAGTGATCGCTGCGGCTCGGCAAACCCCATCCGGAGCAAGGCCATGCAGGGAGGGGATCGCCCGTCCGCCTTCGGGAACTCCCGGGTAGGCCGCAAAGATGGATGGTCACCGGTGCCTCGGCACCACAGAATCCCGCTTACAGACCGACTCCCCGTCACCATCGGACGCCTGTCGTGCGGCGGTTGGTTACAGCGCTGGGGCAGCCAGGGCGTTGCCTCGACGTTCGACGAGTCGCTCTGCGACGCGAGCGCTCTTGTCGAGTCGAGCCATCAGTGCCTCACGGGCTTTGTTCCCAGCATCGTTCAGGCCAGACATTTTGTCGACCGCCCATTGATGCAGGAGAACTGGCACGAGAATCTGCTGGTGGTGGACCGCGAGGTCGTAAATCCCTGCCGATGCGATGCGGCGGGCATGGGCGGCGAAGTCTCGAATGCCGAAGCCAGGCATCTCGAATCCGGACACCTGTCGAAGCACGGCTGACATCATTTGGTCTGGTGCGACCTTGAACGCCGCTGCCGCAAGGTCTCGGTAAAACAGGTGGTGAAGGTTCTCGTCGGAGGCAACTCGTGACATCACTTCGTGCCCGACCGGGTCACCGATCATTGCTCCGGTTGAACGGTGTGCGATACGCGTGGCGAGTTCTTGCAATGAGAGATACACGAGTGCGTCACAGACCGATGGCGGTTCAGGGATCTTCCCCGAACTCACTTGGGCCATCCGGTCACGTTCGAGAGCAACAGGGTCCACCGCTCGGGTGGTCATGAGGTAACCGTAAATCGCCATCGAGTGGCGGCCCTCTTCTGCCGTCCACCGGCGCACCCACTCACCCCAAGCGCCATCTCTGCCGAGCGTGCCTTCAACGGTTCGGAAGTAGTAGGGAAGGTTGTCCTCAGTGAGAAGGTTGACGATGAGCGACGAACGCACCGCATCGTCAATGGCTGCGCCACCGAGATCGGCGTCGGTGCCCTGCCAGTCACCCTCCCGGTGTTCGCGACCTCGCTCATAGGGAACGTATTCGTGCGGGAACCACTCTTTTGATCGATCGAGGTGACGCTCGAGAAGTCGCTCGACATCGGAGTCGAGTTCTCGCAGCAGTAGTCCCTCGTCGATCACATCTGCACCGTAGGCGATGAGGGGCGTGCCTGGGTCCATCTGCCCCTCCCCTGTCGGCAGGTCGTCTGTCGGCAGGTCGTCGCTAGGGTCGAGTGATGCGTCGGGGGCACCTCATCGGCTGGATGCTCTTCCTCGCATCGGCGATGGTCTACCTGCTGGCCGGCATCCAAGCCGGCGACTGGTTGGTGATCATCGGCAGCGTGATCTGGGCGATCGCCTGCCTGGTCTTCCTCATCACCGATGGCGCGTTCAGGCGGGGAGGCGACCGCTCGGAGCGTCCCGGGTAGGGTCAAGTCGATGCATCGCGTCTCGATTACCTACTGCGTCCCTTGAGACTATTCGGACCGCGCCGTGGGCGCGGCGAGGGACATCATGCACGACTACCAGCACGTCATCTCAGAGTTGACGTTGGTGACCGGTTCGGCCGGGGTGTTCGACGTGGTCATCGACGGAGAGACGATCTACTCCAAGCACGTAACCGGCCGGCACGCTGAACCCGGAGAGGTGCTCGCGCTCCTTCGCGACTTCCTTGGTCCCGAGGTGCCGATCTACGAGCGATGACACCTCAGTCGGGTGTCTCGTTGAAGGTGACCAACACCGGGTTCGCGCCGGACAGGTCGATCCGCGAGATCGCCGCCTGACCGAGCCGCATCCGGTGCACGATCGTCGAGGGCGCGCCCAGCGACCACGAGACCGCTGACTTGATCGGCGAGACATGACTCACGACGATCACATCGGTATCCGCCGCTCTCTCGATGAGCCGACGGCAGGCGCCGTGGACCCGGGCATCGAGTTGGGAGAACGACTCGCCGCCGGTGGGCGCGAACTCGGGATCGTCCCGCCATGAGCGCCACACCGACGCGTCGACCCCGCTGATCGGCGCCCCCTCCAGTTCCCCGTAGTCGAGTTCGATCCAGTCGTCGTCGATCTCAGGGGTCATGTCGTGACGTTCGGCGATGGCGGCGGCGGTGCTCTGCGCGCGCTGGAGCGGGCTCGTGAGAATCAGCGCCGGTGTGAAACTCGATAGTCGTTCGGCGAGCGCGACCGCCTGCCGCTCTCCCACCTCGTCGAGCGGCGCGTCGGTCCGTCCCTGGAGGCGTCCGCCGGCGTTCAACGCGGTCCGAGCGTGACGAACCAGGATCAGCACGTCATCGGCCCGACAGGTCGAGAGTGCCCCGCGCGACAAATGCCCGTCGTCGTTCGAGGTCATCGAGACGGGCTCTTCGGAGCATCGCGACCAGAAGCACGAAGCCGAGCAGTTCGAGCAGCAGATTCCAGAGACCTCGAGAGGAGACTGGGGACACGATGTCGGCGGTGGAGCCACCGAGCGTCGGCCACCAGAATCGCTGTCCGTCGGTCCATGATCCGGTGAACACCAGATGGAGGAACATCCCGATGGGCAGGCCGAGCAAGGTGCGCCGGATGGGCTTTCGGCCAGCGGTCAACGCCATCACCGCGACGAGCACCACCACCGGCGCCGCCATCGACAGCAGCACCGCCGAAGGGTCTCCGAGCAGCCCTCCCACCACCGGTAGAACTGCGCCGACAATGAGCAAGCGGTGATCGAAAGCGAGATCGCGGAACACGAGGTGCACTGAGAGCACCGCCGTGGCGACGAACCAGAAGAGCATCAGCGCACCAGCATCCGCCCGCACTGTGGGCAATCGGGGAACTCGTCATCTCCAGCCCGCCGCACCTCGTCGACCTCGGCGGCCGAGAGATCGAGATGGCAACCCTCACACCGCGAACCGGTGAGCCGCGCTGCGGCGACACCGATCTTCGAGCGAACCCGGTCATATCGGGCGAGGAGAGCCTCAGTAAGCAGCGCCCGGGCCCCTAGACGTCGTTGCTCAAGCTCGGCGAGTTCGGCCTCGATACCGGATTCCGCGATCTGGAGTCGCTCATCGGCCGATCGAGCGGCCTCGCGGATCGACTCCTCAGCAGCGAGGTGGGCAGCCAACGCCTCTTCGGCCTCGCCCTGCTCGGTGAGAGCGACGAGACCCCGCTCATCGGACTCGGCTCGTTGGCCGGCCAAGGTGGCGAGCTCGTGTTGGAGGGCCTCCGCCTCGCGGGGAGCGATCACGGTGCGCATCTGAGCGTTGAGCCGGGCGGTCTCCGCATCAATGCGGCTTCCCTCGGCCTCCGCCTGCTCCACGATCCCAGCGGTCTCGGCGATGCGGTCGACCAACGAACGACGTGTCGATTCCCATTTGTTGACCTGCGCCGTCACCGCCACGAGCCGGTCTCGCTCGTCGAGGTGCTCGCGCCGGTGCCGGAGTTGATCGGCGCCGGTGTCGATTCGCTGGAGCTCAAGCAGAGCCTCGGCTGCGCTCATCGGCGGTCAGGGTCCCTCGGGCGGCGCACAGGTCTCAACATAGGCGTCGAGGGGCACCGAGGGCAGAGGCGCGTAGGGGTCGAGCACCTCCGGAGGGATCGTGGTCGCGGTCGTCACCGGTTCGAGGATCGGGATCGGTGCGTTCGGATCCACCCCGTCCGCCGGGGGCTCCACCACTGGGGGGACGGTCTCGACCGGCAGGCCGGTGTCGGGATCGATGACCGGGGGCAGGGTGGTTGTCGGGATGGGCTGCTGGTAGCCGACGACGATCTGCGCGCATTCGGTGCCCGGCAGGTAGAGCCGGACCGGCGCGCGGAGGGACGGCGGCGGGGCCGACCAATCGGTGGCGGGCACGCCCCGGTGCGCCTCGGTCATATACGCCCCCCAGATCTGCGCGGGGAAGGTGCCACCTTGGACCCGCGGGACCCCTTGCTCGACGAACTCGGGGATCGAGACCATCGCCGTGTACCGGTCGGGGTCGCGAACCATGACCGCGGTGACGAGTTCCGTAGTGCCCCCCACGAACCATGCCGTGTAGTTGTTCTGCTGGGTTCCGGTCTTCCCGGCGGCCGGACGCGCAGCCGCGAAGTCGGACAGCTCGCGTCGGGCGGTTCCGAGCGTGAGGGTGTCCTTCATGATGTCGATCGCCGTCAACGCGACTCCCGGGTCAAGCACACGGGAAGGCTCGCCGCGGTGCGTGTAGAGGCGTCGTCCACTCGAATCTTCGATGCGCTCCACGTAATAAGGCTCAAGGTGCTCCCCGGCGTTCGCGAGCGTCTGCATGCCCGCCGCCATATCGAGTGTGCTCATCTCGTTGGCGCCGGTGGCGAAACTCGCGAAGGGCTCGATGGGAAGTCGCACATCGGCCGGGAGTTCGCGGTCGAGGTAGATCGATCCTGCCATCCGGTAGACGGTGTCGACGACGCGGTTGAGTCCAACGATCTGGGAGAGTCGCGCGAAGGCGCAGTTGATCGATCGGTAGGTGTGTTCCCGGAGGGTCGCGATGCCGCCGTCGACCCCGCCGGTGATCTCGAAGACGGGCTCGATGTTGTTGCCGACGTTCGGAAGCGAGCAGGGCCGGGTTCCGTCGATGACGTCCTCGGGGATGGCCCCGGCCTGCAGGGCCGCCGCGAGGATGAAGATCTTGATGCTCGATCCGGTCTGGCTCGGAGCGAGGGCGAGGTTCACCTCGTTCTGGCCGGGCACGAAGCCGCGACCGCCGACCATCGCGCGGATCGCCCCCGACGACGTGTCGAGTGAGGTGAGCGCGGCATCGAAACCCTCAACAGTGTCGGGGAGGAGGTCGCGCGCCTCCTCGGCCGCCGCCTGAAGATCAGGGTCCAGGGTCGTGTGGATGCGCAGACCTCCTCGGTAGAGGGCGGTGTAGCGCTCCTCGTAGGTCTCGCCGAGCAGGTCCGAGCCGTTCAGCAGGTACTCCCGGAGCGCCTCGGTGTAATACGTGCGGTCGACCTCACGGGTCGGGATGCGCTGGACGCGCTCAGGGATGACGAACTCGGCCTCAATCGTCTCGGCCTCGGCTTCGGTAACGAACTCGTCCTCAACGAGCCGAGCGAGCACCTGACGGAACCGCGCGCGACTTCGCTCGGGCCGGTTGATCGGGTCGTAACTCGATGGAGCCCTGACCAGTCCCGCGAGGAAGGCGGCCTCGATGAAGTCGAGTTCGGGGACCGATTTACCGAAGTAGGTCTCGGCGGCGGCGGCGATGCCGTAGGAGTTGTTGCCGAAGAACACCGTGTTGAGATAGCGCTCCATGATCTCGGTCTTCGAGATCTCCTTCTCGAGGCGCACGGCGTAGGCGATCTGGAGGATCTTGTATCGGCTGTCGCGCTCGAAGCCGGCCATGAAGTCGTTCTTGACGACCTGCATGGTGATGGTGGAGGCACCTTGGACGGGGCCCTCCGAGGCGAAGTTCGAGAGGGTCGCGCGCACCAGACTGCGCACGTTCACCCCGTGGTGCACCCAGAACTCGTTGTCCTCCACGGCGACGAAGGCATCGATGACGTGGCCAGGCACCTCGGCAAGGGTGACGGGTTGGGAGTTCTCGAGCTCGTAGACCGCAATCTCGTTGCCGGCGCGGTCGTAGACATAACTGCGTTGGGAGAGCGGGATGAATTCGGGCAGTTCGACCGGGGTCTCCCGATGGGCGTTCGCTACCCGCCAGATCTGCGGCGCGACGGCCGCGACGACCCCGGTGACGAGCAGAGAGGCCGCGCCGATCACCAGGCCAAGGCGCAGAATCCAACTCATCCGGCCCACGGGTCGAGCGTACCGATGGACGACTACGGTGTCCGGTCATGTCCGACTCCCCCCGCCCGTTCCGATTCGGCATCCAGGCGTCAACCGCGCCCGACCGGCAGGCCTGGGTGGAGGCGGCGCGTCGCTACGAGGATCTCGGGTACGCGGCGCTCACCATGCCCGATCACTTCGACGGTCAACTCGCCCCGGTTCCCGCCCTCCAAGCGGTGGCGGACGCCACCACGACGTTGAGGGTCGGTGCCCTCGTCCACGACAACGACTACAAACATCCACTCGTTTTGGCCAAGGAGCTCGCGACGATGGACGTGCTCTCCGACGGTCGGCTCGAGATCGGTCTCGGCGCCGGCTGGATGGCCGTGGATTACGAACGGTCAGGCATCCCCTACGACCCGCCCGGTACGCGCGTCAGCCGCTTCATCGAGGGTCTCGAGGTGATCCGCGGTTGTCTCGCCGACGGACCGTTCTCGTTCTCGGGCGAGCACTACACGATCACCGATTACGACGGTTTGCCGAAACCGGTGCAGCGACCGTGCCCCCCGATCCTCATTGGCGGTGGAGGTCCGCGCGTGCTGAAGTTCGCCGCTCGGCACGCCGACATCGTCGGCATCAACGCGACGCTCACCTCAGGAGCGGTCGACGGCTCGACCTTCGACTCGATGTCGGCGGAGGCCGTCGACGCGAAACACGCGATCGTCGTCGAGGCCGCCGGTGAGCGGATCGCGGAGATCGAGATGAACGTCCGAGCGTTCCTCGTGCAGGTCACCGATGACGTCTCCGGCGCGATCGATGGCATCGCCGCCTTCACCGGAGCCTCAAGCGACATGATCGCCGAATCGCCGTTCGCGCTGATCGGCCCGCCGTCGAAGCTGATCGAGGATCTTCTCGCGCGCCGAGAGCGCTGGGGCTTCTCTTATGTCATCGTCGGCCCCGACGAGGCCGAGGTCTTCGCCCCAGTCGTCGCCGAGTTGAGTGGACGCTGATCAGCCGAAGCGGCGTTCCTTCTCGATGACGACGATGCCGTTGTCGCTGACCGTATAGCGCTCGGCGTCGGCGGCGCGGTCGAGTCCGATCCGCTCAAAGTTCGGGATGACTACGTTCTTGTCGACGATGCACCGGTTGAGCCGGGCACCAGCGCCGATGTGCACGCCCTCCATGATGATGGAGTCGGTCACGTGGGCGTCGTGGTCGATGAACACGCGAGGAGAGATGATCGAACGCTCCACATGTGAGCCCGACACGATCGAGCCCTGGCTGAGAAGGCTGCCGTCGACGAAGGCGGGCTCACCGCCGACACCGCGGGACACCTTGGCCGGCGGTAGGGCCTTCCGGTAGGTGTACACGGGCCAGCGTTCGTTGTACAGGTTGAAGATCGGCACGGGAGCGATCAGGTCCATGTTCGCCTCGTAGTAGGCGTCGATGGTTCCAACATCGCGCCAGTAGCCGTTCTCCCGCTCGTCCTGACCGGGGATGACATTGGTGGAGAAGTCGTAGACCTGAGCGACGCCCTGACGGGTGAGGGCGGGAATGACATCGCCGCCCATGTCGAAGAGCGGTTCTTCCTCGTTCGGGGTGACGATGTCGATCAGGGTCTGGGTGTCGAAGACGTAGTTGCCCATGCTCGCGAGACAGCGAGTGTCGTCGCCCGGCATCGTCGGTGGGTTCGCCGACTTCTCGTGGAAGGCGATGATGCGCCCGTCGTGATCCGCTTCGATCACGCCGAACTGGGAGGCCTCGGAACGTGGCACCGGGATCGCGGCAACAGTCACACCAGCCCCGCGCGTCCGATGCTGCTCGACCATCTGTCGTGGGTCCATTCGATAGATGTGATCCGCTCCGAACACGGCGACGATGTCCGGACGCTCGTCGTAGATGAGGTTGAGGTTCTGATACACCGCGTCGGCCGAACCTCGGAACCACTGCGGGCCGCGACGCATTTGGGCAGGCACCGGCGTCACGTAATTGTCGAGAAGCGTCGAGAAGCGCCAGGTCTGAGAGATGTGCCGGTCGAGGCTGTGGCTCTTGTACTGGGTGAGCACGACGATCTTGAGATAGCCGGCGTTCGCGAAGTTCGACAGGGCGAAGTCGATGATGCGATAGGTGCCTCCGAATGGCACCGCGGGTTTCGCGCGGTCGTTGGTGAGCGGGAGCAACCGCTTGCCCTCTCCACCGGCGAGCACCATCACCAGAACCTTCGGATCGAGAGCCATCGCCGACGAGCGTACCGCTCAGCGGCAAGACGTTCGGGGTGCGTCAGTTATCGCGAGCGAGCCGTCGGTAGGTATCGGCGTACTCGCGTGCTGGCCCGTCCCAGGACCAGTCGACCGACATCACGCGCCGGCGGAGCGTGGCGAGTCGGCGGCGATCCCCGCATCGCCGGGCGGCGCGATGCAGCGCGGAGATGACCGGTCCGACCTCGGCCCGATCAGCCACAAAGCCGCGTCCCGAGCGCGGATGCGCATCCACGTCCGGCACGGTGTCGACGAGCCCGCCGACACCGGTGACCACTGGAATCGATCCGTAGCGCATTGCCTGCATCTGGGTGAGCCCGCAGGGCTCGAACCGGCTCGGCATCACGAAGAGATCCGAACCGGCGAACATGAGGTGAGCGAGTTGCTCGTCGTATCCCTCGACGAAGGCGAACCGATCAGCATGAGCCGCCGACAGATCGGCGAGGCGCTCGGCGAGGTCTCGTTCGCCCGAGCCGAGGATGGCGAGGCGCATCGGGAACTCGTCGAGCAGCGGCACGACCGGCTCGAGAAGATCGATGCCTTTCTGATCGGTGAGGCGGGTCACTGCGACCGCGAGCAGACGCCCGTCGTCGGCGAATCCGAGTCGTTCGCTGAGCGCGGCGCGCGACCGCTCTCTCGGCCCGAGGTCCTCGACGGAGAACGGCGCCGGCAGGGCCGGGTCAGTGCTCGGATCCCAGAGCGCCGTGTCGATCCCGTTGAGAATCCCCGTCACCGCGCCGCCACGGTCGCGGAGCGGTCCATCGAGGCCGAACCCACCCTCGACGCTCAAGATTTCGGCAGCGTGATGGGGTGAGACCGCGACCACCCGGTCGGCGAGGGCAATCGCCCCCGTCAGCGGATTCAGCCCGCCCCACCACTCGTAGTGACGCCCTCGAGGACCGATCACGTCGAGCCACTCCGAGCCGGTCGCCCCCTGATGAGCCAAATTGTGGAGCGAGAGCACCGTCGGGACCGCGGGGTCGATCGCTGCAAGAGCGGTCGCGGTGTGCCAGTCGTTCAGGTGTACGACATCAGCTCCGCGCGCGTCGACGAACGCTGCGACGGCGCGCGCGAATCGGAGGAACCGCTCGGTGTTGTCGAGCCAGCCCCGCCCGTCGGGTTGCAGATACGGGTGACTCCGAGCGATTCCCGGCACGTCGACCAGATGGACGCGCCCGGCGATCGTGTGCTCACCGACACGGATCGAACCCGGCCCCGCCCAGTCCGGGAGCGCGAGCGGGATCCGCTCCTCGCCAGCGAGCTCCACACCCCCGTAGTCGGGCAGGAGAACATCGACCTCTACCCCGGCGCGACGGAGCGCGCTGATCAGTCCACTCGCGGCGGCGGCGAGGCCGCCAACGGTGGCGAGCGGCGCCAATTCGGCGGTGGCGAAGGTGATGCGCACCTCCACATTGTGGTGGATGGTTGACCCGAGCGCACAGGAGTGAGCGTCCGATCCGCCGGGTTACGACGCACAATGGTGAGACATGACCGACATCGACTCCGGAGACGACATCCGCCTGCTCGGCCGAATCCTCGGCGAGGTGATCGCCGATCAGGCCGGTGCGCCCGTGTTCGACCTCATCGAGCGGGTCCGTCGCACTGCGGTGGAGTCGCGTCGTCAGGGAGAGTCGCCGATCTCCGCCCTCGGCGTTGACCTCGACGGAGCCGAGATCAACGACATCCTGCATGTCGTCAGGGCGTTCGGGTGGCTGGCGCTCCTCGCCAACACCGCCGAGGATCTCCACCTCGAGCATCGGCGGCGTGAGCATCTCGACGCCGGAGAAGTCGACCGTCCAGGTGGTGTGGCTGCGACGATGACCGCGCTTCTCGACACCGGCATCGACGCATCCGCCGTCGCCAACGCCCTCGGGCACCTGCGCGTCTCCCCGGTGCTTACCGCACATCCGACCGAGGTGCGGCGCCAGACCATCCTCGATGTCGTCGAGCGCATCTCCGATCTCCTCGAGCATCGACGACTTGTCCCCTCGTCGCCCTCCGCCACCGCCGAGGTCGATACCGCGCTGCGCGACGAGGTGCTCACTCTCTGGCAGACAGCGATCCTGCGTCTCTCGAAATTGAGGGTGAACGACGAGGTGAACGAGGCGCTCCGCTACTACGCATCGAGCCTCTTCACGGTCGTGCCCCAACTGCAGGCCGAGGTGGAACATCTCGCTCAGGCTCGGCTCGGAAGGACGATCGACGGCACGGATCTCATCCAGATGGGTTCGTGGATCGGAGGGGACCGCGACGGCAACCCCTTCGTGACCTCCGAGGTGCTCGCTCACGCGGTGACAGCGAACGCCAGCGCGGCCGCCCGCCATCATCTCCTCGGGCTGATCGGGTTATCGCGCAAACTCTCGATGTCCGCTCGATTGGTGAGCCCGACGGCTGAGCTCCTCGCTCTCGCCGAGGCATCCGGTGACGACTCGATTTTCCGAGCCGACGAGCCCTACCGCCGGGCGCTCCGCGGAATCCACGCACGACTCTGGGCGACCTTCGCCGAGGTGCTCGACGAGGTCCCCGGGACCGAGCCCCGCCACCCCCTCCCTCCGTACGCGTCGATCACCGAGTGCGTCGACGACCTCCGCGCCGTCGAGCGTTCCCTCGAATCCCACGGCGCGGCCGATCTTGCCCTCCACCGGGTGGCTCCCCTCCGCCGCGCGATCGCCACCTTCGGAACGCATCTCTGCCGACTCGACCTGCGCCAAAACTCAGCGGTGCACGAGCAGGTCATCGCTGATCTCACCCGCTCGTCAGGATTCGATTACCGGACTGCCTCCGAGGATGACCGGATCGCGCTCCTGCTCGATCTCATGCAGGGCAGGGCGACACTCGCGGCCGCCTCCGAGCCCGCGGTGCTCTCGGAGTTGGCGGTGCTCGATACCGCAGCTCGCGCGCAGCGGCTCCACGGACGAGGAGTACTCGGTCAACTGATCATCTCGAAGGCCGAGTCGGTGAGTGATGTCCTCGAGGTGGCGGTGCTCGCCGAACACGCCGGCCTCGAACCGCTTGATATCGCCCCGCTCTTCGAGACCATCGACGACCTGCGGTCCGGCCCCGAGGTCATCGACCGACTGCTCTCCCTGCCGGTCTACCGCGATCGCGTGGCCGCGCTCGGGAACGTGCACGAGGTCATGATCGGTTACTCCGATTCAAACAAGGACGGCGGCTACCTCATGTCGCAGTGGTCGCTCCACCGGGCCCAGCGCCGCCTGGTCGGCGTGGCGGCGCGCCACGGCGTTCACCTGCGCCTCTTCCACGGACGCGGCGGAACGGTCGGTCGAGGAGGCGGCCCGGCCCATGAGGCGATCCTCGCTCAGCCCGTCGGGACGGTGAACGGCGATATCCGGGTCACCGAGCAGGGCGAGATGGTCGCCGCGAAGTACTCGCGCCCGGTGACCGCCGCCCGCAACCTCGAGACGCTCGTTTCGGCCACGCTGACCGCGACGCTCAGGTCGGGCGACGACGATGATCCGGTGGTCGATGACGACCTCATGGATCTTCTGGCTGACGCTTCCCACCGCGCCTACCGATCGCTCGTCCACGACGATCCCGACTTCGCTGGCTTCTTCCGCAGTGTCACTCCGGTCAGCGAGATCTCCCGACTCAACGTCGGCAGCCGACCGGCATCGCGGTCGGCCTCCGACCGCATCGACGACCTCCGCGCCATCCCGTGGGTCTTCGCCTGGAGCCAATGCCGGCTGTCACTCCCCGGATGGTTCGGGCTCGGCAGCGCTCTCGCGGCCGCGGAGGCAGCCGGACGTCTCGATGAGGTCGTCGTGCTCAACCACGGCTCACGTTTCACCCGCACCGCGCTCTCGAACGCGGCGATGGTGCTCGCCAAGGTGGATCTTGGGATCGCCGAGCGCTACGTAGATCGACTCGCGGTCGATCGGTCCGCCGCGGAGCGGATCTTCGCCGCGATCTCCGAGGAGCACGCGACAACGATCCGCCTGTTGACCGAGGTGACCGGTTCGGGCGACCTCCTCGCCGATAACCCGGTGCTGGCCCGCAGCATCACGAACCGCTTCCCCTACCTCGACCCGCTCCACGTGCTCCAGGTCGACCTGTTGCAGCGCCTCCGAGCGGGCGACGACAGCGAGTTGGTGCAGCGGGGCATCCAGTTGACGCTCAACGCCATCGCGACCGGACTCCGCAACAGCGGCTGAACGGTCCCGGGAACGACGAACTCCCGTCTCGCTCGGCGAGGCGGGAGTCGGCGCGTGCTATCGGGAGGACCCGAATCGAACGGGGTCGAGGATGATCAGACAGCTTTGACGTTGACGGCTTCGGGACCCTTACGTCCCTCGCCGACCTCGAACTCCACCTGCTGGCCATCGACCAGGGTGCGTCGGCCGGAGCCTTCGATGTTCGAGAAGTGGACGAACAAGTCGTCCTCTCCGTCGCGGCTGATGAATCCGAAGCCCTTCTGATCGTTGAAGAACTTCACGGTTCCGGTGGCCATGTGGGGTACTCCCTTACTTGATACGTGCGGTTCGTCGAACGGGACGAACCGTCGGCGGCGAATGCTAACGGGAGGGTTCGGCGAACCCTCCGGCTCAGCCCTTGGTGGCGCCGAGTGTCAGACCGGAGATGAACTGGCGGCGCAGGATGAAGAAGACGATGAGGGTCGGGAGCGCCGCGATCATGGCTCCGGCGGCCAGCAAGTTGTAATCGGTGACGAACTCTCCTTGGAGGCGACCGAGCGCAGAGGTGATCGGTCGCTTCGAGTCGTTCGACATGAGCACGAGCGCCCAGAAGAAGTCGTTGTAGATCCAC